>NZ_JBFBEZ010000003.1:0-359163 GCF_040701725.1 Streptomyces sp. NPDC093109
GCCCTCGTAGCGGAGCTACTAGGGCATTTCGGCAACGCCGCGAGCGTGCGTGCCACGCCCCGCGAGCCCAGATCACAACCCCACACAGGCCCTAGACGCGGTCCCGCCCCTTCCCTTCCACACCCGCATCAGGAGACACACGTGGCCCGGCGACCACTCCCCCGCATCCTCACCAGCGGCAGCGTCCAGATCGCTCGCGGTCGCGATATGGCCCGCACGGCCGCCGACGGCGCCACCGATGTGCTCCATCCGCTGATCACGGTCTCCCGTGGTCTGCGGATGCTCGCCGGCGCCGGCCGCCGGCGGTGGGCCGGGACGCCCAAGGACCGGCGCGGTCCCGCGCTGTTCCTGGTCGCGGCCTGCGTGCTGGTGATCGCGCTCGTCCCGTACGGGCCGCTGCTGGCCCTGATCGGGGTGATGGCCGTGGCCGGCTGGAAGGGGCGGGACCGTACGCCCGTGAGCACCGGGCCCGACGAGGCGGAGGTGCGGCGTCTCCAGTCCCTCTACGAGGCGCTCGTACCGTACTTCTCCGTGCCGGAGGACCCGAGCCCGCTCTTCGCGCACGGCGGCGAGTGGAGTACGGCCTTCGACGGATACGCCTTCGACGACGGGGGCCGGCTCACCCGGCTCCGGCTGACCTACCCCCCGTACTTCCCGGACGGTGAGCCCGACGCGCGCGCCCGCGTCGAGCATCTGCTGCACGCCAAGTCCGGGCGGGGCCGCGAGTACCTCTTCGACTGGGACGAGGAGGCCAATCAGCTCGTGATGACGGTGCTGTCCCCGCTCCCCACCGCCATCGCGGCCCAGCACTTCGTGACCGGTCCCGGGGAGAGCGTGCTCGGCTTCACCGACGAGGGCGCGGTACGGCGCACCGTGCCGGTCGTGGCGGGCGGCGAGGCGCTGGACGCCTCTCCGGTGCTCTGGCGGACCGGCCCGCGCTCCACCGCGCCGCATCTGCTGGTCCTCGGCCGGCCGGGCAGCGGCGCCACCGCTCTGCTGCGCTCGCTCGCGCTCCAGGCGCTCCGCGACGGCGACGGCGACGTGCTGATCGTGGAGGGCAGCGGGACCGGTGAGTTCGCCTGCCTGACCGGGCGCGAGGGCGTCCTGGCCGTGGAGTGCGGGCTGTCCGGCGCGCTGGCGGGCCTTGAGTGGGCCGCGCACGAGACGCAGCGCCGGCTGATCGCCGCCAACCGGGCCCGGCAGTCCGGCCTTCCCGCGCCCCAGGACACCCGCAGACCGCTGTGGATCCTGCTGGACCGGCCGAGCGTCTTCGGCCATCTCGCGGCGGCCGACGGGCGGCCCGATCCGCAGGAGCTGCTCCAGATCCCGCTGCGGCACGGCGGGGCCGTGCACGTGACCGTGGTCGTGGCCGACCAGCTGGACGCGCCCGCCGCGGTCGCCGAGACGGTGCGGTCGCACACCCACGCCCGGGTCGTCCTCGGACCCGTCTCCCCCGCGCAGGCGGAGGCGGTGCTCGGGGCGCCGCCGCACACCACGCCCGTCCCTGACGTCCCGCCGGGGCGGGGTTACGCGCGCCTCGGCGGCGGCCCGGTGCTCAGGCTCCAGGTCCCGGCCACGCCCGACCCGTACGACGAGGCGACGAGCGAGGCGCACCGGCGCGCGGTCCTGGACCTGCTGCCGCCCCGGTCCGCGCCGCCCGCGCCGGTGTCACCGCCGGTTCCGGTGGCGGACGCCGTACCGGACGCGCATGTGGAGCAGGCGCAGGCGCCGGTGGGTGCGCCGGCCGAGGGCTGATCCGTACGGGACCGTCCGGGCACCGCGCCGTTACGCGACGAAGGTGCGCGGCGCGTCCGTGCCGGTGGTCGCGCCGGTCGCCACCAGGCGCGCCGCCGTCGCCAGCCGGGCCGCCGCCTCGACGGCGACCGGGCCGCCGACGGTGAACGGCAGCCGTACGTACCCCTCGAAGGCCCCGTCCACGCCGAAGCGCGGCCCGGACGGCACCCTTACCCCGACCCGCTCCCCCACCTCGGCCAGCCGCGAGCCGGACAGCCCGCCCGTGCGCACCCACAGGGTCAGCCCGCCGTGCGGCACGTGGAACTCCCAGTCGGGCAGCTGGTCCCGTACGGCGGCGACCAGCGCGTCCCGGTTCTCCCGCGCCTGCGCCCGGCGCAGCGCGACGGCCTCCTCCCAGCCGCCGGTCCGCATGAGCCAGTTGACGGAGAGCTGTTCGAGGACCGGGGTGCCGAGGTCGGCGTACGCGCGCGCGGAGACCAGGGAGCGGATCACATCGGGGGCCGCGCGCACCCAGCCGATGCGCATCCCCGCCCAGAATGCCTTGCTCGCCGAACCGACCGTCAGGACCGTGCTGCCGGCCGGGTCGAAGGCGCAGACCCGGCGGGGCATCGCGACATCCGCGTCGAGCGGCAGCTCCGACATGGTCTCGTCGACGACGAGCACGGTGCCCGCGGAGCGCGCCGCGTCGACCAGCTGCCGGCGCTGGTCCTCGTCGGCCAGCGCGCCGGTCGGGTTGTGGAAGTCGGCGACGACGTAGGCGAGCCGGGGCGCGGCGTCGCGCAGCACCTGGCGCCAGCGCGGCAGGTCCCAGCCGGTCAGCCCCTCCGCCATGGCGATCGGGACCAGCCGGGCGCCCGCCTCGCGCATCAGCTGGAGGATGTTGGCGTACGACGGCGACTCGACCGCGATCCGCTCGCCCCGGCCCGCGAAGAGATGGCAGATGGCGTCCATCGCGCCCATCGCGCCGGTGGTGACCATGATCTGTTCCGGCATGGTCGGGATGCCGAGGTCCGTGTAGCGGTCGGCGAGCATCCGACGCAGCGCGGGCAGTCCTGCCGGGTAGTCGCCGTGGGTGTGCGCGTACGGTGCCAGCTCCTCCAGCGCGCCGTGGACGCCCCGGGTGAGCCAGGGTTCGGGGGCCGGCAGGGCGGCGGTGCCGAGGTCGATCATGGAGCCGAGCGACTCGGGGGGCAGCGGTTCGAGGCCGCGCGCGGGCAGCGGGTTCCCCGCAGGTACGGCGGTCCAGCTGCCGGCGCCCCTGCGCGACTCCAGGAATCCCTCGGTGCGCAGCGCCTCGTAGGCGGCGGCGACCGTCGTACGGCTCATGGAGAGGGAGAGCGCCAGTTCGCGTTCGGCGGGCAGCCGGGCGGCGACGGGGACGCGGCCCTCCAGCACGAGCAGCCGGATACCGTCGGCGAGGGCGCGGTAGGCGGGCGGGCGCCGGGTGCCGGCTCCGGGAGGCCCGGTCCGCTGGGCCTGGAGCTGCCGCGCGAGCTGCGCGGCGCCGACCGCGGAAGTCCACTGAGCCATGGAAATCAGTCCACCTTCCCCGGATTGGCCATGGTTGGCGGAGACCGGCCAGCCACAGAGTGGTTTCTACCAGTCCACCATGGATCGGTCCAGGGGGATCGGTCCGGCGTGGAAAGGTCCGCACGGTCCCGCCACCGCACCGGTCCCGCACCGATCCCATCAGGGGGCAGTCTCATGTCCATCACCTCCGGCCCACGGAGTCCGTACCTCGCCCGGCGGCTCGCCCAGCTGTACATCGGGCTCTCGCTGTACGGGGCGAGCGCGGCGCTGATCGTGCGCGGCGGCCTCGGGCTCGAACCGTGGGGCGTGCTGGGGCAGGGGCTGGCCAAGCTGACCGGGCTGTCCCTGGGCGTGGTGTCGATCGTCGTGGGCGCCGTCGTGCTGCTGCTCTGGATACCCCTGCGGCAGCGGCCGGGGCTGGGCACGGTCTCCAATGTGTTCGTGGTCGGCATCACGATGGACGCGACGCTGGCGCTGGTCCCCGACGGCCACGGCCCGGCCGCCCGGATCCCGCTGCTGGTCGCGGGGATCGCTCTGAACGGGGTGGCGACCGGGCTGTACATCACGGCGCGGTTCGGTCCCGGTCCGCGCGACGGGCTGATGACCGGGCTGCACCGGGTGACCGGCCGTTCGGTGCGGCTGGTCCGTACGCTGATCGAGGTGGCCGTCGTCGCCGTGGGCTTCGCGCTGGGCGGTTCCGTGGGCATCGGCACGGTGGCGTACGCGCTGGCCATCGGGCCGCTGGCGCAGTTCTTCCTGCGCCTGTTCGCCATCCCGGAGGCGGCCGGTGGTGGCACGGCCGTCGCCACGGGGTCACCGGAGGGGGCGATACTGCCGCGGTGACCCGACTCCACCATCCCTATCTCGACCGGCCGGGCGCCGTCCGGCCAGGACCGATCGCGTTCGCCCACCGCGGCGGCGCGGCGGACGGCCTGGAGAACACGGCCGCCGCGTTCCGCCGCGCCGCCGCTCTCGGCTACCGCCACTTCGAGACCGACGTGCACGCCACCGCGGACGGCCGGCTGGTCGCCTTCCACGATCCGACGCTGGACCGGGTGACGGACGCGCGGGGCCGGATCGCGGACCTGCCGTGGGCCGAGGTCCGGCGCGCGTCGGTGGCCGGGCGGGAGCCGCTGCCGCTCTTCGAGGAGCTGCTGGAGGAGTTCCCCGAGGCGCGCTGGAACGTGGACATCAAGGCGGCGCCCGCGCTGGAGCCGCTGGTCGGGCTGATCCGCAGGACGGACAGCTGGGACCGGGTCTGCGCCGGCTCGTTCTCGGAGGCCAGGGTGGCGCGGGCGGCCCGTCTCGCCGGCCCCCGGCTGGCCACCTCGTACGGCGTACGGGGCGTGCTGGGCCTGCGGCTGCGCTCGTACGGGATCCCCGCGCCGGTCCGTCCCGGCGCGGTGTGCGCCCAGGTCCCCGAGGCGCAGAGCGGCATCCCGGTGGTGGACGAGCGCTTCGTCCGTACGGCGCACGCGCGCGGTCTCCAGGTCCATGTCTGGACGGTCAATGACGCGGACCGGATGGAGGCGCTCCTCGATCTCGGTGTCGATGGCATCATGACTGATCAACTGGAGACGTTGCGCACCGTGTTGACCGCGCGGAACGCCTGGGACTGAAGGTACGGGGAGGACACGCGGGTGAGCGCCGACACCATCGATACGGCCGGGGAGACGGCGGCCCGCAGACGCGAGCAGCGCGGCTGGTACTTCTACGACTTCGCGTGCTCGGTCTACTCGACGAGCGTGCTGACCGTGTTCCTCGGCCCGTATCTGACCTCGGTGGCGAAGGCCGCGGCGGACGCCGAGGGGTATGTCCATCCGCTGGGCGTGCCGGTCCGGGCGGGCTCGGTCTTCGCGTACACGGTCTCGCTCTCGCTGGTGGTGGCCATCCTGGCGATGCCGCTGGCGGGCGCGGCGGCGGACCGTACGGGGCGGAAGAAGCCGCTGCTGGCGGTCTCCGCGTATCTGGGCGCGAGCGCCACGGCGGGGATGTTCTTCCTGGACGGCGACCGCTATCTGCTGGGCGCGCTGCTGCTGATCGTGGCGAACGCCTCGCTGGCGGTCTCGATGGTGCTCTACAACGCCTATCTGCCGCAGATCGCCGGGCCCGACGAGCGGGACGCGGTCTCGTCCCGGGGCTGGGCGTTCGGCTACACGTCGGGCGCGCTGGTGCTGCTGCTCGATCTGGCGCTGTACACGGGCCACGAGTCGTTCGGGGTGTCGGAGTCGGTGGCGGTACGGATCTGTCTGGCGACCGCCGGGGTCTGGTGGGGTGCCTTCACGATCGTTCCGCTGCGCCGGCTGCGCGACCGCCGGGTGGAGCGCACGGCCGGCGAGGGGGCGGTGGGGACCGGCTGGCGGCAGCTGCTGGCCACGCTGCGGGACATGCGCCGCCATCCGCTGACGCTCTCCTTCCTGCTCGCGTATCTCATCTACAACGACGGCATCCAGACGGTGATCTCCCAGGCGTCGATCTACGGCTCTGAGGAGCTGGGTCTCGACCAGACGACCCTGATCACGGCCGTGCTGCTGGTGCAGATCCTGGCGGTGGCCGGGGCGCTCGGGATGGGCCGGCTGGCCCGGTCGTACGGGGCCAAGCGGACGATTCTGGGCTCGCTGGCGGTCTGGACGCTCATCCTGGCGGCGGGGTACTTCCTGCCGGCCGGCGCGCCCGTCGCGTTCTACGGGCTGGCCGCGGCGATCGGGCTGGTGCTGGGCGGCAGCCAGGCGCTGTCGCGGTCGCTCTTCTCGCATCTGGTGCCCAGCGGCAAGGAGGCCGAGTACTTCTCCGCGTACGAGATGAGCGACCGGGGGCTGAGCTGGCTGGGACCGCTCGTCTTCGGGGTGGCTTTTCAGCTCACCGGGAGCTACCGCGACGCGATCATCTCCCTTGTGGTCTTCTTCGCGCTAGGGTTCGGCCTGCTGGCAAGGGTCCCGATCGGACGGGCGATCGCGGCCGCGGGAAACCCCGTACCGGAGCGTATTTAGACGTTGAACTCAAAGGGCGGTAGTGTACGCGTTTGGCCTGCCAGGCGGACCGTTACTGCGTACTCGACAAACGAAATCGCTGGGTGACATCTCCTGTTAGATGTGACAAACCGGGCGCTGGTGGGTACGCAATCCTTGAAATAGCAACGGCACGACGGGCGACGCAGACCCGCAACGGGAATCTTTACCGCCGACCGGACGTTGACCGGATGACGACGACAGCGACACCTGTCCTGTGGGCGACAAGCCCGGGAGGCACGATTCATGAGTGAGCGAGCTCTCCGCGGCACGCGACTCGTGGTTACCAGCTACGAGACGGACCGCGGCATCGATCTGGCCCCGCGCCAGGCGGTGGAGTACGCATGCCAGAACGGTCATCGATTTGAGATGCCCTTCTCGGTAGAGGCAGAGATTCCGCCGGAGTGGGAGTGCAAGGCGTGCGGCGCCCTGGCACTCCTGGTGGACGGGGATGGCCCCGAAGAGAAGAAGGGCAAGCCCGCACGTACGCACTGGGACATGCTCATGGAGCGACGCACGCGTGAGGAGCTGGAGGAGGTGCTGGCCGAGAGGCTGGCCGTCCTGCGCTCCGGCGCCATGAACATCGCCGTGCACCCGCGGGACAGCCGAAAGTCCGCCTGACCGCGTACAACGCCAGTACCCAGCACAACGCCATACGCACAACAGCACAGAGCCGCGGGCCGCACCACACCTGATGTGGGCGGCCCGCGGCTCGTGCTGTCCCGCCGCTTTCCCGCCGCGGTCAGCGGCCCGGGTGGAGGCCCAGCCGGCCCGGCGACGGGCGGCCCCGGACCTCGCCGAAGTAGAGCGTCATGGTCTGCCGCAGCCGCTCGGCGCCCGCCCGGTCCTCCATGAACGACACGAATCCGTCCAGATGGGCGTTGGGGTACTCCCAGATCGGCTTGAGTCCGCCGGTCGGAGCGACATCGGTGCGTACGTTCCAGCCACCGCCGGCGCTCTGCACCTCCCGGGAGACCGCCCAGTTCAGATAGAGCCTGGCCGCGTGGGGGTGCTTGGCGCCCTTGAGGATCGCCGCCCGCTGGCCCCACGCCATGAACGGCTCGCCGTTCTTCGGCACGATCCAGGTCGCCTTCGCGCCGGGCGTCCGTACGGGTGAGCCGCCGGTCGCCAGCCCCACCGCGCTGGTCCCGGCGTCGACCGCGTCCGCCGGCGTATTGGAGCCGCGTCTGAAGCGCAGGTCCTGCTTGGCCAGCGCGGCCAGCCACTTCCAGCCGTAGGTGTCGACGTACTTCTTGTAGAGGAAGAGCGCGGCGTCGTCGTCATTGGGGTACGTCGAGGCGATCCGGCCCTTCCACTTCGGGTCGGTCAGCTCCCGGGCCGACCCGGGGGCGGCGGCGCCCACCTGGGCGTTGTTGTGGACGAGGCTGAAGGAGTACGCGCCGATGGCGGTCCAGGCCCCGTCCTTGTCCTTGAACTTCTCGTGGACCCGGGCGAACCCGGCGGGCTTGTAGGGCAGGAGCTTGCCCTCTGCCTTCCAGCGGGTGAAGTCCTGGAGGGTCTGGAGCTGCGTCACGTCCGGGACGAGGGTGTCCGTCGCCAGCTGGTTGTCGATCCGGGCGTCGTGGTACTTGCTGTAGTCCACGACCATGTTCAGCTTGATGTCCGGGAACCGCTTGGTGAAGGCGGCCTTCGTGGCGTTCTGCTGCGTCGGGGTGTCACCGCCCGCGTAGATGGTCAGCCGGCCGCCCTCGGCCTTCGCCGCCCGGTACAGCTCGTCCAGCGACCTGGTCTCCTCGCGGACGGCCGGGGCCTTCCCGCCGCTCCCGGTGTCCCCGCCGGTACGGGCCTTGGCCTCGGCACCCGGGGTATCCGCCGCCCCGCCGCCGGCACGGGCCCCGGCACAGGCGGTCGCGGCGAGGGCGAGTGCGGCGACGGCCGCGGTGGCGGTGAGCGCGGGCCGGGAACGGGGGGTGCGGGATATCGCGGGCATACGGGGGACTCCTGCCGGTCACGGTCGGGGAGCCGGCCCGGGGCGCCCGGGCCGGCTCCCCCAGTACCCCTTGAACCGCCCGGCCGGGCGACCTCGGCCGGGCGAACGGGTGACGGGACGGTGACCGTACGCGAGGTGCGTGGGTGGTACGTGGAGTTACGTGGAGTACGTGAGTCCGCTGCCGTCGGAGGGGTCAGGGAGTCAGCGGCGGGCGCGGGCCCTCGTCACCGGGGCGCTGGCCGCTCTGCCGCTCGTCGTTCTTGATGACCTCGCCCTGGACGACCTTGCCGTCGGGCTGGTGCATCCGCGCCTGCTGGTAGGCGTCGGTGAAGCTGCCGGGCACCGCCGCCGCCCTGACCCGCCGCTCCAGCGACTTCTCCGCGTAGCGGCCGAGCATCACCCGGACGAACGGGATCAGCAGGAGCAGGCCCAGGACGTCCGTGAGCACGCCCGGCACGATCATCAGCAGGCCGCCGAGCATCAGGAACCCGTTGCCGGTGGTCGGGGTGGCGCCGCCGACCTCCGGGGTGCCCTGCTGCTGGCGCTGCTGACGCTGGATGGTCTCGGTCAGATTCCGGAAGGCACGGCGTCCGGCGCTCTTGATCACGACGGCGCCGAGCACGATCGAGCCGGCGATCAGCATCAGGAGGGCCAGTGCGCCGGCGGTGTCGGCCACCACGGTGAGCAGCCAGATCTCCAGCACCAGCCAGGCGGCGATGGCCAGGGGAATCAGACTGCGGGCGCGGGAGCGCTTCGGACGGGGGCTGTGCGGCTGGGCGGTCGTCATACGTCCAGTGTGCCCGGTGCCGGATCCGGACGGCGTAAACGCGGGATCAGCCGGATTCAGGGGGATCGGGCGGGGGATCAGGGGCGGGCGGGGCCGGGCGGTCCCGCGGGCTTCCGGCCGAGGAGGCGGTTGGCGCGGGACTCGACGCCCCAGGCGGTGACCCGCCAGAGCGCCTCCACGAGGATGTCCTTGCTCATCTTCGAGTCGCCCAGCTCGCGCTCGACGAAGGTGATGGGCACCTCGACCACATGGCAGCCCGCCGCGACCGCGCGCCGGGCCAGATCGACCTGGAAGCAGTATCCCTGGGAGGCGACGGCGTCGAGGCCGAGGTTCTCCAGGGTCTCGCGGCGGAAGGCGCGGTAGCCGCCGGTGACGTCGCGGATCGAGACCCCGAGCAGGACCCGGGAGTACGTGGAGCCGCCGCGCGAGATCATCTTGCGGGTGGTGGGCCAGTTGACGACCCGGCCGCCAGGCACCCAGCGCGAGCCGAGGACGAGATCGGCGCTCTTGAGGGCGGTCAGCAGGCGGGGCAGCTCCTCCGGCTGGTGCGAGCCGTCCGCGTCCATCTCCACGAGCACGCCGTAGTCACGCTCGATGCCCCAGCGGAATCCGGCCAGATAGGCGGCGCCGAGCCCCTCCTTGCCCTTCCGGTGCAGGACATTGACCTGACTGTCCGCGGCGGCCAGCTCGTCGGCGATCTTTCCGGTGCCGTCGGGGCTGTTGTCGTCGGCGACGAGGATGTCGGCGGCCGGCACGGCGGCCCGCACGCGGGAGACGATCGACGCGATGTTCTCGGCCTCGTTGAAGGTCGGGATGATCACCAAGGCCGTGCCGAGGGGGCCGTACCGCCTCTGGTCACCGTCGTTCACTGCTGCCCCTATTGGATCGCCGTACGCAGAGCCGTACGCAGATGCACCAGCTTAGCGAGCACGCCGGGCCCGCCGACCACCTCGGCGGCAGGGTGTCGAGGGGGCGGTGAGCCCATTGGGGCGGCATTGGGCGGGCATGTCCGGAGATGGGCTGCGGATCGGGACCCGGCGTCCTTCGGGCCGACCTGGGACCCGCTGGCTGCGGGTCGACCGAAAGCCGTTGTCTACTGAACGCCGGGGCCCCATCCGGGTCGCACCCGCCGGCCGGCCGAATCCTTCCTTCGCCGACGAGACGCGGGCGCTGGACCTGGCTCCCAGTGGTGGTGCGCCGGTGCGGCACACCACCCCATGACCCAGCGGCGTTCGAGACTGCAGGGAAGTTGCCGGACGGACATCCATGGTGGACGCGGCCGAACCTACCCGCCGGTGGCGGCTCACTGTCAATAGCCGTTTGACCTGCGTTGTTGACCCGAATCACCAGGTCAGCGGGGAAGATCCGCAGGTCGTGGCGGAGGGTGGCGGACATCGAGCGGCGGTGCGAAATGTCCGTACGTCACTCGTTCGGTCCCACAAATACCGTTTGTCCGGAGACGACGGTCCGCAGGGCCTGGGGCAGCGGGCGTCCCGGCGTGAGATCGGGCAGTCCCGGTGTGCCGGAGCGCGGGTCGGTGGACCAGCGGGCCACCCGGTCGTCCGGCGCCTGGACCACCAGCTCCTCCGTCCGCCAGACCGCGTAGTCGGCGGGGGCGCCGGGCACCAGCGTCCCCGCGTCGTCCCGGCCGATGGCGCGCCAGCCGCCCCGGGTGTGCGCGGTGAACGCGGCGCGTACCGAGATGCGGTGCGCGGGCGTGCGGTGGAAGGCGGCGGCCCTGACCGTGCCCCACGGGTCCAGCGGGGTGACCGGGGCGTCCGAGCCGAAGGCCAGCGGCACACCGGCGCGCAGCAGCGCGGCGTACGGGTTGAGCGTCGCGGCGCGCCCGTCGCCGAGCCGGCGCGCGTACATGCCGTCAGGACCGCCCCAGGCCGCGTCGAAGGCGGGCTGGACGGAGGCGGTGAGCCCCAGGTCGGCGAAGGCGGCGAGGGTGGCGGGGGTGAGCATCTCGGCGTGTTCGACGCGGTGCCTGGCGGCCCGGACGCGGGCGATGCCGAGGCGCTCGGCCGCCGCCCGTACCCCGGCGGCGACGGCGGCGGTCGCCGCGTCGCCGATCGCGTGGAAGCCGGCCTGGAGTCCGGCCTCGGTGCAGGCCACGACATGGGCCTCGATCGCGGCGGCGTCCAGGTGGAGGGTGCCGGTACGGTCCGCGCCGGCGTCGGCGCGGTCGGCGTACGGGGCGCACAGGGCGGCCGTGTGGGAGCCGAGCGAGCCGTCGACGAAGAGATCACCCGCGGCGCCCTTCGCGCCCAGCTCACGGACGCGCAGGGCGCCCTTCGCGTCGCTGATGTGCTCGGCCCAGTAGCCGTGGATCCGGGGTCCTGGCTCGGCCGCCGCCAGGGCGAGCAGCGCGGTGAAGTCGTCCTCGTCGGAGATGTCGGGCCCGGCGCACTCGTGGAGCGTGCCGATGCCGAGCGAGGCCGCCCGCCGCCTGGCCGCCCGCTGCGCCTCGGCGCGCTGCCCGGGGGAGAGCGCGCGGTGGGCGGCGGCGCGTACGGCGTGATGGGCGACGTCGGTCAGCGGGGCGTCCTGGCGGTAGCCGGGCAGTCCGGTCACGCCGGGGACCAGGTCGAGCAGCGCGGTGGTCACCACGGCGCTGTGCACGTCGACGCGCGGCAGGTAGAGCGGCCGGCCGCCCGCGGCGTCGTCGAGTTCGGCGCGGGTCGGGGGGCGGCGCTCGGGCCAGCTGTCGGAGTCCCAGCCGTGACCGAGCAGCACGCCGCCCCCGGTGGCGGGGCGGGCTTCCCGGTGGGCCCGTACGAGGGCGAGCGCCTCCGGCAGGCTCCGCGCGCCGGACAGGTCGAGGCCGGTCAGCGCGAGGCCGGTGGCCGTGGTGTGGACGTGCGCGTCGGTGAACGCGGGGGTGACCAGGGCGCCTTCGAGGTCCATGACCTCGTCCACCCCTTCGGCGAACGAGTCGGCGGCGCCCTCCGAGCCGACCCAGGCGATGTGGCCGCGTTCGACGACCATCGCGGTGGCGAAGGGGTCGGCGGGGCTGTGGACTTCTCCCCCGCGGAGCAGAACGGTGCGGTCGCTGTCGCCGGGGGTGGTGTGCGAGGTCATGGGGACCAGTGTCGTGGGTACGCACACCCGGCGGCCGGGCGGGGCCGGGCAGACGCCGGGCGGAGGTCAGAAGGACGGGGGCCGGGACTCGTACGGTGTCGAGAGCACCACCGTCGTACGGGTGGAGACGCCCGCCAGGGAGCGGATGCGGGTCAGCAGGTGCTCCAGCTCCAGGGGGGTCGCGACACGGACCTTGAGGATGTAGTTCTCGTCCCCCGCCACGCTGTGGCACGCCTCGATCTCCGGCACCACCGCCAGCCGTTCCGCGATGTCGTCCGGCGCGCTCGGGTCGAACGGCTTCGCCGAGATGAACGCCGTCAGGGGCAGCCCCACGGCCTCCGGGTCGACGACCGCCGCGTACCCCCTGATGACCCCGCGCTGCTCCAGCCGCCGCACCCGCTGGTGCACCGCCGAGGTGGACAGGCCGGTGGCCTTGCCCAGGTCGGTGTAGCTCGTCCGGCCGTCCTTGACGAGCAACTCCACGATCTGTCGATCCAACTCCTCCATGCGCATCAACCTATTGCCCCGGGTCGCCTCCGGCACAGTCGGCGGGCGTGCGCGGGGGCACCTGCGGCGGGCATGTGACGAAGACCACAGGCCGCCGGCCGGGTCCGTCGAGACCTTACGGTTACCTGGCGTGCGCGACGGGAATTGCTTGCTGTGGTCGAGACCACAGCAGCCTGGTCGGCCCACCCGAGGGGGAATGTCTCCATGCAGAGCCTGAAGCACGAGTCCGCCGAGCCCGTCGAGTCCCTCGACGACCACGAGGCCGACGAGTACGACACTTACGAGATGTACCGGGTCGTCTGCCCGGACTGCGCGCAGCCGATCGCGCTGCTGGCGGACGAGGACACCCTGCCGGAGCACGCGCTGTGCCCGTCCCCGTGGAATCCGTTCGTGCTCTCGGTCTGCGCCGGTACGGGCCGCGCGGCGGCGGACGCCACGCCCGCCGACGAGGCGCCGGGCGTCCAGGAGCAGGACACCGCCCTGCTCCTGACGCTCCCTCAGGGTCTCGACTGGCGCACCCAGCCGTTCTCCCATGTCGGCGGCCCCGGCTCGCGGCCGGTCAAGGTCCCGAAGGTGCCGGCGCAGCGCCGGCACGCGGCCTGACCGGCCGGTCGCCTCAGCGGCTCTCCGGGCCCACCAGATGGCGCGCGATCACCATGCGCTGGATCTGGTTGGTGCCCTCGACGATCTGGAGCACCTTCGCCTCGCGGAGGTAGCGCTCCGCCGGGAAGTCGGCGGTGTAGCCGTATCCGCCGAGCACCTGGACCGCGTCGACGGCCACCTGCATCGCGATGTCCGTGCAGAACAGCTTGGCCATGGCGGCCTGCGGGGAGAACGGCCGGCCCGCGTCGCGCAGCCGCGCGGCGGCGAGGTAGAGCGAGCGGCCCGCCTCGATCCGGGTGGCCATGTCCGCGAGCAGGAAGCGCAGCCCCTGGAAGTCGGCGACGGGCCGGCCGAACTGGCTGCGCCCGGTGGCGTATTCGACCGCCGTGTCCAGCGCCGCCCGGGCCAGTCCGACGGCGCAGGCGGCGATGCCGAGGCGTCCCGAGTCCAGCGCGGACAGGGCGATGGCGAAGCCCTGTCCCTCGTCGCCGAGACGGCGGCTGTCGGCCACCCGTACGCCGTCGAAGTGGAGTTGGGCGGTGGGCGAGCCGTTCATGCCCATCTTCCGCTCGGGCGGGGCCGCGGTGAGTCCGGGGGCGTCGCCCGGGACGAGGAAGGCGGTGATGCCGCGCCCGCCGGGGCCGCCGGTGCGGGCGAGCACCGTGAGGAAGTCCGCGATCCCGCCGTGGGTGATCCACGCCTTGGTGCCGGTGATCACCCAGTCCTCGCCGTCCCGTACGGCCCTGGTGCTCAGTGAGGCCGCGTCGGAGCCCGAGGCGGGCTCGGAGAGGCAGTACGCGCCGAGCAGGCCGCCGCCCAGCATGGCGGGGAGGTGCTCGGCGCGCTGGGCCTTGGTGCCGTACCCGGCGAGCGCGTGGCAGGCGAGCGAGTGCACGCTGACGCCGAGGCCGACGGTGAGCCGGGCGGCGGCCAGCTCTTCGAGCACCTGGAGGTAGACCTCGTACGGCTGGTCCCCGCCGCCGTACGCGGAGTCGTAGGGAAGCCCGAGGAGGCCCGACTCCGAGAGCAGGGCGAAGAGTTCGCGCGGGAAGCGGCCCGCTTCCTCCTCCTCGGCTGCCGCCGGGACGATCTCCCGGCGGGCGATGTCGTGCACGAGCGCGAGGAGGTCCTCGGACTCCTCGGTGGGCAGCTGACGTTCCACCGGTCGCGGGGCGCGGTCGGACATGGCGGCGCTCTCCTCCCTGTCGGTCGCTACGGCGGTCGCGCGCGCAGGGTGAGGCGGCGCCGCCCACTGAAGTCCGGGGATGTCCCCGGACTGCGATTCTGCCCACTCGACGCCGGCTCCCGGATCACGGGAGCGCTTGATCGAATGGACAGTGGCGTCGAGTATGCCCGATGGGGCCCGGGCCGACCCGACGGATGCCCGGCCGTCGTCAGACACCGTCCGGGAGGCCGGTGAACGGCTTCCAGTCCGGATCCTGCGGCGGCGCCGGGCATTCCGGGGCGAACTCCTCGATCGTGTTCAGCGTGTGCCGCAGCATCCGTACCAGCAGGTCACGCGGGATCTCCCGGCGCAGCTCGTCCCGGTGCGCCAGCCATTCGAGGGTGAGCCACTCGACGCTGCTGAGCCAGCCGAGCAGCGCGAGCCGGGCGATCGGCGGAATGTCGTGGTGGCCGTAGGCGCCGTCGGCGACGGTCGAGACCAGGCCGGTGCGTACGGCGTCGCGGATCTCCTGCACCTGGGTGTCGAAGCCGACTCCCCCGGTGACGATCGTGCGGTACGCGGCCTCGTTGAACTGGGCGAAGCGCAGATACGCCTCGACGGTGCGCTGCACACGCTGGGCGCGCGGGAGGTCGGCGCCGCCGGAGGCGAGCGAGACGAGCTCCATGACCGAGTCCTCGACAATGGCGAGGTAGTAGCCGCGCTTGTTCTTGAAGTAGTAGTAGATCAGCCCTTTGGCGACCCCGGCGTGCTGGGCGATGTCATCGACCGACAGCGCGTCGTAGGAGGTGTTGGCGAACAACTTCCGCCCGGTCGCGATGAGTTCGGAGCGCCTCACCTGCGATCGTATGGATGAGCCACGCTGTTGAGCGCTCTTTAAATTCAACGTCCTGGTCTCCGGCCGCAACGGAATTCCGCAAGAATTCCCGCAGTATCGCAGAGACCCCAGGAGCGTTCGCGCGGTGGCCGCGGAAGCGGCTACAGCAGCCCTGCGTGGGACACGAACACCGCGAGCAGGACGACCAGCGTCCAGCCGAGCAGGTGCTCAAGCAGCTGCGGTTCGTCGTCCTTGGGGCCTCCGGTACGGGCCCGGTCGCGGACGCGGTCGAGCGCGCCGGTGACGGTGGTGAGTGCGGCGGTGGCGGTCATGGGCGTCCGTTCGCTCGTCGGTGACTGGTCCTCCCACGGTGCCAGCGTCCCGGGCCGCCGGGTAGAGACCTACGTCACGGACGCGCGGGCCGGTCGGGCCGGGGCCGGTGAATACGGGGGCGTACGGCACGAAATGTGCCGTACACCACACCGTGTCCGGTCAGAGCAGCCCCACCGACCGCAGTGCCCGGCGCTGGGCGGCGGACGGCTCGGCGGGCCAGTAGACGTAGCAGACGCCGCCGGTGCCCGACACGACCCGGCCCGAGGCGTTGTACCGCTTGGTGCGCAGCCAGATCGTCTCCCACTCGGCGCGGCGGTAGACGCGGCGGACGGACGGATTGTCGGGCGCGGCGGGGTCGTTGGCGATCACGTCGCCGTCGGCGGTGAAGCCGATCAGTGTCATCAGATGGCCCGCCGTGCCGTATCCGGCGCCGGTCAGCTCCTCCTGGAGGAAGGACTGCGAGGTGATGAGGGGGATTCCGGCGCGGACGAGGGTCTCCGCCTCGGTGAGCGAGCCGAGCCGGGTGACGGCGGCGGACATCTCCCGGTAGGTCGCGGCGTACGCGGCGTTGAACGGCCAGTTGCCGCAGCCCTCGTACTGGTGGTCGTAGGTGAACCGGGCCGCGTGGCAGACCTGCGGGTCGGCGAAGTCCGGGTTGACCCAGGCGAGTTCGGCGGCGGTGGGCCCGCGCCCCCAGTACTCGACGATCATCTGCGAGGAGGTGGGGCTGCACCACGCCTCTCCCCCGTTGTCGTACTCCGGGTACTGCCCGAGGTGGGTGTGCTGCGAGTAGCGCGGCACGGTCAGCTCACGGGCGGGCCCCGGCACGGAGGCCGGGACGGTGAACCGGTCGGGGATGTCGGAGGCCATCGCGCCGATCCGGTACACCGTGGGCGTGAGCCCGCTGCCGGGTCTGCGGTGGAGGGTGAGCCGCAGCCGGTACGAGACGATCCGCGTCCCGCTCGCCGTGTCGTCCACCGCGAGGGTGTCGGTCCAGACGCTGCTGCGCCCGTCGCCCTGTCCGTCGACGGAGGTGCGCCGGATGTCGCCGTCGCCGTCCCCGGCGGTCCAGCGGCCCATCACGTACCAGGGGGTGTCGGTGCCGTCCTCGTAACGGCCGCGCAGCTCGATCAGGAGCCAGGTGCCGGCCGGGGTGGCGGCGTTCCAGGAGGCGATCAGCTCGGTGGCGGGGACCCGGGAGCGGTGGGCGGGGCCGGTCCAGGTCGCGTACTCCCAGGTGGTGACCGTCCCGGTGTGCGGATCCTGGTAGTCGGTGGTGCCCGCCGGGGTGCCGATCACCAGCGCGGGACGGGGGCCGGGGACGGCCCGGGTGCCGCGGCCGGTGCCGGCGCGCCAGTCGGCGTACGAGGCCCAGAAGGCGTTCTCCACGAGGGGCTCGGCGAGGGGCTCGGCAAGCGGCTGGGCAAGCGGCTCGGCGCCGGCCGTTCCCGCGCCCGCGCCCGCGGTGACGGCTGCTGCGAGGGCGGCGGTGAGTACGGTCCTGCGCGAAGTGGGACTGGTCATGAGACCTCCGGATCGACAGCGGGGGCGGAAACGGCGGTGCGTGACAGTCGTCCACTATCGCGGCTCCCGTCCGGCGACGGGGGCGATTCGCGCCGCGTCGTGCGGCGAATACCGGGCTCGTAGGGTGGACGGTATGGACGACCTGCCCGATCTCGCCGCCGCGCTGCGCGCCCTGCCGCCCTCCTGCGGTCCCGTCCGGCTGATCGCCGTCGACGGCCACGCGGGCTCGGGCAAGAGCACCTTCGCGGTCCGGCTCGCGGCGGCGCTGGGCGGCGCGCCCGTACTGCGGCTCGACGATCTGGCCAGCCACGAGGAGCTCTTCGCGTGGACGCGGCGGCTGACGGAGCAGGTCGTGGAGCCACTCGCGCGGGGCGCGTGGGCGCACTACGGCGTGTACGACTGGACCGCGCGCCGGTTCGGTGCCTCACGCGCTCTGGAGCCGGCGCCCGTGGTCGTCGTGGAGGGCGTGGGGGCCGGGCGGCGGGCGCTGCGTCCCCGGCTCGCCCGGCTGTTCTGGATGGACCGGGGCGCCGAGGAGTCCTGGGAGCGGGGGCGCCGGCGCGACGGACCCGCGCAGTCGGCGTTCTGGGACGGCTGGACAGTGGCGGAGACTCGCCATTTCGCGACGGACCCCTCCCGGCCCTTCGCCGACGCGCTGGTACGGGAGGGACGCATGGGATACGAGGTGCTGCCGGGCCCCCGGAACACCCCCGGCCCCGACCGATTCATCACGCACGGTGATCACCGGCGACCGACGCGTTGAGCGGAAACAGCCGACTCCGAGTGTGTCCCCAACTCGGCTTGACCCAGGGGCCGTACAGGTCTTACGTTCTCAATGTGCGGCTTTTCGGAGCCGCCGCGGACGCGAAGCCCCCGATTGTTCCCCCGTGATCGGGGGCTTCGTTCTGCCCTTTTCGCGGTTTTTCGCGCGCCCGCGCGTCCGCTCCCGCTCACGGTGGGTCACTGCCCGAAGCGCGGCATCCGCCCTTAGTCGCACACACTCTGCGCAGGTACGATGCCTCTCAGTGCGGTCAATTCCCGTCCGCGACACAGTGGTTCGGTCCGCCGCCGACGGGCGTTCGCCCGGCGGGACATCACGGGGCACGGTTTGTGGGGGACCTGATGGACAGCGGCACGCAGGGTACGGGCGCCCCGGCCGACCTCGCCTGGGCGCGCGGCGTGGACGCGTACACCATGGGGGCGTATCCGCAGGCGGAGGACGAGTTCCGGACGGCCGTCAGGCTCGACCCCGGGATGGCCGACGGCTGGCTGGGGCTGCACGCGCTGCGCGTCGACACCACCTCCGCCCTGCTCCACATGTACCGGCACCGCGACCGCTTCGGCGAACAGCGCTCCCGGCACCGCCGTACCTTCAACTCCTGGTACTGGCTGGGCTGGTGGGTCCAGCCGGTGCTGGAGAGCGGCCGGGATCTGCTGCTCGCCCACGCCTCGCACTGGCTGGACGGCCGTCATGTCCCCGAGCTGGACCGGGCGTTGGCCGGGCTGCCGCCGGTCGACGCGGATCCGCAGGTGCGCTTCCTGCACGCCTGCCGGGCCTATCTGGTCAAGGACTGGGAGCAGTTGGTGCGCCACACCGAGCCGCTCGTGCACGATCCGCTGCTGGGGATCGAGTCGGGGCTCTTCGGCGGCATGGCCCGGGTCCGGCTGGAGATGTACGGGCAGGCCGAGCCGCTGCTCGCGACCTCCCTGATGCGCTGCCGCAGCGAGCAGCCCCAGCGCAAGGAGCTGCGCTACTGGCTGGCGCGCGCCCATGAGGGCACCGGGCGCTCCGCCGCCGCGCTGCCGCTCTACCGGGCGGTCCACCGGCTGGATCCCGCGTTCATGGACACCGCCGCCCGGCTCGCGGCGATCACCGACTCCGACGGATACGAGGGCCCCGACGATCCGATGGGGCTGGCCTCCGCCTCCGTGGCGCCGGCCAGGTTCGGCCAGGATCTCGCCGACGCGGAGGGCGCCCCGCCGCCCGAGCGGGGCGAGAGCGAGGGTCCGCCGCCGGGGCCCGACCCGCTGTTCGGACGGGAGGCGCCGCCGTATCCGGGGCCCGGTGGCGGCCCGGCGGGGAGCGGCCCGCCCGCCGCCGTACCCGACCCCATCAGGGAGAAGGCCCCGCCGTCTGCCGGGCCGCCGGCCGCCCCGCGCTTCCCCGAGGGACCGACCGATCCGGCGCTGCTCGCGCAGGCGCTCGCCGAGCTGGAGCGGATGGTCGGCCTCGAACCGGTGAAGCGCCAGGTCAGAGCGGTCTCCGCGCAGCTGAACATGGCCCGGCTGCGGGCCGGCGAGGGGCTGCCCGTACAGCCGCCGAAGCGCCACTTCGTCTTCTCGGGCCCGTCGGGCACCGGCAAGACGACCGTCGCCCGCATTCTGGGGCGGATCTTCTACGCGCTCGGGCTGCTCGGCGGCGATCATCTGGTGGAGGCCCAACGGGCCGATCTGGTGGGCGAGTTCCTCGGCCAGACCGCCGTCAAGGCGAATGAGCTGATCGACTCGGCGATCGGCGGGGTGCTCTTCGTCGACGAGGCGTACAGCCTCTCCAACTCCGGTTACAGCAAGGGCGACGCGTACGGCGACGAGGCCCTTCAGGTGCTGCTGAAGCGCGCCGAGGACAACCGCGACCACCTCGTGGTCATACTCGCGGGCTATCCGGAGGGCATGGACCGGCTGCTCGCCACCAATCCGGGGCTCTCCTCGCGCTTCACCAGCCGGGTGGACTTCCCCAGCTACCGGCCGCTCGAACTCACCGCGATCGGCGGGGTGCTGGCCGCCGAGAACGGGGACGTGTGGGACGAGGAGTCCGCCGACGAGCTGCGCTCGATCAGCGGGCACGTGGTCGACCAGGGGTGGATCGACGAGCTGGGCAACGGCCGGTTCGTCCGCACGCTGTACGAGAAGAGCTGCGCCTACCGCGATCTGCGGCTGTCCGGCTACAGCTCCCTGCCGACCCGCGACGATCTCGCGACGCTGCGGCTGCCGGATCTGATGCAGGCGTACGGCGAGGTCCTGTCGGGCCGCGGTCCGGTGGACCGCGGCCCGCAGGAGTAGGGCCTCCCGTTCGGGCGGGCGCGCGCCGGTGGTCAGCGGGCCAGCATCTGGCCCGCCCGGTCGGAGCGCTGCTCGCCCACGAGGGACGCCGGCGCGGTCACCGCCCGGTGGGAGGGGTCCCGTACCTCTCCGACGAGCATTTCGAGGACGTCCTCCAGCGCCACCAGGCCGAGCACCCGCCCGGACGCGTCCGCGACCTGGGCGAGATGGGTGGCCGCGCGGCGCATCACGGTCAGCGCGTCGTCCAGCGGAAGCTCCGCCCGCAGGGTCGCCATCGGCCGCCACACGCGCTGCGGTACGGCCTTCTCTGCGGCCTCCAGGTCGAGGACGTCCTTGACATGCAGGAAGCCCATGAAGGCGCCGCTGCCCTCCGCGCAGACCGGGAAGCGGGAGAAGCCGGTGCGTACCGTCAGCTCCTCGATCTCGCGCGGGGTGACCGCGGGGGTCACCGTGACCAGGGAGGCGCGGGTGAGAAGGACGTCGGTGACCGGGCGGCTGCCCAGCTCCAGCGCGTCCTCCAGCCGCTCCTGCGCCTCTGGTTCGAGGAGTCCCGCCTGGCCGGAGTCCTCGACGAGCCGGTTGAGCTGCTCGCTGGTGAAGACCGCCTCGACTTCGTCCTTCGGCTCGACCCGGAAGGCCCGCAGCACCAGCGTGGCGCAGGCGCCGAGACCGGCGGTGACCGGCCGGCAGAGCCGGGCGAAGCCGACCAGACCGGGGCTGAGCCAGAGCGCGGTCTTCTCCGGGGCGGCCATGGCGAGGTTCTTGGGGACCATCTCGCCGATGACCAGATGCAGGAAGACCACCAGCGCCAGGGCGATGACATAGCCCAGCGGATGGATGAGGCCCTCCGGCAGCCGGACCGCGTGGAAGACGGGCTCCAGCAGGTGCGCCACCGTGGGCTCGGCGACGGCGCCGAGCGTCAGGGAGCACATGGTGATGCCGAACTGGGCCGCCGCCATCATCTGCGGCAGGTTCTCCAGCCCGTACAGCGCCTGCCTGGCACGGGCCGAGCCGCGCGCGGCGTGCGGCTCGATCTGGCTGCGGCGTACGGAGACGAGCGCGAACTCGGCGCCGACGAAGAAGCCGTTGGCGAGGACCAGGAGCAGGGCGAGGACGAGTTGCAGGGCGCTCATCGGACGCCCTCCGCCATCGCCGGGGCGGGCGCCTGAGCCGGAGCCGCGCCGGACGGCACGTCCGCGGGCACAGCCTCGGGCGCTTCCACGGGCGCGTCCGCCGGTATGTCGGCCGGTACGTCCGCCGGTACGTCCGTGGGCCGTTCCGGCAGGCTGCCCGCAGGGGCGTCGCCGGTACGGACGAGCCGTACGCGTTCGGCCCGGTAGCGGTCCACCTGGCGTACGGAGAGCCGCCAGCCGGGCAGCTCCGCCCGGTCGCCCGGGGCCGGGATACGTCCCAGCAGGTCGGCGACGAGGCCGGCCAGGGTCTCGTAGGGCCCCTCCGGCACGTCGAGCCCGATCCGCCGCAGGGTGAGCACCCGGCAGCTGCCGTCGGCCTCCCAGGCGGGCCGGCCGTCCTCGGGGGCGACGGGCACCGGATCGGGCCTGCCGTCGCCCTCGGCGTCGTGCTCGTCGCGTACCTCGCCGACGAGCTCCTCGATGATGTCCTCCAGGGTGACCACCCCGGCCGTACCGCCGTACTCGTCGACCACGACGGCTATCGGCTGCTCGCTGCGCAGCCGCTCCAGCAGCTGCTGCACGGGCAGGGTCTCGGGGACGAGCAGCGCCGGGACGGCGATCCGTCCGGCGGGGGTGCGCTGCCGCTCGGCCACGGGTACGGCGAGCGCGTCCTTCAGATGCACCATGCCGACGATCTCGTCGATGCGCTCCCGGTAGACGGGGAAGCGCGACAGTCCGGTGGCCCGGGTGAGGTTGAGGACATCGGCGGCGGTCGCGTCGGTCTGGAGGGCGCTGACCTTCACCCGGGGCGTCATCACGTGCTGTGCGGTGAGCCGGCCGAGGGAGAGGGTCCTGACGAAGAGGTCGGCTGTGTCCTGTTCGAGGGCGCCGGCCCGCGCGGAGTGGCGGGCCAGGGAGACGAGTTCACCGGGGGTACGGGCCGAGGCCAGCTCGTCGGTCGGCTCCACGCCGAAGAGCCGGACGAGCCGGTTGGCCACGGCGTTGAGCAGCGAGATCACCGGCCGGAAGACGGTGGAGAAGCGGTGCTGCGGTCCGGCCACGAACCGGGCGACCTGGAGCGGTCTGGAGACCGCCCAGTTCTTGGGCACGAGTTCGCCGATCACCATCTGGACGGCGGAGGCGAGCAGCATGCCGATCACCACCGCGATCCCGGAGACGGCCCCCTGGGGCAGTCCGGTCGCGGAGAGCGGCGCGTCGAGCAGTTCGGCGAGCGCGGGCTCGGCGAGCATGCCGACGACGAGCGAGGTGATGGTGATGCCCAGCTGGGTGCCGGAGAGCTGGAACGAGAGTTCCCGCAGGGCCCTGACAACGGTACGGGCACGGCGGTCGCCCGCCGCCGCCGCACGCTCGGCGTCGGAACGGTCCACCGTGATGAGGCCGAATTCGGCGGCCACGAAGAACCCGTTGGCGAGGATCAGAAGGAACGCTGCGGCAAGCAGCAGAAGGGGGATGATCATGCCGCCGCCTCGTCGAAGGGGGCGGCGCAGGTACTACCGGACGATCCGTCCATTGCTGGAGGGAGTCACTCCTCGGGTCGCAGGATGCCCCGCCGGCCGGACGTGGCCGTCGAGTGCGGGGCGGGGCGCGCTCGGCGCCTCCGCCACCAGAGTAATCAAGAGGGAGCGGCGAGGGCAGTGCCGTGGGCGGTGAGTGACCCGGGGACGGTCACCCGGCGGATGGTCGGCGCCGGCTCCCGGCAGGGACCTTCAGCGCCCCGGCTCGCCGTCCGCGGCGGCGCGGGACTCCGTGAGGGCGCGCAGCGCGCGGGCGTCACGGATGGCGTGGTTCCTGGCCACACCGGGCTGGATGCCCAGGGCGGGCAGGCTGCTGCCGTCGCTGAGGTCGAGGAAGACCCAGGCGTCGCCGGGCCGCAGATTGACGCGCAGGATCTCGGCCCACTCCAGCCGCCGGGTGCGCGTGATGTTCACGACAGTCACCCCGGTCTCGTCGGCCACGACCTTGGGTCGGCTGAGCAGCGCCAGCACGGCGAAGAAGGCCAGGGCCGTGAGGACGAAGGTCAGCCGCTCCCCCGCGCCCAGCTGTTCCAGCATCAGGCCGATGGCCGAGATGACGGCGAACATGACCGCCCCGACGGTCAGCAGGACGGCCCGGGTGCGGGTCGGCCGGAAGGTGACCGGAAGGGCGGGCGGAGCCTGCTGGGGCGCGGGGGCGGCGTCGGACGCGGACATCAGTTCTCGGGCTTCCCGGTGGAGGTGGGTGGCGCGGGCGGGCGTCAGAGACGGCAGGCGTGGATGGCCGTGGTGAGGATCGCGCGGGCGCCCAGCTCGTACAGGTCGTCCATGATCCGCTGCGCCTCCTTGGCGGGGACCATCGCGCGGACGGCCACCCAGCCCTCGTTGTGCAGCGGGGAGACGGTCGGGGACTCCAGACCGGGGGTCAGGGCGACGGCGCGCTCCAGGTGCTCGGCGCGGCAGTCGTAGTCCATCATCACGTACGTACGGGCGACGAGGACGCCCTGGAGCCGGCGGAGGAACTGGCGCACCTTGGGCTCTTCGGCGTCGGCGCCGGTGCGGCGGATCACGATGGCCTCGGAGGTCATGATCGGCTCGCCGATCACTTCGAGGCCCGCGTTCCGCAGGGAGGTGCCGGTCTCGACCACATCGGCGATGATCTGGGCGACGCCCAGCTCGATGGCGGTCTCGACGGCGCCGTCGAGGTGGACGACGGACGCGTCGACGCCGTGGTCCGCGAGGTGCTTGGCGACGATGCCCTCGTACGAGGTGGCGACGGTCATGCCGCCGAAGTCCTCGACGCCGGCGGCGGTGCCGGGCTTGGTGGCGTACCGGAAGGTGGACCGGGCGAAGCCGAGCGGGAGGATCTCCTCCGCCTTGGCCTGCGAGTCGAGCAGCAGGTCGCGGCCGGTGATGCCGATGTCGAGCCGGCCGGAGCTCACGTAGATCGCGATGTCCCGGGGGCGGAGGTAGAAGAACTCCACCTGGTTGTCCGGGTCGACGAGGACGAGTTCCTTGCTCTCCTTGCGCTGCTGGTAGCCGGCCTCATGGAGCATCGCCGACGCAGGCCCGGAGAGTGAACCCTTGTTGGGGATGGCGATGCGCAGCATGAGGTCGGCTTCCTTCGTGCGGAATTCTTACGGAGAGGTGGAGATACGTGCTCGTACAGGCTCAGAGATGGGCGTACACGTCGTCAAGGGAGATTCCGCGCGCGACCATCATCACCTGGACGTGGTAGAGGAGCTGGGAGATCTCCTCGGCGGTGGCTTCCTTGCCCTCGTGCTCGGCGGCCATCCAGACCTCGGCCGCCTCTTCGACGACCTTCTTGCCGATGGCATGGACCCCCTTGCCGACCAGTTCGGCGGTGCGGGAGGTGGCGGGATCGCCGTGGGCGGCCTTGTGCTGGAGCTCGGTGAACAGCTCCTCGAACGTCTTCTTCGGCATGGTGGCGCCTACTTTACGCGGCCCGCCGGGGCCTGCCTGCGCCAGGGCTCCGCGATGGTGCGCAGGGTGGTGGCGGTGGCGACGGCGGCGGTGACGGCCTCGTGTCCCTTGTCCTCGTGCGAGCCTTCGAGGCCCGCCCGGTCGAGGGCCTGCTCCTCGGTGTCGCAGGTCAGCACGCCGAAGCCGACCGGGACTCCGGTGTCGATGGAGACCTGGGTGAGGCCCTGGGTGACGCCCTGGCACACATACTCGAAGTGCGGGGTGCCACCGCGGATGACGACTCCGAGGGCGACGACCGCGTCGTATCCCCGGTCGGCGAGCACCTTGGCGACGACCGGCAGCTCGAAGCTGCCGGGGACGCGCAGCAGGGTCGGTTCGTCGATGCCGAGGTCGCGCAGGGCGCGCAGGGCACCGTCCACCAGTCCGTCCATGATCTTCTCGTGCCACTGCGCGGCGATCACGGCGACCCGGAGGTCTCCGCAGTTCTCCACGCTCAGTACGGGTGCGCCGTTGCCGCTCACGTCTCTCCTCGGGGGTGGTGCGGGGTGTGGTGCCGGTCGTTGTGCCGGTCGTTGTGCCGGTCGGTCACTGGTTGCCGCAGGTGGTGGCCGCGGCCGGGTCGAGCCAGGGCAGGTCGTGGCCCATCCGGTCGCGCTTGGTGCGCAGATAGCGGAGGTTGTGCTCGCCCGCCTGGACGGGCATCGGCTCGCGTCCCAGGACCCGCAGCCCGTGCCGGACCAGCGCGTCCGTCTTCTCCGGGTTGTTGGTCATCAGGCGCAGGCTGCGGACCCCGAGGTCGTCGAGGATCCGCGCGCCGGCCGCGTAGTCGCGGGCGTCGGCGGGCAGGCCCAGCTCCAGATTGGCGTCGAGGGTGTCCCGGCCGCGCTCCTGGAGTTCGTACGCGCGCAGTTTGGAGAGCAGGCCGATGCCCCGGCCCTCGTGGCCGCGGAGATAGACGACGACGCCCCGGCCCTCGGCGTGGACGCGGTCCATGGACGCCTGGAGCTGGGGGCCGCAGTCGCAGCGCTGCGAGGCGAAGATGTCGCCGGTGAGGCACTCGGAGTGGACGCGTACCAGCACGTCCTCGCCGTCGCCGAGTTCGCCGTGGACGAGGGCGACGTGCTCGACGCCGTCGACCGTGGAGCGGTAGCCGTAGGCGGTGAACTCGCCGTGCGCGGTGGGGAGGCTGACCTCGGCCTCGCGCCGTACGGACGGCTCGGAGCCGGCGCGGTAGGCGATCAGGTCCTCGATGGAGATGATCGTCAGGCCGTGCTTGCGGGCGAACGGGATCAGCTCGGGCAGCCGGAGCATCACCCCGTCCTCGCCGGCGATCTCCACGATCGCCCCGGCAGGCCGCAGTCCGGCGAGGCGGGCCAGATCGACGGCCGCCTCGGTGTGGCCGTTGCGGACGAGGACGCCGCCCGGCTTGGCGCGCAGCGGGAAGACATGGCCGGGCCGGACGAAGTCGCCGGGCCCGGCGTCGCCCGCGGCGAGCAGCCGGAGCGTGGTGGCGCGGTCGGCGGCGGAGATACCGGTGGTGACGCCGTGCTCGGCGGAGGCGTCGACGGAGACGGTGAACGCCGTCCGCATCGACTCGGTGTTGTTGCCGACCATCTGCGGGAGTTCGAGCCGGTCCAGCTCCGGGCCCTCCATGGGAGCGCAGATCAGTCCGCGGCACTCGCTCATCATGAACGCGATGATCTCGGGGGTGGCCTTCTCGGCGGCGATGACGAGGTCGCCCTCGTTCTCGCGGTCCTCGTCGTCCACGACGACGACGGGGCGGCCGGCGGCGATGTCGCGCACGGCCTGCTCGACGGGGTCGAGGGAGAGGTCCTCGGCGTTGTCGGTGGAGTACCACCGGACGGGACGGGGGCTGGTGGTCATGCTGCTGCTCCTTCCAGGGACGGGGCGCCGGCGCGGGAGCGCTGCCACCAGTCGCGCATCCCCCACAGGACGAGGGCGAGGTAGATCACGTAGACCAGACCGGAGAAGGCCAGTCCGCTGCTGAAGGCGAGCGGTACGCCCACGACGTCGACGAGCAGCCAGGCGAACCAGAACTCGACGAGTCCCCGGGCCTGGGCGACCATCGCGGCGAGGGTCCCGACGAAGATGTACGCGTCGGGCCAGGGGTTCCAGGAGAGTTCGGGTACGGCGGTGAAGAGCCCGCCCACGGCGAGGGTGCCCACGGCCGTGCCGCCGAGCAGCACCCCGCGCTCGCGCCAGGTGGCGAACCGTACGGCGATCGAGCCGTCCTGCGCCTGCTGCCGGCCGCGCTGCCACTGGCGCCAGCCCCACAGCGCCACGCCGATGACCAGGAGCTGCTTGCCGATCCCGCCGCTGAGCTGGGCGGACGCGTAGGCGCCGACCAGGATCAGGCCGGAGAGGAACTGGGCGGGCCAGGTCCAGATCGAGCGGCGCCAGCCGAGCGCGAGGGCGGCCAGACCGATGATGTTGCCGATCATGTCGGACCACAGGATGTGCTGGCCGAAGGCGGCGAAGGCCTCGCCGTTCAGCCACGAGAGGGCGCTCACCGTTCGGACTCCTCGGCGGATCGGGCGCCGAGCAGGCGCTCCACGTGCTTCGCGATGATGTCGACTTCGAGGTTGACCGGGTCGCCGGGGCCCTTGAGGCCGAGTGTGGTCAGCGCGAGGGTGGTGGGGATGAGGCTGATGGTGAAGTGGTCGGCCGCCGCGTCGACCACGGTGAGGCTGACGCCGTCCACGGTGATGGAGCCCTTCTCCACGATGTAGCGGGTCAGGCCGGCGGGCAGCGAGACCTTGACGATCTCCCAGTGTTCGGACGGGGTGCGTTCGACGATGGTGCCGGTGCCGTCCACATGGCCCTGGACGAGATGTCCGCCGAGCCGGCCGCCGAGGGCCATCGGCCGCTCCAGGTTGACCCGGGAGCCGGGCACGAGGGCGCCGAGGCTGGAGCGCTTGAGGGTCTCGGCCATCACATCGGCGGTGAACTCGCCCTCGGCCAGCTCCACGACCGTGAGACAGACGCCGTTGACGGCGATGGAGTCGCCGTGCTTGGCGCCCTCGGTGACGACGGGGCCACGCAGCCGGAAGCGGGAGGCGTCGCCGAGGTTCTCGACGGCGGTGACCTCTCCCAGCTCTTCGACGATTCCCGTGAACATTCAGTGCTCCTTGGTGACAGGGGTGGTGGCCGGGGCGGTCTCGGGTACCGCGGTGATCCGCAGATCGGGTCCGATCCGTACGGTCTCGGTCAGCCGGAGTCGCAACGCCTCGGTGATCGTGGTGATTCCGGCGTCGGCGAGCGCCGCGGGGCCGGCGCCGAGCAGGACGGGGGCGAGATAGCCGATGACGCGGTCGACGGCGCCCGCGGCGACGAAGGAGCCGGCCAGCGCCGGGCCGCCTTCGAGGAGTACGGAGCGGACCCCGCGCGCGTGCAGGGCGGCCAGCAGCGCGGGGATGTCGAGGCCGCGTTCGGCGGCGCGGGGCAGTCGTACGGTCGTACGGTCGGGCGCGTCCGCGACGGCTGGGGCGGCGTCCTCGGCGATCGCGATCAGGGTGGGCGCGGCGTCGTCGAGGACGCGGGCGCCGGGGCGTACGGCGGTGGCGTCGGTGTCCACGACGACCCGCAGCGGCTGGACGGCGCCCTCGACGCCGCGCGCGGCGAGGTGCGGATCGTCGGTCCGTGCGGTGCCGGAGCCGACCACGACCGCGTCGGCCTCGGCGCGCAGCCGGTGGACGTCGGCGCGGGCCTCGGCGGAGGTGATCCAGCGGCTGGTGGCGTCGGCGGCGGCGCTGCGGCCGTCGAGCGTGGCCGCGTACTTCCAGGTGACATGGGGGCGGCCGAGCCGTACGGAGGTGAGCCAGGCGGCGTTGCCGGCCTCGGCCTCCTCGGCGAGCAGCCCCTGTTCGACGGTGACTCCGGCGGCCCGCAGGGTCTCGGCGCCGCCCCGGGCCTGCGGGGTCGGGTCGGCGACCGCGTACACGACCCTGGCGATGCCCGCGTCGATGAGCGCGCGGGCGCAGGGGCCGGTGCGGCCGGTGTGGGCGCAGGGTTCGAGGGTGACGTACGCGGTGCCGCCCCTGGCCAGGTCGCCGGCCGCGCGCAGGGCGTGGACCTCGGCGTGCGGGCCGCCGGCGCGGTGGTGGAATCCCTCGCCCGCGAGGTGCCCGGAGGCGTCGAGGACGACACAGCCGACGACGGGGTTGGGGCTGGTGGAGCCGAGTCCGCGCGCGGCCAGCGCGATCGCGCGGCGCATGGCGTCCGCGTCGGTGTCGGCGTCCGCGTGGGTGCCGGGTGCGGCTTCCGTGGCCACCGGGTCCTCCTGCCTCTTCGGGCACGGACTCCGGGGCCTGTCGATGACGACAGATGAAGCGGGAACGCACAGGGGAAACGCCAAGGCCGGGGCATCCTGCCGGTCCGCTGAGGGACCGGCGAATCACCGGCATCGACGTGCCCATGAGGACCCGCCGCGCACTGCCTCCCATCCGGACTTTCACCGTCGGTCCAGGAATCTCACCTGGTCAACCGGCCGCTGGATGCGGACGGGTCGCGGACTATAACCGCCGGTTCGGAATTGCACCGACCCCGGAGTGCGCTGCTGCTGATACCCGCCCAGTGTGCCACGGCCGCTCGTCGGCCATCCGGGTGAGCCCTGTGGCCTCGCTCACAGTGACATCCCCGTCTCGAAGCGTGGACAGACGCGTCCGGCACGGCCCCCCGGGCTCAGGAAGTGAACAGCTCGTCCTGGGCCGCCTCCCGCGCCGTCAGCAGCGCTCCGCGCAGGACGGCCGCGCCGCCGAGCGAACCGGCCCCGACCTCGGTGCGCAGCGGCGACATGGCGGCGAGCCGCTCCTCGACGCGGGCGGCCAGGGCCGTGCCGCCCGCGTGACCGACCTCGCCCGCGAGCACGATCAGGCCGGGGTCCAGGACCGCGGCGACCGCCGCCGTACCGAGGGCCAGCCGGTCGGCGAGGGCATCGAGGAACGCGCCGGACGCGGCCTCCCCGGCGCCCCCGAGGCCGACCACCGCGGCGCGCACCAGGGCGGCGGCGGGCGGCTCCTGGGGTCCGGCGGCGGCCGTCAGACCGTACTCGGCGGCGAGTTCGCACACGGCGGCCGAGCCCGCCAGGGAGTGGAAGCCGCCGTCGCAGCCGGTCGCCGACGGCAGCCGTACGGTGCCGGGCACGGGCAGGAAGCCGATCTCGCCCGCACCGCCGGAGGCGCCCCTGCGGAGCCGGCCGTCGAGCACGACGGCCGCGCCGACGCCGTGGCCGAGCCAGAGCAGGACGAAGGTCTCGTGTCCCCGGGCCGCGCCGAGGCGCTGTTCCGCGAGGGCCGCCAGATTGGTCTCGTTCTCCACCAGGACGGTGGCGGGCAGCCGCTCCTGGAGGACGGTGGTCAACCGCCGGTGCCAGGCGGGCAGTCCGGTGGTGTCGCGCAGTTCGCCCGTGCCGGGGTCGACCAGGCCGGGGGCGCCGATGCCGACGCTGTGCAGGGGGACGGCGCCGGCCTGCCCGGCCGTACGTTCCAGCAGGGCGACGGCGCGTTCGACGGCGGCCTCGGTGGCGGTGTCGCTGCCGATGGGCAGGACCGCCTCGGCGAGGGGCGTGCCGAGCAGGTCGGCGACGACGACGGCGACGCTGTGGGTGCGGACGTCGAGGCCCGCGAGATGGGCGCGGTCCGCGACGATCCCGTACAGCCGGGCGTTGGGGCCCCGGCGCCGGTCGCCGCTCTCGCCGACGATCCGGACCAGACCGGAGCCCTGGAGCCGCTCCACGAGATCGGCGACCGTCGGTCTGGAAAGCCCGGTCAGCGTCTTCAACTGCCCTGCTGTCAGGGGCCCTTCCTGCTGGAGCAGCCCGAGGGCGAGCCGGTCGTTGATGACCCTGGCGGTGCTCGGGGATGCGGCCATGCCGGGATCCTTCCAGATCGGGAGCGCGCGACGCTCTATTTATCAGGCAGGCTTCCTGATAGTTTACGGCGGCGCCGGAGGACGGCGCACCGACGCGAAGGACGGAACGGGATGGCGGCCGAAGTGGACGACGACAAAGCGCGGTTGCGGCGGGCCAGGATCGCCGTCGCCGCCGTCTTCTGTGTGCACGGAGCGGTCACCGGCAGCTTCGCCACCCGGATCCCGTGGATCCAGGACCACGCCGGGCTCAGCGCGGGCCAGCTCGGCCTGGCGCTCGCGTTCCCGGCGCTCGGCGCGTCACTCACCATGCCGGTGGCCGGCGCCATCGGCCACCGCTTCGGCGCGCGGACCGCGCTGCGCGGACTGCTCGCGCTGTGGACCCTCTCGCTGACGCTGCCGGCCCTGGCGCCAAATCTCGGCACGCTCTGCGCGGCGCTGTTCGTGTTCGGCGCGGCCTCCGGCATGTCGGACGTCGCGATGAACGCGATCGGGGTCGAGACCGAGAACCGGCTCGGCAAATCGATCATGTCCAGCCTGCACGGCATGTGGAGCGTGGGCGCGCTGATCGGCTCCGCGGCCGGCGCGGTGGCCGCGCATCTGGGCGGCGACGCCCGGCTGCACCATCTGCTCGCGGCCCTCACGCTGACCGTGCTGGGCGCCGTCCTCTGCCAGGGCACGCTGGACCCGCCCGCCGCACCCGACGCGGAGGCGCCGCCGGCCTTCGCGCTGCCGCCCAGGTCCGCGCTGCTGATCGGCGCGGTCGGGTTCTGCGCCGTCTTCGCGGAGGGCGCGAGCATGGACTGGTCGGCCGTCTATCTGCGGGACATTCTCGGCACCTCGCCCGGCATCGCGGCGGCCTCCACCACGGCCTTCGCGCTGACCATGGCCGTGGCGCGGCTGGCGGGCGACAAGGTGGTCGACCGGTTCGGCGGGGTACGGACCGTCAGGGCCGGCGGGGTGCTGGCCGCGGTGGGCGGGGTGCTGGTCGTCGTGGCCCCGCATCCGGCGCTGGCGATGGCCGGTTTCGGGCTGATGGGGCTCGGCGTGGCCGTGGTCGTCCCGCTCGCCTTCTCGGCGGCCGGGCGGTCGGGACCGAACCCGAGCCAGGCCATCGCGGGGGTGGCGACGATCACGTACACCTCGGGCCTGATCGCCCCCTCGGCCATCGGCGCGATCGCCGACGCGACCTCGCTGGTGGTGTCCTTCGGGCTGGTCACGGTGCTGGCCTGCGGGCTGGTGGCGGGCGCGGGGGTGCTGCGTACGGGCGACCGGCGGACGGCCTCCGGGGAGACCTCGGCGGCGAAGTCCGGCGCCGCGGGCCCTGCCTGACCGACCATCAGCCCTTCGCCAGGGCGTAGGCGTACTCCGGCGTGAACGAACCGGCCGCGCCCGCGCAGCCGTCCGACTCCCCCGGCAGCTTGATCCAGAGGTACGCGTCGACGCGGGCCTCGCCGGTGTCCGTCGTCGGTGCCCGGCCGAGCGCGCGGCCCGCCGGATCGCACCACTCGCCGTCGGGCGGCGCGCCGTTGCCGTTGCGGCTGGTGTCGATGACGGCGCCGAGCCGGTCAGGACCGCCGAGCGCGGCGAGCACCCGGCGGGCGTAGGCGGCCTCGTCGGCGGTGCGGTGGAAGTTGGAGACGTTGGTGAAGACGCCGTCCCCGCTCCCGGCCGCTCCTGCCGCGCGCAGCAGCGACGCCTGCTTGGGCGCGGCGTGCCAGCCGGAGTGGCCCGCGTCGAAGTAGACCTTCGCGCCGGGGGCGGCGGCGTGGATCGTACGGCCCGCGCGGGCCAGGGACGCGTACCGAGCGGCGCGCGCCGGGGCGTCGAGGCAGTCGGAGAGCGCGACCGAGTCCGGTTCGAGGATGACGATGGCGGGTCCTTCGCCGATGCCGGCCGCGAAGTCCCTGATCCAGCCGTCGTACGCGGCGGTGTCGGGCGCACCGCCCTGCGACGCGCCGCCGCAGTCCCGGTCGGGGATCGCGTACGGCACGAGCACCGGCACCCGCCCGGCCGCCGCGGCCCCCGACGTCACCTCGCGGACCTCGCCGGTGACGGTCCCGGGGTTGTACGAGGGGAACCAGACGGCGGCGGGCCGCGCCGCGATCCTGGACTCGATGAGCGGGCGCCGGGGGTCGTCGCGGTGCGCGCCCACCCAGTCGAGCACCTGGGACTCGGGGTGGCGGTAGAGCGGGGCCGCGGCCGGTTCCGTACGGGCCGCCGGCTTCGCCGTACGGGCCGTGGACGGCGCGGAGGCCACCGAGGGCGCGGGGGCCGACCCGGGCGAAGGGACCAGGCGCGCCGGTGACGCCGACGCGGCGGACGACGCCGGTACCGGCTCCGACGGCGACGGGGTGGTCGCGGGCACCGGGATCCCGGGCAGCGGCGCGAGCGACGGCGTCGCCCGCGCGACCTCGGGAAGCGCGGGTTCGCGCGCGGACCTGTCGCCCACCGCGGACATCATCCCGCTGACCGTACCGGCCACGACCACGGCCGAGGCCGCGACGGCCATGGCGTTCCTGCGGACCGCACGCCGCCGTTCCCGTTGTTCGGCACGCCGCCGAACGCGCGTTCCCGCCACGGATGTTCCCCTCCTCGTACCGGCCGCCGCCCGGTCACACTCCGGAACACACTCCGGTCCGGCGGCACCCGCGAGAGCCTACGTCCGGCGGACCGCCCGCACGGGCCCGGAGCGGAACGCCCACCCCCATATCGCCCCCGTTCCCCGCACGGACGCCGATCACGCTGGACATCTGGCGTAGATACGCCACCGACATCGCCAGGGCCGCGCCGGTGGACGTACCGGGGGCCACACCGGAGTCCGGTGCGGATCAGCGCGCCAACAGGCCTCAGTCCTCCGGCAGTTCGACCGGCGCGAGCGCGTCGTACAGATCGCCGGGCCCGGGGTTGGTGGCGTCGGTGGCGCCCCCGAAGTGCCGCATCACACCCCACACCGCGTTCAGCGCGGTCTGTACGGCGCCCTCGGCCCAGCCCGCCGTCCACGAGATGTCGTCCCCTGCCAGGAAGATCCCGCGCTTGCCGGCCGGCAGCCGGTCCTGCATGAAGTGCGTGAACAGGCGCCGCTGATAGCGGTAGTGGCCGGGCAGGTTCGCCTTGAACGCGCCCATGAACCAGGGCTCGTTCTCCCAGGAGACCGTCACCGGACTGCCGATCACATGGCGCCGGATGTCGACCTTCGGATAGATCTCGCGCAGCGACGCGAGCATGACCTCCATCCGCTCCTCGGCCGACAGCGGCAGCCACTTCAGACTGTCGTCGCACCAGGTGTACGAGAGGCAGATGACGGCCGGCCTGCCGGGCCCGTCGTCCAGCAGATACGTCCCCCGGGTCATCCGGTCGGTGAGCGTCATCGACATCACGTCGCGCCCGGTCTCCGCGTCCGTGTCCCGCCAGAACGGCCGGTCCACCGGCACGAACAGCTTGGTCGACTCCATGTAGTGGGTGCGCTCCATCGCCGTCCAGTGGTCGATCGGGAAGAGCGCGTCGTCGCAGGCGATCCGGGACAGCAGCAGCCAGGACTGCGCGGTGAAGACGGCGGCCCGGTACGTACGGATCCGCCCCGAGGCGTCCGTGACGGTGATCCGGTCGCCGGCCGTGCGGCGCAGCCCGGTGACGGCGGGCCGGGGCACGCCGTCGTGCAGCGAGGACAGCGACGTCCCGGCCGGCCAGTGGGTGAGCTTCCCGGGCTCCCGCTCCCAGAGCCGCAGCGGGAGCTGCTCGCTGCCGCCGACGATGGAGCGGTGGTGGTCGTCGGCCTCGGTGTAGACGATCCGCAGGATCTCCAGGATGGAGTTCGGGAAGTCGGTGTCCCAGCCGCCCGTGCCGAAGCCGACCTGGCCGAAGATCTCCCGGTGCCGGAACGAGGCGAACGCCGGGGAGTCGCAGAGGAAGCCGTAGAAGGTCTGGTCGTCGAGCTTCTCGACGAGCCGCGCCCAGATCTCCCGGATGCGCGGTACGTCGCGCTCGCGCAGCGCGCGGTTCATCGCGGAGAAGTCGGCGCCCTCCTCCAGGCAGGTGTTCCAGGCGTCCATCACCTCGCGGAAGACCGGCGGCAGTTCGTCGGCGGTCCGCGCGTAGTGGGACTCGCCCTTCAGATCGACGACGGTCGACGGGGTGCCGGGGGCCAGCGGGTTGGGGAACGGCCGGGTCTCCAGGCCCACCAGATCGATGTAGTGCTGGAGGGCGGTGGAGGAAGGGGGGAAGCGCATCGCGCCCATCTCGGCGGTGAGCGCGGGGTCGCAGCCGTCGAAGCCGGCCGTACGGAGCCGGCCGCCGATGCGGTCGGCCTCGTACACCACCGGCTTGAGCCCCATCTTCATCAGCTCGTACGCGGTGACGATGCCGGAGAGCCCGCCGCCGATGACGGCGACCTCGGTGCCGTGCTCGGTCGCCGGTATCTGGCCGAGCCCGGCGGGATGGGCGAGGAAGTCGTCGTAGGCGTACGGGAAGTCGGGGCCGACCATGGTGATGGGCGGCGGCGCGGACGTCATGAGGGAGGGCTCCTGGCGGCAGATCAGGTACGGGGAAGGGACGCGGTGGGAAAGGTCAGCCGAGGGCGCCGTACAGCCCCGGGCGCCGGTCCGCGAGGTACGGATTGGCCGCGCGCGAGGCGCTCAGCAGCCCCGGATCGACCTCGCCGAGCAGCAGTTCCTCGCCGTGCCCCGCGCGCACCCGGGTCGCGCCGTCGGGCGCGGCCAGACAGCTCAGCCCGATGAACTCGAACTCGCCTTCCTGGCCCGTCCTGTTGACGTACGCCACATACATCTGGCTCTCGAAGGCGCGGACCGGGACCATGGATTCGGCGACGAACCGGAACGGATGCATCTGGGCGGTGGGCACGAGCAGCAGATCGGTGCCCGCGAGCGCGTGTGCCCGGACGTTCTCCGGGAACTCGACGTCGTAGCAGATCATGATCCCGAGCCGCAGTCCGGCCAGTTCGGCCTGGACGACGGGGTGCTCCCCCGGGGTGAACCACTCCCGCTCGAAGCGGCCGAAGAGGTGGGTCTTGCGGTAGTTGGCGAGGCGGTTGCCGTCCGCCGCGACGAGCTGGGCGGAGTTGTAGATCTTCCGGCTGTCCCGCTCGCCGTCCCGCTCGGGGTAGCCGTAGAGCACCGCGATTCCGTGCCGTACGGCGATCCGGGCGACGGCCGCCGCCCCGGGCCCGTCCGCCGGCTCGGCCAGCCGGGGCACGGCGTCGCCGAGGGCGTAGCCGGTCAGGAACATCTCGGGGCAGACCAGCAGCCCGGCCCCTGCGCCGGCGGCGCGTCCCGCCGCCTCGTCCAGGACGGCCAGATTCCCGGCGACCGAGCCGGGCCGGCCGGAACTCTGGAGCAGGGCGGTGCGCAACGGCGGCATGGCTGACCTCGGGCGGTGCGAAGGGGGCTGGACAGGGCTGGACACGTGGGTCCGGGGGGATGTCCCGACCGTACGGTCCGGGCCGCGCGGCGGACAAGACACGGCTGTTGCGCGTACGCCGTCGATCCGTTGCGTCTTTCGCGGCCCGTCCGGTGATCCGTTGTCTCAGCCGGGGATGCCCGGGGAAATGCCCGAGGAGGACCGCCGCAGCAGCGGGGAGAGCACGAGCACGGACTTGGTGCGCTCGACGTACGGCTCGCCCGCGATCCGTTCGAGCACCTGCTCGAAGTGGCGCATATCGGCGGCGAAGACCTGCGCGATGGCGTCCGCCTCACCGGTCACGGTGGAGGCGGCCACCACCTCAGGCATCCGCTCCAGACCCCGGCGGATGGCCTCCGGCGAGGTGTTGCGGCCGCAGTAGATCTCGATGAACCCCTCGGTCGCCCAGCCCAGCGCCGCCGGGTCCACCCGTACCGTGAAGCCGGTGATCGCCCCGGCGGCCCGCAGCCGGTCGACGCGCCGCTTCACGGCGGGCGCGGAGAGCCCGATCCGGGAGCCGATGTCGGCGTAGGTGCGGCGGGCGTCCTCGGCGAGGGCGTGGACGATGCGTTCGTCGAGATCGTTGAGTCGCACTGCTGGTGGTTCTCTTCCGCGAGGCCGGCTCCGTGCGGGCCGGCGGGCCCGGGACGGGTACGTGCAGGTGTACGGGTACGGGTACGGGTATGGCGCGGACCCGGGCCCGCGCCGTTACACAGTGGACCACACCGCCCGGTCCCGGCCGGTCAGCTCCAGCTGGCGTGCAGCGGCTTGCCCTCGGCGTAGCCGGCGGCGCTCTGGACGCCGACGATCGCGTTCGCCGCGAACTCCTCCAGGGAGTTGGCGCCCGCGTACGTGCACGAGGAGCGCACGCCCGCGATGATCGAGTCGATCAGGTCCTCGACACCGGGCCTGGCCGGGTCGAGGAACATCCGCGAGGTGGAGATGCCCTCCTCGAACAGCGCCTTGCGCGCCCGGTCGTAGGCCGACTCCTCGCTCGTACGGTTGCGCACGGCGCGGGCCGAGGCCATGCCGAAGGACTCCTTGTAGAGCCGCCCGTCGGACGCCTGCTGGAGGTCGCCCGGGGACTCGTACGTACCGGCGAACCAGGAGCCGATCATGACGTTCGACGCGCCGGCGGCGAGCGCCATGGCGACATCGCGCGGATGCCGCACGCCGCCGTCGGCCCAGACGTGCTTGCCATGCTTCTTCGCCTCGGCGGCGCACTCCATGACGGCGGAGAACTGCGGCCGGCCCACCCCGGTCATCATGCGGGTGGTGCACATGGCGCCGGGGCCGACCCCGACCTTGATGATGTCCGCGCCGGCCTCGATCAGATCCCGTACGCCCTCGGCGGCCACGATGTTGCCCGCGACGACCGGCACCTTCGGGTCGAGCGCGCGGACCGCCCTGACGGCGGCGATCATCGACTCCTGGTGGCCGTGGGCGGTGTCCACGACGAGGGTGTCGACGCCCGCGTCGAGGAGCTGCGCGGCCTTGCCCGCGACATCGCCGTTGACGCCGACGGCGGCGGCTATCCGCAGCTTGCCGGACGCGTCGGTGGCGGGCGTGTAGAGGGTGGCGCGCAGGGCGCCCTTGCGGGTGAGGACGCCGACGAGCCGGCCGTCCGCGTCCACGGCGGGGGCGAGCTTGCGGTTGGCGTTGTCGAGCGTGGTGAACGCCTCGCGCGGGTCCAGGTCGGCGGCGAGGGACACCAGGTCCTTCGTCATCACCTCGGAGAGCTGGGTGAACCGGTCGACACCGGTCAGATCGTGCTCGGTGACGACCCCGACCGGCCGGCCCTCGCCGTCCACGACCACGCCCGCGCCGTGCGCCCGCTTGGGCAGCAGGGAGAGCGCGTCGCCGACGGTCTGGAGCGGGCTCAGCACGATCGGGGTGTCGAGCACGAGATGGCGCGTCTTGACCCAGGAGATGACGTCGGTGACGACCTCGATCGGAATGTCCTGCGGAATGACGACGAGCCCGCCGCGCCGGGCGACCGTCTCGGCCATCCGGCGGCCCGCGATCGCGGTCATGTTCGCGACGACGAGCGGGATGGTGGTACCGGTGCCGTCCTGGGCGGAGAGGTCCACCGCCTGGCGGGAGCCCACGGCCGACCGGCTCGGCACCATGAATACGTCGTCATAGGTGAGGTCGTACGGCGGCTGCTGGTCATTGAGGAAGCGCACGTGCTGGCATCCAGTCGATCGGAGGTGCCCCGGTCGGTGGAGCCGGGGAAAACGCACGTACTTGATTCTCCCACGGAGGGGTCCGTAACCGCCCCGGGACGAACCTCCAGCGTCGCGAGGGACGCTCTCGTGCGATCCACCAGACCGGTGGCCCCGGCCGCTACTCGGCGTCCGGGTCCATGCGCTCCAGCGCCGGCCGCGGTGCCGGCGTGAACTCCGTCAGCAGGAAGTCGGCCGCCGCCGTGTCCGTGACCAGGCTGGTGACCAGCCCGGAGCGGAGTACGGCACCGATCGCCTCGGCCTTGCGCAGCCCGCCCGCGATCGCCACGACCTCGGGGATCCGGCGCAGCCGGTCGGCCTCGACCGTGATGCACCGCTCGCCCAGATCGCGGCCGACGAGCCGCCCCTCGGCGTCGAAGAGGTGCGCGGACATCTCGGCGGCGACACCGAGCGTGGAGTAGTGGGTCCGCTCCTCGTCCGTGAGCATGTCGTGGACGGTGGAGATACCGGGCTCCCAGGAGCCGATGGAGACGGCCGCGACCGTGACCTTGTCGAAGTACGCGAAGGCCCGCGCGATGCCGGGCTGCGCGCGCAGCGCGGCGGCGGTGGCCGGGTCGGGCAGCAGCATCGGCGCGTAGATCGGGTGCGCCTCGCCGCCGGAGACCTGGGCGGCCCGCCGTACGGCCTCGACGGAGCCGCGCTCCGCGGTGCCCGCGTCGTACACGCCGGTGAGCTGGACGACCGTACAGGGCGGCAGCCGGTCGAGCGCGGCGGCCATATGGATGGTGGACCGGCCCCAGGCCAGGCCCAGCACATCGCCCTCGACCACCAGTTCGCCGAGGAGTTCGGCGGCGACCTCACCGAGGTTCTCCGGGTCGGGCGACTCGTCCTCGCCCTCGGCGGGCGACTCGACGACCACCGCGTGCCGCAGACCGTAGCGGGCGCGCAGCGCGTCGGAGCGCTCGGCGTCGAGTTCGGCGGGGACCCTGATCTCGATCCGTACGAGATCCCGTTCCAGGGCCGTCTCCAGGACCCGCGCCACCTTGAAGCGGCTGACGCCGAACTCCTCGGCGATCTGGATCTTGGACTTGCCCTCCAGGTAGAAGCGACGCGCCATGGCCGCCGCCTGCACCAGCTCCGCGGGTCCCATCCGCAGGGCCGGCCGACCTGCCGACATACCAGGCACCGCGATCTCCTCACTTCTGTTCACACTCTGGACTCGCCGTTCATCCTGTCAGATGGGGCAGCCTTGATCGGCCCGTGCGGGCCCTGTTCATGTTCCCGTACCCCGGCCGACGCCGCCGAGGCGTACCCGGCCGACGCCGCCGGGGCGGGCACTCAGTGTCCGCAGGCCCAGGAGGCCGCGCCGGTGGCCTTCGCCGCCTGCTCGCGCAGGGTCCGTACGGCCGCCGCGGGGTCGTCCGCCCCGTACACGGCGGAACCGGCGACGAACACGTCGGCGCCCGCCTCCGCACAGCGTTCGATGGTGGTGGCCGAGACCCCGCCGTCGACCTGGAGCCAGAGTTCGAGGCCGTGCTTGGAGATCAGCTCGCGGGTGCGGCGGATCTTGGGCAGCATGATGTCCAGGAACGCCTGGCCGCCGAAGCCCGGCTCCACCGTCATGATCAGCAGCATGTCCAGCTCGGGCAGCAGATCCTCGTACGGCTCGATGGGCGTCGCCGGCTTCAGCGCCATCGACGCCCGCGCCCCCTTGGCGCGGATCTCGCGCGCCAGCCGTACGGGGGCGGCGGCGGCCTCCGCGTGGAAGGTCACGGACCCGGCGCCCGCCTCGACGTACTGCGGGGCCCAGCGGTCCGGGTCCTCGATCATCAGATGGCAGTCCAGCGGGGTGTCCGTCGCCCGGCCGAGCGCCTCGACCACCGGGACGCCCAGGGTCAGATTGGGCACGAAGTGGTTGTCCATGACATCGACATGGAGCCAGTCGGCGCCTTCGACCGCTTTCGCCTCCTCGGCGAGTCGGGCGAAGTCGGCGGACAGGATGCTGGGGTTGATCTGGGCCATGTGCCAAGCCTGCCATGCTCCGGGCGTCCTCCGGACCGCGCGGTGGACGTCCGTGCGAATTCATACCTCGCAATCCGCGCGTCTCGCCGCACACTCCACGCGCGCTCAGGCGGTACGGCGGAGCACCGCGAGATACATGGCGTCCGTGCCGTGCAGATGCGGCCACAGCTGGACGTCGGGGCCGTCCCCCAGCGCCGGTACGCCCGGCATCAGCGGCCTGGCGTCGAGCCACTCGGCCTCGACGGCCGGCCCCCCGCGCCCCTTGAGGACGTCCTCGACGACGACCCTGGTCTCGGCGAGATGCGGGGAGCAGGTCGCGTAGCCGACGACGCCCCCGACCCGTACCGCCTGGAACGCCTCGCGCAGCAGCCCGCGCTGGAGCGGCGCGAAGCCCTCCAGATCCGCCGGGCGGCGCCGCCAGCGCGCCTCCGGCCTGCGCCGCAGCGCGCCGAGGCCCGAGCACGGGACATCGACCAGGACCCGGTCGAAGGAGCCGGGCGCCCACGGCGGCCGGGTGCCGTCCGCGGTGATCACCTGGTAGGGACCGGGGTTCCCGGCGAGCGCGCGCTCGACGAGCCGGGCCCGGTGGTGCTGCTTCTCTGCGGCCAGCAGGAAGGCGCCGCGCTCGGCGGCGAGCGCGGCCATCAGCGCCGCCTTGCCGCCGGGCCCCGCGCAGGCGTCGAGCCAGCGCGCGTCGGGGCCCTCCAAGGGCGCCCGGGCGACGGCCGCGGCGACCAGCTGGCTGCCCTCGTCCTGGACCCCGGCCCGGCCGTCCCGTACCGCCTCCAGCGCGCCGGGCTCGCCGCCCTCGGCGAGCCGTACGGCATACGGCGACCAGCGCCCCGGCAGCGCCGAGTCCTCGCCGAGCACGTCCATCAGCTCGTCGACGGTGACCCGGCCAGGACGGGCGACGAGTGTCACCTCGGGCCGCTCGTTGTCGGCGTCCAGGAGGTCCTCGATCCCGGCACGCCCGCCGCCCAGCGCGTCCCAGAGCGCGGAGACCACCCAGCGGGGGTGCGAGTGGACGACGGCGAGGTGCTCCTCGGCGTCGTCGTCGTACGGCGGCGCGACCCGCTCCACCCAGGTCTCCAGGTCGTCGCGGGAGATCTTCCGCAGGACCGCGTTGACGAACTTGGCCCGCCCGTCCCCGAGCACCACCCGGGCCAGCTCGACGCTCGCCGACACGGCCGCGTGGGTCGGGATCCGCGTGCCCAGCAGCTGGTGCGCGCCGAGGGCGAGCACATCGAGCACCGGCGGGTCGACCTCGCGCAGCGGCCGGTCGATACAGGCCGAGATGATCGCGTCGTACGTGCCCTGCCGGCGCAGCGTCCCGTACACCAGCTCGGTGGCGAGCGCGGCGTCGCGCGCCTCGAAGTCGCTCTTCTCGCGGGCCTTCTTGAGCAGCGGCGGCAGGACGAGGTTCGCGTACGCGTCCCGCTCGTCGACCGCCCTGAGCACCTCGAAGGCGAGGAGCCGCACGGGATCCTTCTTGGGGCGGCGGTACTGCTTGGCACGAGGGGCCTGCTGGTTCAAAGGTGCTCCGCGGTGAGAAGAGTCGAACCCGCCCACCTTACGTCGTCTTACATCGTCGGCCCCTGCGCCCCGGCGCCCAGCACCTCGCCCGGAGCGATCCGCACGCCGCGCGCCCAGTCGGCGGCGCGCATCGGCTTCTTGCCCTGGGGCTGGACCCAGAGCAGCTCGACCGCGTGCGACCCGGTGCCCACGTGCACATGGTTCTTGCCCGCGGACAGCTCCCCGGGCGCCAGCTCCGTCCGCTCCGGCACCGGCGCCGCCTGGACCAGCTTGAGCCGCTCCCCGCGGAAGACGCTCCACGCGCCGGGCGCGGGCGTGCAGGCGCGCACGACCCGGTCGACGCGCAGCGCGGGCGCCGCCCAGTCCACCTGTGCGTCCTCGACGTTGATCTTGGGCGCGAGCGAGACGCCCTCGGCGGGCTGCGGTACGGCCTGGAGCGTGCCGTCCTCGATGCCGTCCATGGTCGCGGCGAGCAGCCCGGAGCCGGCGAACGCCAGCCGGGTCAGCAGGTCGCCGCTGGTGTCCGTGGGCCTGACCTGCTCGGTGAGCACACCGTAGACGGGCCCCGAGTCGAGACCCTCCTCGATCAGGAAGGTGGCCGCGCCGGTCAGCTCGTCGCCGTGCAGCACGGCGTGCTGCACGGGTGCGGCGCCGCGCCAGGCGGGCAGCAGCGAGAAGTGCAGATTCACCCAGCCGTGCGCGGGGATGTCCAGCGCGGACTTCGGCAGCAGCGCGCCGTACGCGACGACCGGGCAGCAGTCCGGGGCGATCTCGCGCAGCCGCGCCAGGAAGTCCTCGTCGCGCGGCTTCGCCGGCCGGAGCACCTCGATGCCCGCCTCCTCGGCACGCTGCGCGACCGGACTGGCGACGAGCCGGCGCCCGCGCCCCGACGGCGCGTCGGGCCGGGTCACGACGGCGACGACGTCATGCCGGTCGGACGCGATGAGCGCGTCCAGGGCGGGTACGGCGACCTCGGGGGTGCCGGCGAAGACGAGCTTCATCGGTGGCTGACTGCCTCTCGTACGTACTGCGGGCTGACGCGGAGCGGCCCATCAGTCTAGTGGAGCGAGTCCGGGGTCCCGGCTGCCAGGCAGTGCCCGGCGGTGCCCGGCGGGGCCTCGTGCAGGGGGGCGTACGACGGCCCGTGCGCCCCGCGCATACGCGCATACGGCTCCGCAGCGTGACCAGATCGCCAGGTGGCGCGTTGTCAAGAGAGATTGACCACGTGGACCGCACGGGTGCGGTCCCTCCTTTTCAACGCCGGTTCGAGAGGCTTGTTCATGGCCGACCACGCAACCCACGACGCACAAGCCCGGGCAAGTCTGCACCTGTTGGTGCGGGACATCGAGCGCGTACGTCGGCAGGTGGACGCACTGCGCACGCTCACCGCCCAGTTGGGCAACGTCTACCGCCCGCGCCGTTCGGGCCCTTCCACGGGCTTCGTCGTCTACGGCAGGGCGCCCGCCCCGACCGTACGCCTCGCACAGGAGCTGAGGGACAGTGTCGAGACCCTGGTGACCGCGGCGGTGGACTTCGACCGCTCGCTGGGCTTCTCGTGGGACGCGGTGGGCTCGGCGCTGGGGGTCACCAAGCAGGCGGTGCACCGGCGTTACGGCACCCGGCGGGCCACCCCGCAGCCCACCGTGCCCGACCCGCTGCCCAGCGCCGCCCCGGCGGTCCCGGCCGCCCGCTCCATGCCGCCACAGCCCACCGCGGCCCTGCGGGAGGAGTCCCGTCCGACGGCCTTCCCGGGCCCGAGAGGAGGCTGACGGGCGCCGCCCCGGACCCGAGCGCCCGGTCCGGGCCCCGAGACCGGGCGCCGAGGCGCGCAGGGCCCCTTCCCGCCGGACCGACCGGACCACGGGCGGGAGGGAGCCCTCGCCCCACCCGCCCCGCCCCATCCCGGCCTCAGCTCAGCCGATGTCCGGCGGATCGATCCGCACGCGCACCGCCGCCACGTCACTGCCCGGACCGCCCGCGCCCCGGGCACCTCCCGCGCCCTGCGCACCCCGGGCGCCCCACCCGGCCCGCGCGGCCTTCAGCGCGGCTGCCAGTGCCGCCCCGCTCCCCGGCGGCACCCGCACCAGCGCCCGCTCCCAGCGCTCCCCGGCCGGCGGATCCCCCAGCCGCCGCGCCCGCGCCCGCGCGCCGTCGCCGAGGGGCGGCGCCACCGGCAGCGGCACCGGTCCCAGCACCTCCGCGTCCGGAGGAAGCTCCGCCGAGGCGAGGAACGGCCCGACCGCGTCCACAGGGCCCATCACCGCCGCCATCCGCGAGACCGGCGGGAAGCCGAGTTCGGCCCGCTCCGACAGCTCGCGCCGCGCGTGCCCGACCGGATCCCACCGTACGAGCGCCTGGACGGGCCGCAGCGTGGGCTCGGCGACGACGACCACCACACCGCCCTCGCTCTGCCCGCGCACCAGTGACCCGGCGTGCGTCCAGCGGCGCAGGGCCTCCTCACCGGCCCGCAGATCGGGCCGTCCGAGCATCGCCCAGCCGTCGAGGAGCAGGGCCGCCGCGTATCCGCCGTCGGCGACGGGTTCGGCGCCGGGGGTGCTGACGACGAGCGCGGGGCGGCCGGAGACTGAGTCGAGCACATGGTCCCGGCCCGAGGTGCGCACGGGCACGGCCGGGAAGGCGCGGCCCAGCTCCTCGGCCGTACGGCGGGCGCCCACGATCTGGGCGCGCAGCCGGAAGCCACCGCACTCCGCGCAGTGCCACCGGCCGGACTCCTCCCGCCCGCACCACCCGCACCACAACTCCCCTTCGCGCGGGGCCTCCAGCGGCCCGGCGCACTGCCCGCACCGGGCGGGGGTCCGGCAGCGTTCACAGGCCAGCCGGGGTACGTAGCCGCGCCGGGGAACCTGGACGAGCACCGGCCCCGATCTGAGCCCGTCCCTGACGGCCTGCCAGGCGAGGCTGGGCAGCCGGGCGGTGCGCGCCGCGCCGTCCCGCGCGAGTTCGCCGTCGCCGATCGTCCGGACGAGCGGTGCGGCGGCCCGTACCGTCTCCCGGTCGGCGGCCAGCGGCAACGCCCAGCCGGTGGCGACGAGTTGGGCGGCCTCGACGGTGCAGCCCGTACCGCCGACGAGGAAGGCGCACGCGGCGTGCGCGGCGCGCAGCAGTAGCACTTCGCGGGCGTGCGGCTGCGGGGCGTGCGGTTCGCTGTGGCTGCCGTCCCCGTCGTCCCAGATCACCACGAGCCCGAGGTCCCGTACGGGCGCGAACATGGCGGCGCGGGTGCCGACCACGGCCCGGACGGAGCCGCGCCGCACGGCCAGCCACTCGCGGTAGCGCTTCTCGGGCCCGGCGTCCGCCGTGAGGAGCGCGTGCCGGCCGTCCCCGAGCAGTTCGGTGAGCGCGGCGTCGACCCGCGCGGCGGCCCGCCCGTCCGGTACGACGACGAGCGCGCCACGCCCGGAGGCCAGCGCCGCGGCGACGGCGCGCGCCAGCTCCGCGGCCCAGTGCGGGCCGGGCAGCGCGGTCCATACGGCCCGGGGCGCGCCGCCCGAGGCGAGCGCGCCGAGAAAGGCGGGCCCGTTCGCGTACCGCTCCCAGGTGCCCGCCTCCGGCGGCTCCGGCGGCGGCAGCGGCTCCGGCGAGGGCTTCGCCTCGGCCCGCGCGTTCCGCGGCGGAACCGCGAGCTGGAGCACGTCCGCGAGGCTGCCCGCGTACCGGTCGGCGACGGCCCGCGCGAGCCCGAGCAGCTCGGCGCCGAGCACCGGCTCCGGCGACACGACGTCGGCGAGCGCGGCGAGCGGCCCCGAGTAGTCCGACTCGGCCCGCCGCTCGACCACGAACCCGTCGATCAGCCGCCCGCCCTCGCGCCGCCCGCCCCGCACCCGGTGCGCCCCGGCCCCGAACCGCACCCGCACCCGCACCCCTGGCTGCGCGGCCTCGTCCAGCTCCTCGGGCACGGCGTAGTCGAAGAACTGATCGAGGTGCAGCACCCCCTTGTTCACCACCACCCGCGCCACCGGCAGCTCCCCCGCCAGCGCGGCCCCCCGCCACGTCCGCGGCTTCGCCCGCGGCACCTTCGCCTGCCGCACGCTCTCCCGAATCAGCGCAAGCTGCTCAGGCCCACCCCCGGCGGGCCCCTCGGACTGCCTGTCGTCGCTGCTCACAGCCCCATACCTACCAGACCCCTCGGACACCGGCCCCCACAGGACGGCATGGGGCCCCGGACACCAGCAACGGTGTCCGGGGCCCCACGGTGTGCCGGAGCGGGATCAGACTCCCGCGGCCTTGCGCAGCGCGTCCACGCGGTCGCGGCGCTCCCAGGTGAAGTCCGGGAGTTCGCGGCCGAAGTGGCCGTACGCGGCGGTCTGGGCGTAGATCGGGCGGAGCAGTTCGAGGTCGCGGATGATCGCGGCCGGGCGGAGGTCGAAGACCTCGGCGATGGCCTGTTCGATCTTCTCCGTGTCGACCGTGGCGGTGCCGAAGGTCTCGACGAAGAGGCCGACCGGCTCGGCCTTGCCGATCGCGTAGGCGACCTGGACCTCGCAGCGCGAGGCGAGGCCCGCGGCGACGACGTTCTTGGCGACCCAGCGCATGGCGTACGCGGCGGAGCGGTCGACCTTGGACGGGTCCTTGCCGGAGAAGGCGCCGCCGCCGTGGCGGGCCATGCCGCCGTAGGTGTCGATGATGATCTTGCGGCCGGTGAGGCCGGCGTCGCCCATCGGGCCGCCGATCTCGAAGCGTCCGGTCGGGTTGACCAGCAGGCGGTAGCCCTCGGTGTCGAGCTTGATGCCGTCGTCGATGAGGCCCTTGAGGACGTGCTCGACGACGAATTCGCGTACGTCGGGCGCGAGCAGCGAGTCCAGGTCGATGTCGGACGCGTGCTGCGAGGAGACGACGACCGTGTCGAGGCGTACCGGCTTGTCGCCGTCGTACTCGATGGTGACCTGGGTCTTGCCGTCGGGGCGCAGGTACGGGATGGTCCCGTTCTTGCGGACCTCGGAGAGGCGGCTGGAGAGCCGGTGCGCGAGGTGGATCGGGAGCGGCATCAGCTCGGGGGTCTCGTCGCAGGCGTACCCGAACATCAGACCCTGGTCGCCGGCGCCCTGCTTGTCCAGCTCGTCCTCATCGCCCTCGACACGGTTCTCGTACGCCGTGTCGACGCCCTGCGCGATGTCGGGCGACTGCGCGCCGATGGACACCGAGACACCGCAGGAGGCTCCGTCGAAGCCCTTTTTCGAGGAGTCGTAGCCGATCTCCAGAATCTTGTTCCGGACGAGCTGCGCGATCGGCGCGTAGGCCTTGGTGGTCACCTCTCCGGCGACATGCACCAGGCCGGTGGTGATCAAGGTCTCCACGGCTACCCGGGAGGACGGGTCCTCTTCGAGGAGGGCGTCGAGAATGGTGTCGCTGATCTGGTCAGCGATCTTGTCGGGGTGACCTTCGGTCACTGACTCCGAGGTGAAGAGACGGCGGGACACATCGCTCCCTGTGGTTGCAGCGGCTGCTGGCTGATCATTGGCGGACCGGCGGGGGGCTGCGGCCCCAAGACGATCCTCTCGACCACTTTATCGGTCGAATCGGGCCACGGGGGCAAGTGTCTCGTTCTGTGGGAGTCACGTTCCGCCCGCGGCACTGCATTATGGTGCACATCCGATGCCCGCGGCCAGAGCGTTCCGCGCCGTTTTCGGGTGTTCCGGCCAATCACCGGCCGGATATCCCGGAACGTGACGAAGGACGCGTCACAGAGATTTCATACGGGCCACGCGGTTTTTCATACGGTCGGGCCGGAGGTTCCGGCCGGAAGCCTGGGCACCACCAGATCCCAGACGGTGTCCGCGAGGGCCTCCTTGGGCCCGTACGGCACCGGCGTCTCGCCGCCGTCCGCCGCCAGCACGACGGCTTCGCTCTCCTCGGCGCCGAAGGTCTTCCGTTCCCCGACCTCATTGACGACCAGCAGGTCACAGCCCTTGCGCCGGAGTTTGTGCCGGCCGTTGGCGAGGACGTCGTCCGTCTCCGCCGCGAAGCCGACGACCACCTGTCCGGAACGCGCCCGCTCGGCAGAGATCTCAGCGAGGATGTCCGGATTGCGAACCAGGGCGACGGGCGCGGGCTCCTCGCCGTCCTTCTTCTTGATCTTGCCCTCGGCGTAGGAGAGCGGCCGGAAATCGGCCACGGCCGCCGCCATGACGACGGCGTCGGCGTCGGCCGCCGCCTTCAGTACGGCTTCGCGCAGCTGTACGGCGGTCCCCACGTGGACCACGTCGACGCCGGCCGGGTCGGTCATCCCCGTATTGGCCTCGACGAGGGTGACCCGCGCCCCCCGGGCGGCGGCGGTACGGGCCAGGGCGTACCCCTGCTTCCCCGAGGAGCGGTTCCCGAGGTAGCGCACCGGATCGAGCGGTTCACGCGTGCCGCCCGCGCTGATCACGACGTGCCGGCCCGCCAGGTCGGGGGCGGCGGCCCCGCGCGCCAGCACCCGGCGGCAGACCTCGAAGATCTCCCCGGGGTCGGGCAGCCGGCCCTTGCCGGTGTCGGCGCCGGTGAGTCGGCCGACGGCGGGCTCGATGACGACGGCGCCACGGCGGCGCAGCGTCGCCACGTTCTCCCGGGTGGCGGGGTGCTCCCACATCTCGGTGTGCATGGCGGGCGCGAAGACGACCGGGCAGCGGGCGGTGAGGAGGGTGTTGGTGAGCAGGTCGTCGGCGAGCCCGTGCGCCGCCCTGGCGAGCAGGTCGGCGGTGGCCGGGGCGACCACGACCAGGTCGGCCGCCTGTCCGATCCGTACGTGCGGTACCTCGTGGACGTCCGTCCAGACCTCGGTGGAGACGGGGTGGCCGGAGAGCGCCGACCAGGTCGCGGCGCCGACGAAGTGCAGTGCCGAGTCGGTCGGTACGACCCGTACGTCGTGGCCGGTCTCGGTCAGCCGGCGCAGCAGCTCGCACGCCTTGTACGCGGCGATGCCGCCCGCGACCCCGAGTACGACCTTCGGCCCGCCGCTCCGCCCCGCCCGCTCGGTCTGGTCCACCACGTCTCGTCTCCCCTCGACACATCCACGGCCCGTACCTACCCTCCCCATGACACACCACAGGCCCGGCGGTCGCGCCGCCGGGCCCGTATGAAGAGTGGTATGTCCTACTGAGCGGGGCCCTCGATGGCCTCGGAGGTCAGCAGGCCCGCGTTGATCTCACGCAGGGCGATCGAGAGCGGCTTCTCGTGGACGTGGGTGTCGACCAGCGGACCGACGTACTCCAGCAGGCCCTCACCGAGCTGCGAGTAGTACGCGTTGATCTGGCGCGCGCGCTTGGCCGCGTAGATCACGAGGCTGTACTTCGAGTCCGTGGCTTCGAGCAGCTCGTCGATCGGAGGGTTGATGATGCCCTCGGGCGTGGTGATGGAAGAGGACACTCTCTTGCCTTCCGGAGATAATTCAGGGAAACACAGGGAAATGCGGGTGAACGGGTAACGCGGGAAAAGCGATGGATCACGGATCGCGGTGATGTGATGCCACAGAAGAGGGCATCATAAATCAAGCAATCGCGACCAAGGCTAGCAGCTCGCGCGCGACGTCCTCGACCGACGTGTTGACCAGCGTCGTATCGAACTCCGACTCGGCGGCCAGTTCCACCTTCGCGGCGGTCAGCCGGCGCTCGATCACCTCGGCCGACTCGGTGCCCCGTCCGGTGAGCCGGCGCACCAGCTCGTCCCAGCTCGGCGGCGCCAGGAAGACCAGCCGCGAATCGGGCAGGGACTCCTTGACCTGCCGGGCGCCCTGGAGATCGATCTCCAGGAGTACCGGCTCGCCCGCCGTCAGCCGGTCGAGGACCGCCTGACGGGGGGTGCCGTACCTGTTGCCCGCGAACTCCGCCCATTCCAGCAGTTCGCCGTTGGCGACCAGCTTGTCGAACTCCTCGTCGGAGACGAAGAAGTACTGGACGCCGTGGCGCTCGCCGGGGCGCGGTTTTCTCGTGGTGGCCGACACCGAGAGCCATACCTCGGGGTGGACCTTGCGCATATGGGCGACGACCGTGCTCTTGCCGACCCCGGAGGGGCCGGAGAGCACGGTCAGCCGCGGTCGTACCTCTGCTGCCATGCAGCGATTATCCAGCTTCCCGGGAGTGCCCGGGAACGTCAGGCCGGCTTACCGCCGAACTCGCGCTCCAGGGAGGCGATCTGGTTGGAACCCAGACCGCGGACGCGGCGGCTTTCGGAGATGCCGAGCCTCTCCATGATCTGCTTGGCGCGGACCTTGCCGACGCCGGGGAGCGATTCGAGCAGCGCGGAGACCTTCATCTTCCCGATGACGTCGTTCTCCCGGCCCTGCTTGATCACGTCGTGAAGCGACGCGCCGGAGTGCTTGAGTCGATTCTTGACCTCGGCCCGCTCCCGGCGAGCCGCGGCGGCCTTTTCGAGCGCGGCTGCGCGCTGTTCAGGGGTAAGGGGCGGAAGAGCCACGCCTACGTCACCTCGGATGTCGAAACTGTCGGATACGGACCGGTGAGGAACTGATCGCCCCACACCAGGGGAGCAACGGGCAACGCACTGCACGTTGGCTCTCGACGGAGACTAGCGGCCAAGGCGGCCCGAGTCAGCGAGAACAGACGAAAAGTCCTGGTCAGCATCGACCGGAGGTAAGATTTGGGGGATTTTGCCCAAGATTTTGGGTGAGAACCCGGTCATCGGCCGTCGCCCCGAATCGCTCCCGACCGCTCCCCCGATCGCGCCCGGACCACTCCAGGACCGCTCCAGGACCACCCCAGGACCGCTCACCACCGCCTCACACGCCGCCGACCGCCGCCCGCACCTCGTCCGCGAAGCGCTCCGCCGCCGACCGCAGGGCGGCCACATCGGGTCCGTGCCGGAGCACGCCCCGGCTGACGCTGGGCACCACATTGCCGACCGCGGCGCCGAATACGCCGGGCAGGTCGGCGGGGGTCGCGCCCTGCGCGCCGATCCCGGGGGCGAGCAGCGGCCCGTTGACGGCGAGATCCACGCCGGCGTCCCCGAGCGTCGCCCCGACCACCGCGCCGACCGAGCCGAGCGGCTCGGCGCCCGCGTTCTCCGCGGCCATGTGGTCCAGCATCACCTGCGCGAGCGAGCGGCCGTCCGCGACGGTGGCGCGCTGCACCTCGGCGCCCTCCGGGTTGGACGTCAGCGCGAGGACGAAGACCCCGGAGCCGGCCGCGGCGGCGGCGTCCAGCGCCGGCCGCAGGGATCCGAAGCCGAGGTACGGGGAGACCGTCACCGCGTCCGAGAAGAGCGGCGCGTCCGGGGCGAGGTAGGTCGCCGCGTACGCGCCCATGGTCGAGCCGATGTCGCCGCGCTTGGCGTCCATCAGGACCAGCGCGCCGGCCGCCCTGGCCTCCGCGACGGCCCGCTCCAGGACGGCGACCCCGCGCGACCCGAAGCGCTCGAAGAACGCCGACTGGGGCTTGAGCACGGCGACCCGGTCGGCCAGCGCCTCCACCACCGTGCGGGTGAAGCGCTCCAGGCCCGCGATGTCGTCGTTCAGGCCCCAGTCCGTGAGCAGTGAGCCGTGCGGGTCGATGCCGACGCAGAGCGGCCCGCGGGTGTCCATGGCGTGGCGCAGCCGCGCCCCGAAGGGGGCGGAGGGGGCGGAGGGGGCGGGGGTGGTCATGCGGTCACCTTCCGGGTGTCGGCGCCGACGGCCTCGGCGAGGGTCGCGTACGGGCTGACGGCGAGCCGCGCCGCGAGCCCCTTGTGGACGGAGCGGCTCCAGAACGGGCCCGCGTAGATGAAGGCGCTGTAGCCCTGGACCAGCGTGGCGCCCGCCAGGATGCGCTGCCAGGCGTCCTCGGCGTTCTCGATGCCGCCGACCCCGACCAGGGTGATCCGGTCGCCCACGCGCGCGTACAGCCGCCGCAGGACCTCCAGGGAGCGCGCCTTCAGGGGCGCGCCCGACAGTCCGCCGGTCTCGGCCGTCAGGGCCGGGTCGGAGACGAGGCCGAGCGTGTCCCGGGCGATGGTGGTGTTGGTGGCGATGATGCCGTCGAGGCCCAGCTCCACGGCGAGGTCGGCGACGGCGTCGATGTCCTCGTCCGCGAGATCGGGCGCGATCTTGACGAGGAGCGGGACGCGCCGCCCGGTGACGGTACGGTCGGCGGCCTCCCGTACGGCGGTGAGCAGCGGCCGGAGCTGGTCGACGGCCTGGAGGCTGCGCAGCCCCGGGGTGTTGGGCGAGCTGACGTTGACGACGAGATAGTCGGCGTGCCGGGCGAGCCGCTCGGTCGACAGCACGTAGTCGCCGGCCGCCTCACTCTCCGGGACGACCTTCGTCTTGCCGATGTTGACGCCGACGGTGGTGCGGAAGACGGCCCTGCGGGCCGCCAGCCGGGCCGCCACGGCCGCCGAGCCCTCGTTGTTGAAGCCCATCCGGTTGATGAGCGCGCGGTCGGGCACGAGCCGGAAGAGCCGCTTCACGGGGTTGCCGGGCTGGGGCTCGCCGGTGACCGTACCGATCTCGACGTGGTCGAAGCCGAGCATCGCCATGCCGTCGATCGCCACGGCGTTCTTGTCGAAGCCGGCCGCCAGCCCGAAGGGGCCGTGCATGCGCAGCCCGAACGCCTCGGTGCGCAGTGCGCGGTACCGGGGTGCCAGGACGGCGGCGACGAAGGTGCGCAGGACGGGGATCCTGGCGGCCAGCCGGATCCACCGGAAGGCCAGGTGGTGGGCGCGTTCGGCGTCCATCCGGCGGAAGAACAGCTGGAAGAAGAGCGAGTACATGCGTGTTTGTCCTCTGGGACCTCATGAAGGAGGGGGACACCGGTTCCGGTGTCCCCCTCTTCGAGCCGGCTAGTCCTGGCGTGCCGCGATCAGATGGTCCGCGTGTTCCTGGAGGGAACGCACGCCCACCTCGCCGTGCTTGAGGGCGTCGATGCCCTGGACGGCGGCGGCCAGCGCCTGGACCGTCGTCAGGCACGGGACGCCGCGTGCCACGGCGGCCGTACGGATGTCGTAGCCGTCGAGCCGGCCGCCGGTGCCGTACGGCGTGTTGACGATGAGGTCGACCCCGCCCGCGTGGATGAGCTGGACGATGGTCTGCTCGCCGTCGGGGCCCTCGCCCTCGCTCTGCTTGCGCACGACGGTGGCGTTGATGCCGTTGCGCCTGAGGACCTCGGCGGTGCCCGAGGTGGCGAGCAGCTCGAAGCCGTGGGCGACCAGCTCGCGCGCCGGGAAGATCATCGAGCGCTTGTCGCGGTTGGCGACGGAGATGAAGGCGCGGCCCTTGGTGGGCAGCGGACCGTAGGCGCCGGCCTGCGACTTGGCGTACGCCGTGCCGAAGGCGGAGTCGATGCCCATGACCTCGCCGGTGGAGCGCATCTCCGGGCCGAGGACGGTGTCCACCCCGCGGCCGTGGATGTCGCGGAAGCGCGACCACGGCATCACGGCCTCCTTGACGGAGATCGGCGCGTCCAGCGGCAGGGTGCCGCCGTCGCCGTGGGCGGGCAGCAGGCCCTCGGCGCGCAGCTCGGCGACGGTCGCGCCGAGCGAGATACGGGCGGCGGCCTTGGCGAGCGGTACGGCGGTCGCCTTCGAGGTGAAGGGGACCGTACGGGAGGCGCGCGGATTGGCCTCCAGGACGTACAGGATGTCGCCGGCCATCGCGAACTGGATGTTGATCAGTCCGCGGACGCCGACCCCGCGCGCGATGGCCTCGGTGGAGGCGCGCAGCCGCTTGATGTCGTGTCCGCCGAGCGTGATGGGCGGCAGGGCGCACGCCGAGTCGCCGGAGTGGATACCGGCCTCCTCGATGTGCTCCATGACGCCGCCGAGGTACAGCTCCGTGCCGTCGTAGAGCGCGTCCACGTCGATCTCGATGGCGTCGTCGAGGAACCTGTCCACCAGGACCGGCCGGCTGGGACTGATCTCGGTGGACTCCGCGATGTACGACGAGAGCCGCGTCTCGTCGTAGACGATCTCCATGCCGCGTCCACCGAGGACGTACGACGGCCGGACGAGGACCGGGTAGCCGATCTCGTCGGCGATGGCCTTGGCCTGGGCGAAGGTGGTGGCGGTGCCGTGCTTGGGCGCGGGCAGTCCGGCCTCGGCGAGCACCCGGCCGAAGGCGCCGCGGTCCTCGGCGGCGTGGATCGCCTCGGGGGGCGTGCCGACGACGGGGACGCCGTTGTCCTTGAGCGCCTGCGCCAGGCCCAGCGGGGTCTGGCCGCCGAGCTGGACGATGACGCCCGCGACCGGCCCGGCCAGCGTCTCGGCGTGCACGATCTCCAGGACGTCCTCCAGGGTGAGCGGCTCGAAGTAGAGCCGGTCGGAGGTGTCGTAGTCGGTGGAGACGGTCTCCGGGTTGCAGTTGACCATCACGGTCTCGTAGCCGCCGACCGGGTTCGGCGCGGCGCTCAGCGCGAAGGAGGCGTGGACGCAGGAGTAGTCGAACTCGATGCCCTGGCCGATGCGGTTGGGGCCCGAGCCGAGGATGATCACGGCGGGCCGCTCGCGCGGCGCGACCTCGCTCTCCTCGTCGTACGAGGAGTAGAAGTACGGGGTCTTCGCGGCGAACTCGGCGGCGCAGGTGTCGACCGTCTTGTAGACGGGGCGGATGCCGAGCGCGTGCCTGACCTCCCGTACGACGTCCTCGCGCAGCCCGCGGATCCCGGCGATCTGCGCGTCGGAGAAGCCGTGGCGCTTGGCGTCGGCGAGCAGCTCGGGGTCGAGCTTGTCGGCGGCGGCCAGCTCGTCCGCGTACTCCTTGATCAGGAACAGCTGGTCGACGAACCACGGGTCGATCTTCGTGGCGTCGAAGATCTCCTCGGGGGTGGCGCCGGCGCGCATGGCCCGCATGACGGTGTTGATCCGGCCGTCGGTGGGGACCTTGGCGGTCTCCAGCAGCGCGTGCTTCTCCGCGTCGCCACCCGGGTCGCCGGTGAAGTCGAACTGGCTGCCGGTCTTCTCCAGGGAGCGCAGCGCCTTCTGGAGCGCCTCGGTGAAGTTGCGGCCGATGGCCATGGCCTCGCCGACCGATTTCATGGTGGTGGTGAGGCTGGCGTCGGCGGCAGGGAACTTCTCGAAGGCGAAGCGCGGCACCTTGACGACGACGTAGTCGAGGGTGGGCTCGAAGGACGCCGGGGTCTTCTCGGTGATGTCGTTGGGGATCTCGTCCAGCGTGTAGCCGATGGCGAGCCGGGCGGCGATCTTGGCGATCGGGAAGCCGGTGGCCTTGGAGGCGAGCGCGGAGGAGCGGGAGACGCGCGGGTTCATCTCGATGACGATGACGCGGCCGTCGTCGGGGTTGATCGCGAACTGGATGTTGCAGCCGCCGGTGTCGACGCCGACCTCGCGGATGACGGCGATGCCGACGTCGCGCAGGATCTGGTACTCGCGGTCGGTGAGCGTCATGGCGGGCGCGACGGTGATCGAGTCGCCGGTGTGCACGCCCATCGGGTCGAAGTTCTCGATGGAGCAGACGACCACGACGTTGTCGTGCTTGTCGCGCATCAGCTCCAGCTCGTACTCCTTCCAGCCGAGGATGGACTCCTCCAGGAGCACCTCGGTGGTCGGGGAGAGCATCAGGCCCTGTCCGGCGATCCGGCGCAGGTCCTCCTCGTTGTGCGCGAAGCCGGAGCCGGCGCCGCCCATGGTGAAGGAGGGGCGGACGACGACGGGGTAGCCGCCGAGCGTCTCCACGCCGCCGATGACGTCGTCCATGGTGTGGCAGATGACCGAGCGCGCGGACTCGCCGTGGCCGATCTTCTCCTTGACGGCGGCGACGACGCCCTTGAAGAGGTCGCGGTCCTCGCCCTTGTTGATCGCCTCGACATTGGCGCCGATCAGCTCGACGCCGTACTTGTCGAGCGTGCCCGCGTCGTGGAGGGAGATCGCGGTGTTGAGCGCGGTCTGGCCGCCGAGGGTCGGCAGCAGCGCGTCGGGGCGCTCCTTGGCGATGATCTTCTCGACGAACTCGGGGGTGATCGGCTCGACGTAGGTGGCGTCGGCGATCTCCGGGTCGGTCATGATCGTCGCCGGGTTGGAGTTGACCAGGATGACGCGCAGGCCCTCGGCCTTGAGGACGCGGCAGGCCTGGGTTCCTGAGTAGTCGAATTCAGCGGCCTGGCCGATGACGATCGGTCCTGAACCGATGACCAGGACGGACTGGATATCGGTGCGCTTAGGCACGCTGGTCCTCCATGAGCTGTACGAAGCGGTCGAACAGGTACGCGGCGTCGTGCGGGCCCGCGGCTGCCTCGGGGTGGTACTGGACGCTGAAGACCGGCCGGTCGAGCAGCCTGAGCCCCTCGACGACGTTGTCGTTGAGGCAGACGTGCGAGACCTCGGCGCGGCCGTAGGGGGTGTCGGAGACGCGGTCGAGCGGGGCGTCGACGGCGAATCCGTGGTTGTGCGCGGTGACCTCGACCTTCCCGGTCGTACGGTCCTGGACGGGCTGGTTGATGCCGCGGTGGCCGTACTTCAGCTTGTACGTGCCGAAGCCCAGCGCGCGGCCGAGGAGCTGGTTGCCGAAGCAGATCCCGAAGAGCGGGGTGCCGCGCTCCAGGACGCCCTTGACGACGGTGAGGTCGGCGGTGGCCGGGTCGCCGGGGCCGTTGGAGAGGAAGACGCCGTCGGGGGCGGTGGCGTAGACCTCGTCCAGCGTGGCGGTGGCGGGCAGGACGTGCACCTCGATGCCGCGCTCGGCCATCCGGTGCGGGGTCATGCCCTTGATGCCGAGGTCGAGGGCTGCGACGGTGAAGCGCTTCTCGCCGATCGCGGGGACGACGTACGCCTCGGTGGTGGAGACCTCGGCGGAGAGGTCGGCGCCGGTCATCTCGGGGGCCTGCTGGACGCGGGCGAGCAGCGTCGCGCCGTCCGCCAGGGACTCCCCGGAGAAGATGCCGACGCGCATCGCGCCGCGCTCGCGCAGATGGCGGGTGAGGGCGCGGGTGTCGATGCCGCTGATGCCGACGACGCCCTGGGCGGTCAGCTCGTCGTCGAGGGTGCGCCTGGAGCGCCAGTTGGACGGGGTGCGGGCGGGGTCGCGGACGACATAGCCGGAGACCCAGATGCGCCGGGACTCGGCGTCCTCGTCGTTGACGCCGGTGTTGCCGATGTGCGGGGCGGTCATGACGACCACCTGGCGGTGGTACGACGGGTCGGTGAGGGTCTCCTGGTAGCCGGTCATGCCGGTGGAGAACACGGCCTCGCCGAAGGTCTCCCCCACGGCCCCGTAGGCACGGCCGCGGAAGGTGCGGCCGTCCTCCAGGACGAGTACGGCGGGAGACGCCTGGGCGCGGGCGGTTCCGCGGGCGGTTCCCCTGGTGGAGGTGGTCATCGTGCGGGGCCTTCCGTCGTGATCATGTGGTTCATGGAGTTGATGGCCTCGACCCAGGCCGTGTGGTCGGCCGAGTGGTCGGAGCGGAAGCCGGAGTCGAGCAGCGTGCCGCCGTGTTCCCACGTGACGACGAGCAGCCCGCCCTCGGCGAGGACCTTGCCGGCGATGCCCTTGTCGAGCCGGGCCTCGCGGAGCTGGTCCGCGGGGATGAAGAAGTCGTTCGCCCCGGGGCGTACGACGTCCAGACCGGCGTCGGTGAGCGTCAGCTCGACGCGGCTGCGGGAGCCGAGGCCGTGGGCGACGATGCGGTCGAGCCACTGCCCGGCGGTGGTGGAGCCGTGGTAGCGGCCGACGAGTACGGGGAGCCTCGCCTCGCCGGTGGGCAGGGCCTGCCCACCGGTGGTCAGGGCCTGCCCACCGGTGGGCAGGGCCTCCCCACCGGTGGTCCGCGGCGCGGTGGGCAGCTCGGGCAGGCCGGACTGGAGGGAGCCGCGCCACTTCCAGCCCTGCCGCATCAGCCAGTACACCAGCGTGATGAAGAGCAGCAGCCCGACGACCCAGCCGAGCCGGGCGGCCCAGTCGGTCACGTCCGCCGATTTCTGCTCGGCGGCCAGGGGCAGGAGGTGCTTCGCGCTGGCCACGCGTGTGATGTCCGTCATGCCTGTCACGTCAGATTCCCGTCGACGACCGTGGCGCGGCCCCGCAGGAAGGTGTGGGTGACACGTCCCGGCAGCTCGCGGCCCTCGTACGGGGTGTTGCGGCTGCGGGAGGCGAAGCCCGTGGGGTCCACGGCACCACGGTATGCCGGATCGACCAGGGTGAGGTTGGCGGGCTCGCCTGCCGAGACGGGGCGGCCGTGGCCGGCCAGCCGGCCGATGCGCGCCGGACGGACCGACATGCGGTCGGCGACGCCGGCCCAGTCGAGCAGTCCGGTCTCGACCATCGTCTGCTGGACCACCGACAGGGCGGTCTCCAGGCCCACCATGCCCATGGCGGCGGCGGCCCACTCGCAGTCCTTGTCCTCGTGCGGGTGCGGGGCGTGGTCGGTGGCGACGCAGTCGATGGTGCCGTCGGCGAGGGCCGTGCGCAGGGCGAGGACGTCGGCCTCGGTGCGCAGCGGCGGGTTCACCTTGTAGACGGGGTTGTACGTCCGGACGAGTTCGTCGGTGAGCAGCAGGTGGTGCGGGGTGACCTCGGCGGTGACGTTCCAGCCCTTGGACTTCGCCCAGCGCACCAGCTCGACCGAGCCTGCGGTGGAGAGGTGGCAGATGTGGACGCGGGAGCCGACGTGGGCGGCGAGCAGGACATCGCGGGCGATGATCGACTCCTCGGCCACGGCGGGCCAGCCGCCGAGCCCCAGCTCGGCGGAGACGACGCCCTCGTTCATCTGCGCGCCCTCGGTGAGCCGGGGCTCCTGGGCGTGCTGGGCGATGACGCCGTCGAACGCCTTCACGTACTCCAGCGCCCTGCGCATGATCACCGCGTCGTCGACGCACTTGCCGTCGTCGGAGAAGACGCGCACGTTGGCGGCGGAGTCGTGCATGGCGCCCAGCTCGGCGAGGTGCTTGCCCTCCAGGCCTACGGTGACGGCGCCGACCGGCTGGACGTCGCAGTAGCCGGACTCGCGGCCGAGCCGCCAGACCTGCTCGACGACGCCGGCGGTGTCGGCCACGGGGAAGGTGTTGGCCATGGCGTGCACGGCGGTGAAGCCGCCCACGGCGGCGGCCTTGGTGCCGGTCAGCACGGTCTCGGAGTCCTCGCGGCCCGGCTCGCGCAGATGCGTGTGGAGGTCGACCAGACCGGGCAGCAGGACCAGGCCGGCCGCGTCGACGACGGTGGCGTCGCCGGCGTCCAGTCCGGTGCCCACGGCCGCGATGGTCTCGCCGTCGATCAGTACGTCCCGCACCTCGCCGCCGAGGATCCGCGCGCCCCTGACAAGAGTCTTGCTCATGATTACTTGGTCTCCTCGGTGCGGGCTTCGGTGCGGATGTCGGTACGGGATTCGGTACGGGACGCGGTGACGGCGGGCTCGTTGCCGCCCAGCAGCAGGTAGAGCACGGCCATCCGGATCGAGACGCCGTTGGCGACCTGCTCGACGGCGGTGCAGCGGTCGGAGTCGGCGACCTCGGCGGTGATCTCCATGCCGCGGTTCATCGGTCCGGGGTGCATGACGACGGAGTGCCCGGGCATCCGGCCCATCCGGTCGCCGTTCAGGCCGTAGCGGCGCGCGTACTCGCGCTCGGTCGGGAAGAACGCCGCGTTCATCCGCTCGCGCTGGACGCGCAGCATCATCACGGCGTCGGACGCGGGCAGCACCCGGTCCAGATCGTACGAGACCTCGCACGGCCAGTGCTCGACGCCGATCGGTACGAGGGTGGGCGGGGCGACCAGCGTGACGTGGGCGCCCAGCGTGTGCAGCAGCAGGACGTTCGAGCGGGCGACCCGGCTGTGCAGTACGTCGCCGACGATCGTGACCCGGCGCCCTTCGAGGTCGCGTCCGATGCCGGTGTCCGCGCCGACCAGCCGGCGGCGCAGGGTGAAGGCGTCCAGCAGCGCCTGGGTGGGGTGCTCGTGGGTGCCGTCGCCCGCGTTGACGACCGCGCCGTCGATCCAGCCGGAGGTGGCGAGCCGGTACGGGGCGCCCGAGGCGGGGTGCCGGATGACGACGGAGTCGGCGCCCATCGCCTCCAGGGTGAGGGCGGTGTCCTTGAGGGATTCGCCCTTCGAGACGGACGAGCCCTTGGCCGAGAAGTTGATCACATCGGCGGAGAGCCGCTTGGCGGCGGCCTCGAAGGAGATCCGGGTGCGGGTCGAGTCCTCGAAGAAGAGATTGACGACGGTACGGCCGCGCAGGGTCGGCAGCTTCTTGATGGGCCGGTCGGCGACCCGGGCCATCTCCTCGGCGGTGTCGAGGATCGATACGGCCTCGTCACGGCTGAGGTCGCCGGCGGAGATGAGATGGCCGGGCGTGCGGGGGCTTGCCCCGGGGAGACGCAGCATCGGGAGAGTGCTCCGGTTGTCTGGGGTGTACGGGCGTACGGGCGCGCTGACGGCGTCCCGTACCGGAGGCGCGCGGAGACGTCCGTACGTAGTACGGACGCGCGCTGGTGACGGTCGGGCGCGCCGCTACTGCTCGCCGGACGCGGCGGGCTGCTGGAGGCCGAGCAGCACGGTGTCCCGGCCGTCCTCCTCGGCGAGCTGGACCTTGACCGTCTCCCGCAGGGACGTGGGGAGGTTCTTGCCGACGTAGTCGGCGCGGATCGGCAGCTCGCGATGGCCCCGGTCGACCAGGACGGCGAGCTGTACGGCCCGGGGGCGTCCGATGTCGCCGAGCGCGTCGAGGGCGGCGCGGATCGTACGGCCGGAGAAGAGCACGTCGTCGACCAGGACGACGAGCCGTCCGTCGACGCCGTCGCCCGGGATGTCGGTACGGGCCAGCGCGCGGGCAGGCCGCAGCCGCAGGTCGTCGCGGTACATGGTGATGTCGAGGGAGCCGACCGGGATCGAGCGGCCGGTGATCTCGGCCAGTTTTTCGGCCAGTCTCCGGGCCAGGAAAACGCCTCGGGTCGGGATGCCGAGCAGCACGACGTCGTCGGCGCCCTTGGCGCGTTCGACGATCTCGTGGGCGATCCGGGTCAGCACCCGAGCGATGTCGGGGGCTTCCAGGACGGCGCGCGCGCCGCTCTCACCGGTGATGTGGGTGTCCATCGGAAACGGACCTCCTTCTCCGCCTCACGGGACGGCTCTTAAAGGACGTCGGAATTACGCCACCCAGGCTAGCAGGACGTCCGCGCGCCATCGGGCCGCACCCCCGCCCCCGAGGCGGGCGGGGAGGGCGGCGCGGACCTGGTGCGGACCTTGTCACGCCTCCTTCGGCTTGACGCATCCAAGTAACGCTGCGTAACCTCACAGTGAGTTACCAACCACGCGGCGGAGCCGCACAATGTTCCAGCGTCCGGGGAGCTACATGTCCAGCGAATACGCAAAGCAGCTCGGGGCCAAGCTCCGCGCCATCCGCACCCAGCAGGGCCTCTCGCTCCATGGCGTGGAGGAGAAGTCCCAGGGCCGCTGGAAGGCAGTGGTGGTCGGTTCGTACGAGCGCGGCGACCGTGCGGTCACGGTGCAGCGCCTCGCCGAGCTGGCGGATTTCTACGGGGTCCCGGTGCAGGAGCTGCTTCCCGGCACCACCCCCGGTGGAGCCGCAGAGCCGCCGCCGAAGCTCGTTCTCGACCTTGAGCGGCTGGCCCACGTGCCGCAGGAGAAGGCGGGCCCGCTCCAGCGCTACGCTGCCACGATCCAGAGCCAGCGCGGGGATTACAACGGCAAGGTCCTGTCGATCCGCCAGGACGACCTGCGCACGCTTGCCGTGATCTACGACCAGTCGCCGTCGGTCCTGACCGAACAGCTCATCAGCTGGGGTGTCCTGGACGCGGACGCGCGTCGCGCGGTCGCCCACGACGAGGGCTGACCGGGCAGAAACGTCACCTCCGGAGGGTGGATCCGTCTCGTACGGATCCACCCTCCGGTGCGTGGAGCGCCGGCCGGGGTGCGTGGACGGCCGGCGGGCCCCCGCGCGGCGGGGGCCCGACAGGCTCTCGGGCGCGGCGTCTCAGGCGCGGCGGAGATTCTGCTTGAGTCCCTTGAAGCGGCCGAGCAGTCCATTGACGAACGCCGGGGAGTCGTCGTTGCTGAACTCCTTGGCGAGCTGGACGGCCTCGTCGATCGCCACCGCGTCCGGGGTCTCGTCCTCCCAGATCAGCTCGTACGCGCCGAGCCGCACGATGTTCCGGTCCGCGACCGGCATCCGGTCGATCTCCCAGTCCACCGCGTAGGTCGAGATCAGTTCGTCGATACGGGCGACATGCTCCGCGTACCCCTCGACGAGCTGCATGGTGTACTCGTTGACCGGCGGCTGGCGGTCGTCGCTCCGGGAGTGCCGTACCCAGTCCGCGAGGACCGTCTGTACGGTTTCCCCGCGCTGGTCCGCCTCGAAGAGAATCTGGAAGGCGCGCTTTCGGGCCTTGCTCCGGGCAGCCACGGTTAGCTGTTCACCCGGCCGAGGTAATCGCCCGAACGGGTGTCGACCTTGATCTTCTCACCGGTGGTGATGAAGAGCGGAACACCGATCTCGTAGCCGGTCTCCAGCGTCGCCGGCTTGGTGCCACCGGTGGAACGGTCGCCCTGGACGCCCGGGTCGGTGTGCTGGATCGTGAGCTCGACGGCGGCGGGCAGCTCGACGTAGAGCACCTCGCCCTCGTGCGTGGCGACGCTGGCCTTGAAGCCCTCGATGAGGAAGTTCGCGGCGTCACCGACCGACTTGCGGTCGATCATCAGCTGGTCGTACGTCTCCATGTCCATGAAGACGAAGTACTCGCCGTCCATGTAGGAGAACTCCATGTCGCGGCGGTCGACGGTGGCCGTCTCGACCTTCACGCCGGCGTTGAAGGTCTTGTCGACGACCTTGCCGGAGAGCACGTTCTTCAGCTTGGTGCGCACGAAGGCCGGGCCCTTGCCGGGCTTGACGTGCTGAAACTCGACGACGGACCAGAGCTGGCCCCCGTCGAGCTTGAGCACCAGGCCGTTCTTGAGGTCGTTCGTGGAAGCCACGGTTGCGGAATCTCCTGGACTGGTGGACGACCGAGGGGCCCGCGCGGACACGTGTCCTAGAGCGCGAGCAGTTCCTTGGTCGTGATGGTGAGTAGCTCGGGTCCGCCGTCCGCCTCGGGGCGGACGACGAGCGTGTCATCGATCCGGACACCGCCCCGGCCCGGGAGGTGGACCCCCGGTCCGACGGTGACCGGCACACAAGCCTCTAGTTTACCCATGGCGCCGACGGCGAGCTGCGGGTCCTCGTCGATTTCCAGTCCGACCCCGTGTCCCATCCGGGGCGCGAGCCCCTCCCCGTACCCGGCCGACGCCAGCGGCTGCCGGGTCGCGCGGTCCACCGCGCGGCAGGCGGCGCCGGGCAAGAGCCCCTCCCGACCTGCGCGTTGGGCCGCGAAGACCAGTTCGTAGAGGTCGATCTGCCAGTCGGCGGGCGAGGTCCCGATCACGAACGTACGGCCGATGAGGCACCGGTATCCGCGGTACTCGGCGCCGAGGCCGACGAAGAGGAAATCGCCCTCCTCGACCCGTCGGTCCGACGGCCGGTGGGCGGTCCGCCCGGAGTGGGGTCCGGTGGCGACGGTGGTCGGGAAGGCCGGGCCGTCGGCGCCGTGGTCGATGAGGCGCCGCTCCAGCTCCAGCGCGAGATGCCGTTCGGTGCGGCCCACGAGGATCGACTCCAGGAGTTCGCCGAGCGCCTGGTCGGCGATCTCGGCCGCGATCCGCAGGGAGGCGATCTCCGTCTCGTCCTTGACGATCCGCTGCTGCTCGACGGCGGCGGCCAGATCCACCAGCCGCAGCCCGGGCGCGACCGAGGCGATCGCCCGGTGCCTGGCCACGGTCAGATGGTGCTCCTCGACGGCGAGCGTCCCGGCGGCCGACGGGACGAGCAGCCCGGCGGCGGCCACCGCCGGATCGCCGGTGTCGGTCGGCAGTACGGAGACGCGCAGCGCCTCGTCGGCCCGCCCCTCGGTGCCGTCGGCGGCGCCCCGGGGGCAGACCAGCGTGTCCGCGTCCGCGTCGGGACCGAGCAGCAGCACGGCCCCCGGCGGCGCCACGCCCGCCAGATAGCGGACGTTGGCGGGGCGCGAGACCAGGGCCGCCGCGCTGCCCCCCGCGGCGTACCGGTCGCGCAGCCGCGCGCGGCGGGCCGCATACACGTCAGACATGACCCGATCGTATGAGCGGAGCCGTCACCCGGCCGGTTCAGCGCGTCCGGACGGGGGGCGCGGGCAGCGGGGGCGTCCGGTCACCAGCTCGGCGGGCTGGCCAGCGCGCGGGCGAGGACATCGTCCAGGGCCCGGGCCGTGGTCTCCACGTCGTAGGTGGAGTTGTCGATGATCGGCAGCCCCGATCCGTACCAGCCCGCCATCCGGCCGTGGATGCCGGCCACCTCCTCGTCGGCGAGCCGGCGGTTGCCGCTGCGCTCGGCGTTGCGCTCCAGCACGATCTCCAGACCGGGGAGCAGGACGACGGGCAGCAGTCCTGGCCCCACATGGCGCTTCCAGCCGCCGAGCCCGACGACCGGCCGGTCGGGAAAGACCGCGTCGTCGAGGATGCAGGAGATGCCGTTGGCGAGGAAGTTGCGCGCGGCGAAGCCGCAGGTGCGGCGGGCCAGCCGGTACTGCGCCTCGGAGTGCTCGTTCCACCCGCTCTGCGGGTCCGCGAAGCCGGCGCAGACCCACTCGCGGACATCGTCGAGGCTGATGTGGGCCGTGGGCACGCGCCGGCTCTTCGCCCAGTGACGCGCCACGGTCGTCTTGCCCGCGCCGGCCGGGCCGATCAGCAGGACGGCGAGGGTCGCCGCCCCGGTGCCGTTCCCGGCCTGCGGCGGCGCCGGTACGGGGATGGGCACGGGTCCGCCGGGCGGCAGCGCGATATGGCCGGTGGCGTCCTGCGCCGGCGCCGTGGGCGGTGGCATGGCGGGCGGCCGGGGCGGCTGCGCCGGCGGCGGCGCGTGCGTGGGAGGCGGCGCCTGTCGCGCCCCGGGTCCCGGGTAGGCGGGCGCCGGCGCCCCCGGTCCCTGCTGGCCGGGCCCGCCGGGGCCCGGAATCTGCCCCGGGAGCTGCCCCGGAGCCCGGCCGGTGGCCTGCCCGGGCGCCGGGTGGGCCCCGGTGGTCCACCCCGGTACGTGCTGCTGATGGCCCGCGCCCGGCGGCGGGGCCCCCGGCACCCACCCGCCGGGTCCTGGACCGCGGGGAGGCGGCAGCGGATCCCCCGCTGAATGCTGCATCCGGTGCCACTCCGTCTCGTGCGACTGACGCTGGTCGGCGGCCGAAGGCCTCTCGTCCGAGGGGCCGGGCCGCGCGCTTCCGGAACGGTACCGCCCCCGGCCGCCACAGTGGCAACGGACCGGAGCCGTCCAAGGTGCCCGGCGGGGGTTGCCCGGCGGACGTTACGACGAGACCTCCCCGTACGCCGCGAGCAGCACCGCCGGGTCGGGCCCCTCCAGCACGGTGGGCTTGCCCAGACCGTCCAGCACGATGAAGCGCAGCAGGTCGCCCCGGGACTTCTTGTCGACCTTCATGGTCTCCAGCAGCTTGGGCCACTGGTCGCCCCGGTAGGTCAGCGGCAGCCCGACGGACTCCAGTACGGAGCGGTGCCGGTCGGCGGTCGCGTCGTCGAGGCGGCCCGCCAGCCGGCCCAGCTCGGCGGCGAAGACCATGCCGACCGAGACGGCCGCGCCGTGCCGCCACTTGTAGCGCTCGTTCTTCTCGATGGCGTGCGCCAGGGTGTGCCCGTAGTTGAGGAACTCGCGCGCCCCCGACTCCTTGAGATCGCTGGAGACGACCTCGGCCTTGACCCGGATCGACCGCTCGATCAGCTCGGCGGTGTGCGGTCCGGCGGGGGTACGGGCGGCCTCGGGGTCCGACTCGACGAGTTCGAGGATGGCCGGGTCGGCGATGAAACCGGCCTTGATGATCTCGGCAAGACCGCTGACGTAGTCGTGGACCCCGAGGGAGTCCAGCGCGGCGAGGTCGCAGAGCACCCCGGCCGGCGGGTGGAAGGCGCCGACGAGGTTCTTGCCCTCGGCGGTGTTGATACCGGTCTTGCCGCCGACCGCCGCGTCGACCATGCCGAGCACGGTCGTCGGTACGGCGATCCAGCGCACGCCGCGCAGCCAGGTCGCCGCGACGAACCCGGCGAGATCGGTGGTGGAGCCGCCGCCGACCCCGACGATGACGTCGCTGCGGGTGAAGCCGGTCTGGCCGAGCGCCTTCCAGCAGTACGCGGCGACCTCGACGGTCTTCGCCTCCTCGGCGTTCGGCACCTGGATGGCGACGGCCTCGTACCCCTGGTCCGCGAGATCCTGCCGCAGCGCCTCGCCCGTCCCGGCGAGCGCCTCCGGGTGGAGGACCGCGACCCGCTTGGCGCGGGGGCCGATCAGGGCGGGCAGCTCCCCCAGCAGCTGCCGGCCGACGAGCACCTCGTACGGATCGTGCCCGGCGCTGCCGCCGACCTGGATCCGGGTGACTGTCTGCTCCGTCATGCCTGCTTCTCCTTGCCGGGACTTCCGGGACTGCCGGGACTGCCGGGTTCGGGCGCGTCCTGCGCCGGTGCGGGTGCTGACCGCTTCAGCCCCAGCGCTTCGAGGACCGCCTCGGTGACTTCTTCGGCGGTGAGGTCGTCGGTCGGGACGACGACCCGGGCCACATCGGTGTAGTGGTGGCGGCGCGCCTCCATCAGCAGCTTCCACTGCTGGCGGGGGTTGACGGCCAGCAGCGGGCGGGCGGTGTTCAGCCCGGACCGCTTGATCGCCTCCCCGACCTCCATCGTCAGATAGACGACGGGCAGGCCGGCCAGGAGTTCGCGGGTGGACGCGTCGAGGACGGCACCGCCGCCGAGCGCCAGCACACCGTCGTGCTCGGCGACGGCGGTCCTTACCGCCTCCCGCTCCAGCTCCCGGAAGCGCGTCTCGCCGTCGTCCACGAAGATGTCGGCGATCGTCCGGCCCTGGGCGGCGACGATGTCGGCGTCGCTGTCGCGGAAGCGCGTGCCGAGCCGCTCGGCGAGCAGTTCGCCGACAGTGGTCTTGCCGACGCCCATCGGCCCGACCAGCACCACAGCGGGAGCGCTCATCGGATCTGGAGGTTGTCGAGGTACGAGCGGACGTTGCGGCGCGTCTCCGGAACGCTGTCGCCGCCGAACTTCTCCGCGACCGCGTCCGCGAGGACCAGTGCCACCATGGCCTCGGCGACGATGCCGGCGGCCGGTACGGCACACACGTCGGAGCGCTGGTGGTGCGCCTTGGTGGCCTCGCCGGTGACCACGTCGATGGTGGCCAGCGCGCGCGGCACGGTCGCGATGGGCTTCATCGCGGCCCGTACGCGCAGGAGTTCACCGGTGGTCAGCCCGCCCTCGGTGCCGCCGGAGCGGCCCGTCGAGCGCCGGATGCCCTCGGGGGTCGAGACGATCTCGTCGTGCGCCTGCGAACCCGGCACCCGCGCGAGGCCGAACCCGTCGCCGACCTCGACGCCCTTGATCGCCTGAATGCCCATCAGCGCGGCGGCCAGCCGCGCGTCCAGCCTGCGGTCCCAGTGGACGTGCGAGCCGAGCCCGACCGGCACGCCGTACGCCAGCACCTCGACGACCCCGCCGAGCGTGTCGCCGTCCTTGTGCGCCTGGTCGATCTCGGCGACCATCGCCTCGCTCGCGTCCGCGTCCAGGCAGCGCACCGGGTCGGCGTCCAGCCGCGCCACGTCACCGGGCTCGGGGTAGACGCCGTACGGGGCCTTGGCCGCCGCCAGCTCGACCACATGGGAGACGATCTCGATCCCGGCGGTCTCCTTCAGGTACGAGCGCGCCACGGCGCCGAGCGCGACCCGCGCGGCGGTCTCCCGCGCGCTGGCCCGCTCCAGCACGGGACGGGCCTCGTCGAAGCCGTACTTCTGCATACCGGCGAGGTCCGCGTGGCCGGGCCTGGGCCGGGTCAGCGGGGCGTTGCGTGCCGAGTCGGCCAGCACCGCGGGGTCGACCGGATCGGCCGACATGACCTGCTCCCACTTGGGCCACTCGGTGTTCCCGACCATGATCGCGACAGGCGACCCCATGGTCAGCCCGTGCCGCACTCCGCCGAGGAAGGTCACCTGGTCCTGCTCGAACTTCATCCGCGCACCGCGCCCGTAACCGAGGCGGCGCCTGGCCAGGTGGCCGGCCACCATCTCCGTGGTGATCGGCACGCCGGCGGGAAGACCCTCCAGCGTCGCCACGAGTGCGGGTCCGTGCGACTCCCCCGCGGTCAGCCAGCGCAACCTGCTCAACGGTGCTCCTCGATATTCGCGCCCGGATGGATCAGCGGCGCGACCGGGTGCGGCCCTGGCCCGCCGTGGCCGATTCTCCCACGACGGCCCGGACGTCCGGGAATCAGTCCGCAGGGTGGAGCGCAGCCGTCCCTGCCGCCCGCATCGCGCGCAGGGGCGCGGGGGACAGCCCCGTCATCCGTTCCACCTGGAGGACCGCCTGGTGTACGAGCAGATCGAGCCCCGAGACGATCGCCCCGCCGCCGCGCGACCACGCGGCGGCCAGCGGGGTCGGCCAGGGCTCGTACAGCACGTCGAAGAGCGTGCCGGGCCGGCCGGGAACGCTCGCGGCGAGGGCGTCGGTAGTGCCCGCCGGGGTGGTCGCGACGACGAGCGGGGCGTCGAAGGCCGCGGGGGCCGCCGACCAGTCGGCGGTACGGAGATCCACGCCGAGCCGCTCGCCCCAGCCGCGCATCTCGGCGGCGCGCTCGGCGCTGCGGACGTACGCGGTGACCGGGCCCGTACAGATACGGGAGAGCGCCGCGAGCGCGGACGACGCGGTCGCGCCCGCGCCGAGGATCGCGGCGGAGTCCACCTTCTCGACGCCGCGCTCGCCCAGCGCGGCGATCATGCCGGGGATATCGGTGTTGTCGCCGGTGCGCCGGCCGTCCGCGCCGATGACGACCGTGTTGACCGCCTCGACCGAGGCCGCCGTGCCGGTGATCCCGTCGAGCAGCGGGATGACGGCGCGCTTGAGCGGCATGGTCAGCGAGAGACCGGCCCACGAGGCGTCGAGCCCGTCGAGAAAGCCGGGGAGCCCGGCCTCGTCCACGTCGAAACGGTCGTACGACCAGTGGGCGAGGCCGAGTTCGCGGTACGCGGCGCGGTGCAGCGCGGGCGAGAGGGAATGGGCGATGGGCGATCCGAGCACGGCCGCCCGGCGCGCCTCAGTTCCCCTTGTTCCTGCCATCGAACTTGTCCTTGAGCAGAAGGAATTCATCGTACGTCTTGGCGAATTCGGTCTTGTCCTGGCCGTCGGTCGCCACGAAGTAGACCCAGCCGTCCTCCGTGGGATTGAGCACGGCGGCCAGCGCGTCTTCGCCCGGGTTTCCGATGGGGCCCGGGGTGAGTCCCTTGTGGGTGTACGAGTTGTACGGATCCTGGTTCTTGTTGATCTCGGCCTCGCTGATGTCGATCTCGCTCTGGCCCTTGAGGTAATTGAAGGTGGAATCGAACTGGAGCAGCTGATTCGTCTCCGTGTTGTCGGGCTTGAGACGGTTGTAGATGACCTCCGCCATCTTGCGGAAGTCGTCGTGCGTCTTGCCCTCCGCCTGGACCAGGCTGGCGGCCGTGAGCAGCTCCCAGGGGCCTTCGAGATCGTGTTTCTTGGCGTTCCCCACCAGGTCGAGCTTGGTGTACTCGGAGTTCGCCCTGGCGACCATCTTCTTGAGGACGGCCTCCGGTTTGGTGCCCTTGGCGACCGGATAGCTGGCGGGGTAGAGGAAACCTTCCAGCGGATCCTTTATCGGGGAGCCGTTCTTGGCCCACTTCGGCAGCCCGAGGTCCGCGAAGTCCTTCTTCGCGACCTTCTCCGTGGATCCCTCGGCCAGCCCGAGCTGTTTGTCGATCATCGCGTAGATCTGGATATTCCGCTTGCCCTCGGGAATGATCAGAGCGTTGCGGCTGCTGGGGCTGAGCATGGCCTTCACGGCATTCGCCGCCGACATTTCCTTGCTGAGCGTGTAGACGCCCGCCTGGATCGTATTGCCCTTGGGGTTGTTCTTCGTGGCGGAGACGAACGCGCGCTGGCTCTTGACGATGCCGCCCTTCACCAGGATGGCGCCGATCTCGTAGCCGCCGGCTCCCTGCGGGATCTCCACCTGCACCGAGCCCGAGCCGGCGCCCGCGTAGTCCGGGGGCGGGCCGAATTTGCTCTCCCAGAACTGGTAGCCGACATAGCCGATGCCGCCCGCGCCGCCGAGGAACACCGCGGCGACCACCAGGCAGGCGACGCCGTTGCGGCCCTTCTTCTGTTTGTTCCTGCGCCCGCCGCGGCCCTCGTCCTCGGTGTCCGCGCTCTTGCCGTCGCCGTCGCCGCCGTCGTCACCGGTGAAGAAGGGGTGGGTCTCCTTCTCCGGCTGGTCGGAGTCCTTCGCGGCCCCGGCCTGCTCCGCCTCGGGCTCGGGCTCCGGGTCGGTGCGACGCCGGCCGGGGGGCTGGGGCGGCGGGTAGGCGTCCGGGGTGGCGTAGGGGTCGGGATTCTCGCCGTAGGTCTCCTGCTGGGCCGCGTACGGGCCTGAGGGGGTGCCGGCGTAGGGCATCTCCGCCTGCTGTCCCGCGTCCCAACCACCGTTGTACTGGGGGTCGTTGTACTGCGGCTCGGGATACTGGCCCTGCTGCGGCTGCTGAGCGGCCTGAGCCTGCTGGTGCTGAGGTGCCTGCTGCTGGTGATGCTGCGGTTGCTGCTGTGCGCCGTCGTACTGGCCGTTGCCGTACTGGGGACCGCCGCCGTACTGCTGCGGGTCGGCGTACTGCTGGGGCGCGTACTGCTGCTGAGCGTACTGCTGCTGGTACGGGTCCTGGCCGCCGCCGTACGAGGGCCCCTGCGGCTGCTGATGCTGCTGGTGCTGGGGGTACTGCTGCTGATGCTGCTGCTCGAACTGCTGCTGCTGTTGCTGCTGTTGCGGCCCGCCGTAGGGAGCGCCGGCGTCGGTGGCCTGCTGTGCCGCCCACCCCTGGTCCCCGAACAAAGGGTCTTCAGGGTGCCACGGTTCGGAACCGGAGCCCCGGCCATAGTCAGTCATCGTTCCCCTTGAGCCGCGAGGTGAACAGCAGCCGAGCCGGTGGCACCGCGTCCGTTTCGCCTCTTTTCTGTGCGGCAGCTGTTCGAACACTGTCGCATCGCGCGGAACGTTACCGTATCGCGATCAGATAACCGCTTCGACGCCCTCGCCCGGAGCTTTACCCGAGGTCCGTTCGGCCTCCAGCGCGCTCTGAAGGATGACGACTGCCGCCACTTGGTCGATCACGGACCGGCCCTTCTTGGCTTTCACACCCGAAGCGCGCAATCCCTGACTCGCCGTCACTGTGCTCATCCGCTCATCGACCAGTCGTACCGGCAGCGGTGCGATGCCCCGCGCGACCTCCTGGGCGAACAGACGTACCTTTGCCGCGGCCGGCCCCTCGCCCCCGTTGAGGGAGCGCGGCAGGCCGATCAGCACCTCGATCGGCTCGTACTCCGCCACGATCTGCCGGAGCCGCCGGTGGGCGGCCGGGACATCGCGTCCCGGCACGGTCTCCACCGGCGTGGCGAGGATCCCGTCGGGGTCGCACGAGGCGACCCCGATCCGGGCGTCCCCGACATCGATCGCGAGCCGTCGTCCCCGCCTCACGCGAGGTCGGCGACGAGGCGTTCCACGGCGGCCACGGCGTCGCCGATGGCCTCCGGGTTCTGGCCGCCGCCCTGGGCGACATCCGGCTTGCCACCGCCACCGCCGCCGAGGGTCTTGGCGGCCGTACGGACCAGCTCGCCGGCCTTGAGGCCGCGTTCGCGGGCGGCCTCGTTGGTGGCGATGACCGTCAGCGGGCGGCCGTTGGCCGTGGTGAACAGGGCGACGACCACCGGCCGGTCACCGCTGATCCGGCCGCGGACGTCGAGGACCAGCTTGCGCAGGTCGTCGGCCGAGGTGCCGTCCGGGACCTGACCGGTGACCAGGGCCGTGCCCCGTACGTCCTGGGCGGAGTCGGCGAGTCCGGCGGCGGCGGCGAGGACCTTCTCCGCGCGGAACTTCTCGATCTCCTTCTCGGCGTCCTTCAGCTTGCCGAGCATGCCGGCGATCTTCTCGGGCAGTTCCTCGGAACGGCCCTTGACCAGCTCCTGGAGCTGGGCGACGACGGTGTGCTCCTTGGCGAGGAAGTGGTACGCGTCCACGCCGACCAGCGCCTCGATACGCCGGACCCCGGAGCCGATCGACGACTCGCCGAGCAGCTTCACCAGCCCCAGCTGGGCGGTGTTGCGGACATGCGTCCCGCCGCACAGCTCCTTGGAGAAGTCGCCGATGGTCACCACGCGGACCCGCTCGCCGTACTTCTCGCCGAACTCGGCGATCGCGCCCTGCTTCTTGGCCTCGTCGATGGACATGACCTCGGCCTGGACGTCCAGCTCCCTGGCGAGCACCTCGTTGATCTTCTGCTCGACGTCCAGCAGGACCGTGCCGGGTACGGCGGCGGGCGAGCCGAAGTCGAAGCGGAAGCGGCCGGGTGAGTTCTCGGAGCCGGCCTGGGCGGCCGTCGGGCCGAGCGCGTCGCGCAGCGCCTGGTGGGTGAGGTGGGTGGCGCTGTGGGCGCGGGCGATGGCCCGACGGCGGGTCAGATCGATGGCGGCGTGCGCGGAGGCGCCCACCGTCACCTCGCCGACCTGCACGGTTCCCTTGTGCACGGAGACGCCGGGGACCGGCTGCTGTACGTCGCGGACGGTGATGACGGCGCCGTTGTCGAGCCGGATCCGGCCCTGGTCGGCGAGCTGGCCGCCGCCCTCGGCGTAGAAGGGGGTCCGGTCGAGTACGACCTCGACCTCGTCGCCCTCGGTGGCCGCGGGCGAGGACACCCCGTCGACGAGGAGTCCGACGACGGTCGACTCGCCCTCGGTGGAGGTGTAGCCGGTGAACTCGGTGGAGCCGCCGGCGTCGGCGACGGCGCGGTAGGCGGAGAGGTCGGCGTGGCCGGACTTCTTGGCCTTGGCGTCGGCCTTGGCGCGGTCCCGCTGCTCCTTCATCAGGCGGCGGAAGCCGTCCTCGTCCACGGAGAGGCCCTGTTCGGCGGCCATCTCCAGGGTGAGGTCGATGGGGAAGCCCCAGGTGTCGTGGAGCAGGAACGCCTTGTCGCCGGCGAGGACCTGGCCGCCGGCGGCCTTGGTCTCGGTGACGGCGGTGTCGAGGATGTTGGTGCCGCCCTTGAGGGCCTTGAGGAAGGCGGCCTCTTCGGCGAGGGCGACGGTCTCGATGCGCTTGCGGTCGGTCTCCAGCTCCGGGTACTGCTCGCCCATGGTCCTGATGACCACGTCGATCAGCTCGGCGACGACCGGCTCGGTGGCGCCCAGCAGGCGCATGTTGCGGATGGCGCGGCGCATGATGCGGCGCAGCACATAGCCGCGGCCCTCGTTGCCGGGGGTGACGCCGTCGCCGATGAGCATGGCCGACGTACGCATGTGGTCGGTGACGACGCGCAGGGAGACGTCCGAGGCCGCGGCGGCGCCGTACCGTACGCCGGTCAGCTCGGTGGCCTTGTCGATGACGGCCATCGAGGTGTCGATCTCGTACAGGTTCCGCACGCCCTGGAGGATCATGGCGAGGCGTTCGAGGCCGAGACCGGTGTCGATGTTCTTCGACGGCAGGTCGCCGAGGATCGGGAAGTCGTCCTTGCCGGAGCCCTCACCGCGCTCGTACTGCATGAAGACCAGGTTCCAGATCTCCACGTAGCGCTCGTCGTTGACGGCGGGGCCGCCCTCGACGCCGAACTCGGGGCCGCGGTCGTAGTTGATCTCGGAGCAGGGGCCGCAGGGTCCGGGGACGCCCATCGACCAGAAATTCGGCCCCATGCCCAGGCGCTGGATGCGCTCGGCGGGGACGCCGATCTTCTCGCGCCAGATCTGCTCGGCCTCGTCGTCGTCCTGGTAGACGGTGATCCAGAGCTTCTCGGGCTCCAGGCCGTAACCGCCGTCCGCCACGGGGGTGGTGAGCAGTTCCCAGGCGTAGGTGATGGCACCTTCCTTGAAGTAGTCACCGAAGGAGAAGTTGCCGCACATCTGGAAGAACGTGCCGTGCCGGGTGGTCTTGCCGACCTCTTCGATGTCCGGCGTACGGACGCACTTCTGGACGCTGGTGGCGCGCGGGGCGGGCGGCTTGACCTCGCCGAGGAAGTACGGCTTGAAGGGCACCATGCCCGCCGGGACCAGCAGCAGAGTCGGGTCGTCCGCGATGAGCGACGCCGAAGGGACGACGGTGTGGCCGCGCTCCTCGAAGAAGCTCAGCCAGCGGCGACGAATTTCGGCCGACTCCATCAGTGGTCCTCATTCCGGTTGTGCGGCTTGTAGGGGTGCGTGGTGCGGGGGTGCTCGATCGCCACGAGACGCCGGGGCGCGGGCAGTGCCGGGTCGTCGGCCGCCGCTTCCAGGCCGAGCGCCTCGCCGAGTTCGGCTTCCCGGCGGACCATGCCCGACCGGACGTCGACGGCGAACTCCCTGACCTTGTGACCGGCGTCGATCGCCTTGTTCGCCGCCTGCGCGGCGAGGCTCTCCGGGGTCAGCTGCTTGAGCTTCTGGTGCGCCTTGGTGGTGACCCAGACGCCGGCCGCGGCGCCCGCGGTGAACCAGAACGTACGGCGGAACATCGCTGTCAGCCCTTCTTCTTCCTGCGCCGGGCGGTCGGCAGGGTGCGCCCGACGACCACCGGTCCCGCACCGGCGGCCGGTGCGCCCCGGCGACTCATGGCCTGGCGTACGCCGTAGCCGAACGCCGCGACCTTCACCAGCGGGCCGCCGAAGGTGGTGGCGACGGTGGAGGAGAGCGCCGAGGCGTTGGAGGTGACTTCCTGGACGTCCGTGGCGATGGCGTCCACCCGGTCGAGCTGGGTCTGCGCCGAGCGTACGGTCGCCGAGGCGTCCGCCAGCAGGGGAACCGCCTGTTCCGTGATGTCCGCCACGAGTCTGGTGGTCGCCCTGAGTGTCTGTGCCAGCCGCACCAGGACCACGGCCAGGAAGGAGACCAGGATGGCCCAGAACACGGCCACCAGGATCCCGGCAACCTCTCCACCGGTCACGCCGCACCGCTCCCTGATCGTCGAAGGTCAGCTGGAAAGCGACTGGAAAGTCGTCCCCCGAGCCTATCGCGCCGGTGGTCGCGCCCCGTACCGGATTAACGCCGGTGAACGGGTACGGGTGAACGGGTGTCCGGCGGAACGGCGAAGCCCGCCGATCCCCCGCCCGCGCGGGGCGGAGGGATCGGCGGGCGCGCTCGCCGGTGTGTCAGCGGGCGTAGTACTCGACGACGAGCTGCTCGTCGCAGATGACCGGGATTTCCTTGCGGTTCGGGTCACGGTCGAGGCGGAACGCGAGGGCCTTCAGGTTGACCTGGAGGTAGCGCGGGGTCTCGCCGTCCGTGTCGTAGCCACCCTCGCGGGCGACCTGGAACGGGACCTTGTCGCGGCTGCGCTCGCGGACCATCACGACGTCGTCGGGGCGGACGCGGAACGACGGCTTGTCGACCTTGCCACCGTTGACCTCGATGTGGCCGTGGACGACCATCTGACGGGCCTGGTAGATGGTGCGGGCGATGCCCGAACGCAGGACCAGGGCGTCGAGGCGGCGCTCCAGCTCGACGACGAGCGCCTCGCCGGTCTTGCCGCCGGCCTTCTTGGCGCGGTCGTAGGCGCGCGCCATCTGGCGCTCGCTGATGTCGTACTGGGCGCGCAGGCGCTGCTTCTCGAGCAGACGGACCTTGTAGTCACTGTTCTGCTTGCGTCCGCGGCCGTGCTCGCCCGGCGGGTAGGGGCGGGCCTCGAAGTACTTGACAGCCTTCGGCGTCAGCGCGATACCGAGCGCGCGTGACTTCTTGACCTTGGGACGCGACTGGTTAGGCACGTTCTCCAGACCTCCGTTGTAGGTTAGGTTAGGTTCACCTTACTTAAGGAGATCGCATGTCTCGCCCTGGGAACACCACGCGCATCACAGACAGCAGCAGCCTCGACGCCCACACAGATAAGGGCGACGATTCGACGGAGGTCCGATCAGCTCATGGTCAGCCGCGTCCCAGCGGGCTTGAAATCGATCGGATGCCGTCAGCAGCCGAACGCACACGAACTCTCGTACAGAGTACATGCTCGGCCGTACTGATCATTCCGGGCCTGGACGGGGCTCTGCCCTACCAGCTGATGCCGGATCTGCGGTCCGTCGGGCCCGACGGCGAGGTGTTCCTCGTCTTCGCCACCGACTCCCCCGCGGTGCGCGCCGCGACCCACGCGCAGGACGACGAGCTCAACGCGGTGCTGGAGATCACCGATGTCGCGCCCGTCTCCGTACCCCACCGGATCCGGGGCCGGGCCTGGCTCTCCGGCTGGCTCACCCGCGACCCCGAACAGGCGGCGATGGAACCCGGCCGCACGCTGCTGCGGCTGGAGGTCGGCGAGGCCTGCGTGGACGACCTCTGGGGCGCGGACCAGGTCGAGCCCGAGGAGTTCGCGTCGGCCGCGGCCGACCCGCTGATCGAGCACGAGGCGGAGCTGCTCCAGCATCTGCACGCCGCCCACGCCGCCGAGGTCCAGTCGCTGCGCGGACTGCTCGGCGAGCGCGGCGAGTCGACCACGGCGGGGACCGCGGCCGTGCCGGTCGCCATCGACCGGTTCGGACTGCGGGTGCGCTTCACCGGTGTGCAGTGCTTCGACGCCCGCTTCGACTTCCCCGAGCCGGTGCGCGATGTGAACGAGCTGCGCTACGCCATGCACACCCTCTTCGACGCGGCGGCCGGCTGAAGACCCGGGGCCGGCCCGGGGCCCGGCAGGCTCTCAGCCGGCGTCCCCGCGCAGCCGCTCGCGCACCTTGTCGGCCACATCCGCGTAGCGCGCCTCCGCGCCGTACCGGGTGGGTTCGTAGTACCGCCGGTCCCGCACCGCGTCCGGGGCGTACTGCTGAGCGGCGATCCCCCCGGGCACATCGTGCGGATAGACATATCCCTGGGCGTGCCCCAGTTTGGCCGCGCCCTTGTAGTGGCCGTCGCGCAGATGCGGCGGGATCTGCCCGGCCAGCCCTTTCCTCACGTCCTCCAGCGCCGCCCCGATCGCGGTCGTCGCCGCGTTCGACTTGGGCGCGAGGGCGAGCGCGATGGTGGCGTGGCTGAGGGTCAGGGCGGCCTCCGGGAAGCCGATCATGGCCACGGCCTGGGCCGCGGCGACCGCGAGGGGCAGGGCCCCGGGGTCGGCGAGGCCGATGTCCTCGCTCGCCGAGATCATCAGCCGCCTGGCGATGAACCGGGGGTCCTCGCCCGCGTCGATCATGCGGGCCAGGTAGTGCAGCGCGGCGTCCACGTCGGAGCCCCGGATCGACTTGATGAGCGCGCTCGCCACGTCGTAGTGCTGGTCGCCGTCGCGGTCGTAGCGCACGGCCGCCCGGTCGACGGTCTCCTCGACGGTGGCCAGGGAGATGTCCGGCTCCCCCTTGTCGATCGCCGCGCCGGCCGCCGCCTCCAGCGCGGTCAGCGCGCGGCGCGCGTCGCCGCCGGCGATCCGCAGCAGATGCGCCTCGGCGTCCGCGGGCAGCGTGACCGCGCCGCCGAGCCCGCGCTCCTCGGTGAGCGCCCGGCGCAGCAAAGCGCTCAGGTCGTCGTCGGTGAGCGGCTCCAGCGTGAGCAGCAGGGAGCGGGAGAGCAGCGGGGAGATGATCGAGAAGTACGGGTTCTCGGTGGTGGCGGCGATGAGCGTCACCCAGCGGTTCTCGACCGCGGGCAGCAGGGAGTCCTGCTGGGCCTTGCTGAAGCGGTGGATCTCGTCGAGGAAGAGGACGGTCTCCTTGCCGAAGCCGCCGGAGGCGCGGCGCGCCCCGTCGATGACGGCGCGGACCTCCTTGACGCCTGCGGTGATCGCGGACAGCTCGACGAAGCGTTTGTTGGTGGCCTTGGAGACGACGTAGGCGAGGGTCGTCTTGCCGGTGCCCGGCGGTCCCCAGAGGATCACCGACGAGGGTCCCGCGGGGCCGCCGCTGCCCTCCCCGACCAGCCGGCGCAGCGGGGATCCCGGCTTGAGCAGATGCCCCTGCCCGACGACCTCGTCCAGGACGCGCGGGCGCATCCGGACGGCCAGGGGGCTGCTGGACGGGTCCTTCTCCTGGCGGTCTTCCGCCGCTGCGGTAAAGAGGTCGGGCTCCACGCGTGAAGCCTATGCCAGACCACTGACAGCGATCACCGGGCCGGAACCGCCGCCCCGGCCGGGATCCGCCGAGCCGGGATCATCCGGTCCAGAAGTCCCACCAGCGGGTCAGGATGAGCATCCCGATGATGCCGATGTGCAGTGCGGGGAGGAGCCAGGTGAACTCGCCGAGGAAGCCGCGCAGCCAGGACGGCGCGGGCAGCACCCCGTTGCGGATGTTGTGGGACGTCACGTACCAGAACATGACGATGGTCCCGACCCAGGCCAGACAGCACCAGAGGCAGAGCGAGTTGATGCGGTACAGCGACTGGTACTGGAGCCAGGTGCAGAACCCGACCCCGAAGAGCGTCCCGGCGTTCAGCCCGAGCCAGAACCAGCCCCGGTAGCGCGCCCCGGCGAGCAGCCCCATGCCGATACCGATCACCACGGAGTACGTGACGAGCCCCAGCATCGGGTTCGGGAAGCCGAAGACCGACGCCTGCTCGCTCTTCATGATGTTGCCGCACGAGACCACCGGATTCAGACTGCACCCCGGTGTGAACCCCGGGTCCTCCAGCAGCTTGAACTTGTCGATGGTGATGACCCACGCCGCCAGCAGCCCGGCCGCGCCCGTGATGATCAGCAGGAGCGCGAACGCTCTGCCGCCGCCCACGGTCCCCGGGGCGCCTCCCTCCCTCCGGGAGGAGGAGACGTCGTCCACCGCTGCACTCTTCATATCGCCGTTCCATCACTGTGGGCCTGTGGGGCAGGCTCATTGTGCCGTACGGGGCCCTCGCTCCACCGTTCGCTGCGCGTAAGGAGAGCGAGGGCCGGGGCGTCTCAGCCGAGCCGTCGGGTCAGTTCCGTCACGAGGGCGTCGAGCGCGACCGGGGTCTGCTCGCCGGTCTCCATGTCCTTGAGCTGCGCCACGCCCTCGGCGAGATCGCGCTCGCCCGCGACGACCGTGTACCGGGCGCCGGACCTGTTGGCGTTCTTCATGGCGCCCTTCAGGCCCTTCCCGCCGTACGAGAAGTCCGCGGCGACGCCGGCCCGGCGCAACTCCGTGACCACGCCGAACAGCGTGCGCCTGGCTTCCTCGCCCAGCGGGACGGCGAAGACGCTCGTCGCGTTCGGCACCTCCAGGGTGATGCCCTCGGCCTCCAGCGCCAGCACCGTACGGTCCACGCCCAGCGCCCAGCCGACCGACGGGAGCGCAGGGCCGCCGATCATCTCGGAGAGCCCGTCGTACCGGCCGCCGCCGCCCACCGCGGACTGCGACCCGAGACCGTCGTGGACGAACTCGAAGGTGGTGCGCGTGTAGTAGTCGAGGCCGCGCACGAGCTTCTCGTCGTCCTCGTACGCCACATCCGCGGCCGTCAGCAGGTCCCTGACCTCCTCGTGGTACGCCTTGCACGCGTCGCACAGGTAGTCGCGCAGCAGCGGCGCGCCCGCGAGCTGCCGGCGCACGTCGGGGCGCTTGTCGTCGAGGACCCGCAGCGGGTTGAGCTCGATCCGGCGGCGGGTCTCCTCGTCCAAGTCGAGACCGCGCAGGAAGCCCTGGAGCGCGTCGCGGTAGACGGGCCGGCACTCCTTGTCGCCCAGCGAGTTGAGGAGGATACGGAACTGCCGCAGCCCGAGCGAGCGGTACGCCTGGTCGGCCAGGATGATCAGCTCGGCGTCGAGCGCGGGGTCCTCCGCGCCGATCGCCTCGGCGCCGACCTGCGAGAAGTGGCGGTAGCGGCCCTTCTGGGGGCGCTCGTAGCGGTAGTACGAGCCGGAGTACCAGAGCTTGACGGGGAGGTTCCCCGCCTTGTGCAGATTGGCCTCCAGCGCGGCGCGCAGCACGGAGGCGGTGCCCTCGGGGCGCAGCGCGAGCCGGTCGCCGCCCTTGGTCTCGAAGGCGTACATCTCCTTGGAGACGATGTCGGTGGACTCGCCGACGCCGCGCGAGAACAGCTCGACGTTCTCGAAGCCGGGCGTCTCGATGTAGCCGTAGCCGGAGTTGCGCAGGGGTGCGGAGATCGCTTCCCGTACCGCGAGGAAGGTCGCGGAGACGGGCGGGAGCAGATCGTAGGTGCCCTTGGGGGCCTGGAAAGTGCTCATGGAGATCGGTGTGTTCACATTCCTCGTCGCGGAGCGGCGCTCCGGCCGCTTCCGTAGCCGGTGGCCACCTCACGCAGATACGGGTTGGTGGCGCGCTCCCGGCCGATGGTGGTCTGGGGGCCGTGGCCGGAGAGCACCACGGTCGAGTCGTCGAGCGGCAGGCACACGCGGCCCAGCGACTCGAGCAGCTCGGCGGGGTCCCCACCCGGCAGATCGGTGCGTCCGACGGAGCCGGCGAACAGCAGGTCGCCCGAGAAGAGCACCGGCGGCACATCGCTGCCGCCGCCGGTGGACTCGGGCATCCCGAAGGTCACCGACCCCTTCGTATGGCCGGGCGCGTGCGCGACGGTCAGCTCCAGCCCCGCCAGCGCCACCGTGGCGCCGTCGGTCAGCTCGTGGACGTCGGACGGCTCCCCCACGGTCAGCTCGCCCATCAGCTGCGTCCCCAACGAGCGGCCGAGCGCCTTCGCGGGGTCGCTCATCATGAAGCGGTCGGCGGGGTGGATCCACGCCGGTACGTCGTGTGCTCCGCAGACGGGGACGACCGAGGCGACATGGTCGATGTGGCCGTGGGTGAGGATGACGGCGACGGGCTTGAGCCGATGCTTCCTGACCGCGTCCTCGACGCCCTGGGCGGCCTGGTGGCCCGGGTCGATGATCACGCACTCCTCGCCCGCGGCGGGGGCGACCAGATAGCAATTGGTGCCCCAGGCCCCGGCGGGAAACCCGGCAATGAGCACGATCGTCCTTATATGTCGTCGGGCGGGGTGGGTGGCCGGTCGGCACGGCGGCTGATCGCAGGGTACCGGCGCTGCTCATTCCACAGCCAATCCATATAGCGTACGGGGCTGGGGCCTTTCGTTTGGATCGGGCCGGATCAGGGCGCGGGCTCTGGTGCCGTGTATCGCAAGGCGCGGTGCCGGGGCACGCGAGCCCGGCATGATCCAAACGAAAGGCCCCGGGTGCCTGTCTGGTCGGGCGGCACGTGATCACACGACAATCGAGGAGAAGACCCGGTGGTCAACAGCGATCAGCGGCGGCGGCAGCTCGCCCGGGAGAAGTTCGAGCGGCAGCAGTTGCGCCGGGCCGAGGCGCGGAAGCAGGCGAAGGTCCGCAATGTCGTCATCGGCGCCGCACTGTCCGTGGTACTGGTCGGCGGCGCGGGGGCGTACGCGACGGTGAAGTCGTCCGGCGACGACACGAAGAGCGACAAGGCCTCGGAGGCCTCGGCCTCGCCGACGCCCTCGGAGTCCGAGAGCGCCGAGCCCGAGCCGAAGATGACGATCGACAAGTCGGCGAAGTACACGTTCACGCTCAAGACGGACCAGGGCACCATCGCGATCGCCATGGACGCCAAGAAGACGCCGCACACGGTGAACTCCTTCAAGGCGCTCGCGGACAAGGGGTACTTCGACAAGACGAAGTGCCACCGGCTGACGACCGAGGGCATCTTCGTCCTCCAGTGCGGTGACCCGCAGGGCGACGGCACCGGCGGCCCCGGCTACACGATCGAGGACGAGAATCTGGCGTCCCTCGGCAAGGCGGGCGCGGACGGCACCGTCACGTATCCCGCGGGCACGGTGGCGATGGCCAATACCGGCCAGCCGCACAGCGGTGGCAGCCAGTTCTTCCTCGTCTACAAGGACACCAAGCTGGCCCCCAGCTACACGCCCTTCGGGACGCTGGACGATGCCGGTCTGAAGGCCGTGAAGGCCGTGGCGAAGGCCGGGGTCGAGGGCGGCGGCGGCGACGGCGCGCCCAAGAAGGCCGTCACCGTGGAGAAGGGCACGGTCGACAAGGCGTGACCGCGTGAATTTCGGCCGCGCTGAGTGCGGACAGCCGGGCGGCCGGTCGCCTAGATTGACCTGGTGCAGGGCGGGCGCGGCCCGCCCCAGGAAACTGTGGACGATGCCCGGGGGCCATTCCCCTCGCGGGTATCAGTTGGAGGAGGCGCTGTGAGCAGCGACCCGTGGGGCCGTGTCGATGAGACGGGCACCGTGTACGTGCGGACGGCCGAGGGCGAGCAGGTCGTCGGATCGTGGCAGGCAGGCTCTCCGGAGGAGGCTCTGGCCTATTTCGAGCGCAAGTACGAGGGCCTGGTTGTCGAGATCGGCCTCCTCGAACGGCGGGTGAAGACCACCGACCTGTCCGCGAAGGACGCGACGGTGGCCATCGACCACCTGCGCGGTCAGGTGGACGAGCACCACGCCGTGGGCGATCTGGAGGCGTTGCGCAAGCGGCTCGACGCGCTGGTCGCCACGGTCGATTCGCGTCGTGAGGAGCGCAAGGCGCAGCGGGCGAAGCAGACCGACGAGGCGCGCGGTGCCAAGGAGGCGCTGGTCGTCGAGGCGGAGGAGCTGGCCGCGAGCGACCAGTGGCGGTCGGCCGGCGAGCGGCTGCGGGCGCTGGTGGACATCTGGAAGGGCCTGCCGAGGCTGGACCGGAAGTCCGACGACGAGCTGTGGCACCGTTTCTCGCACGCGCGCTCCGGGTTCTCCAAGCGCCGCAAGGCCCACTTCGCGGCGCTCGACGCGCAGCGCGAGGAGGCCCGTAAGGCCAAGGAGAAGCTGGTCGCGGAGGCCGAGTCGCTGTCGGGCTCCACCGACTGGGGCGGGACGGCGGCCCGTTACCGCGAGCTGATGACGGACTGGAAGGCGGCGGGCCGCGCCCAGCGCGAGGCCGAGGACGAGCTGTGGAACCGTTTCCGCGGCGCCCAGGACGTCTTCTTCGCGGCGCGCGGTGAGGTGTTCGCCGAGCGGGACGCCGAGCAGACCGAGAACCTCAAGCTCAAGGAGGAGCTCGCGGTCGAGGCCGAGCGGCTGGTGCCGGTCACGGACCTCAAGGCGGCCAGGGCGTCCTTCCGTGCCCTCAACGAGCGCTGGGAGGCCGTCGGTCATGTGCCGCGGGACGCCAGGCCGCGGGTCGAGGGCCGGATGCAGGCGGTGGAGCGGGCGCTTCAGGAGTCCGAGGAGACCGAGTGGCGCCGTACCAACCCGGAGGCGCGGGCGCGTGCCGCCGGGCTGACGGGCCAGCTCCAGGCGGCCGTGGACAAGCTGCGCGGGCAGATCGACACGGCGCGCGCGGCGGGCAACAACTCCCGGGCCGACAAGCTCGCCCGGGAGCTGGAGGGCCGTCAGGCGCTGCTGGACCAGGCGCTGAAGGGCCTTCAGGAGTTCGGCGGCTGATATCCCGGAGCGCCGTTCTCCATGACGCATGACGGAGGGGCTCCCCGTACCGAGGTACGGGGAGCCCCTCCGTCATGTCGGCCCTACGGTCTGCGGGCCGAGGTGACGCGGTAGACGTCGTAGACGCCCTCCACGCCCCGTACCGCCTTCAGGACGTGCCCGAGGTGCTTCGGGTCGCCCATCTCGAAGGTGAAGCGGGAGGTGGCGACGCGGTCGCGGGAGGTCTGGACGGCGGCCGACAGGATGTTCACGTGCTGGTCGGAGAGGACGCGGGTGACGTCCGACAGCAGCCGGGACCGGTCCAGCGCCTCGACCTGGATGGCGACCAGGAAGACCGAGGACTGGGTGGGGGCCCACTCGACCTCCTTGATCCGCTCGGGCTGCTGGGAGAGCGCGTCGACGTTGAGGCAGTCGGCACGGTGCACCGAGATGCCGCTGCCGCGGGTGACGAAGCCGATGATCGGGTCGCCCGGGACCGGGGTGCAGCAGCGGGCGAGCTTCACCCAGACGTCGTCGACGCCCTTGACGACGACACCGGGGTCGGTGCTGGAGCGGCGTTTGGAACGGCCGTGGGAGGGCGGGGAGTTCTCGGCGATGTCCTCGTTGGCCGCGTCCTCGCCGCCGAGCGCCTGCACCAGCTTCTGTACGACGCCCTGGGCGGCGACATGGCCCTCGCCGATCGCCGCGTACAGCGACGAGATGTCGGGGTAGCGCATCTCGTGCGCGAGGGTGACCAGCGAGTCCCCGGTGAGGATGCGCTGGATCGGCAGGTTCTGTTTGCGCATGGCCCGCGCGATGGCGTCCTTGCCCTGCTCGATCGCCTCGTCGCGGCGCTCCTTGGAGAACCACGCGCGGATCTTGTTCCTGGCCCGGGGCGACTTGACGAAGCCCAGCCAGTCGCGGGACGGGCCCGCGCCGGACGCCTTGGAGGTGAAGACCTCCACCAGATCGCCGTTGTCGAGGGTCGATTCGAGCGGTACGAGCCGCCCGTTGACCCGGGCCCCTATGGTCCGGTGGCCGACCTCCGTATGGACGGCGTACGCGAAGTCGACGGGGGTGGCGCCGGCGGGCAGCGCTATGACGTCGCCCTTGGGCGTGAAGACGAAGACCTCGTTGCGCGACAGGTCGAAGCGGAGCGACTCCAGGAACTCGCTGGGGTCCTCGGTCTCCTTCTGCCAGTCCAGCAGCTGGCGCAGCCACGCCATGTCGTTGACGGTGTCCTGGCCCGCGCCCCGGCCGGAGCTCCTGGGCACGTCCGTACGGACCTTGGAGGCGCCGGCGACGGCCTCCTGCTTGTACTTCCAGTGCGCGGCGATGCCGTACTCGGCGCGGCGGTGCATGTCGAAGGTGCGGATCTGGAGTTCGACCGGCTTGCCGTTGGGCCCGATGACCGTCGTGTGCAGCGACTGGTACATGTTGAACTTGGGCATCGCGATGTAGTCCTTGAACCGCCCGGGCACCGGATTCCACCGGGCGTGGACGGTGCCGAGCGCCGCGTAGCAGTCGCGGACGGTGTCGACGAGCACGCGGATGCCGACCAGGTCGTAGATCTCCGCGAAGTCCCGGCCGCGGACGATCATCTTCTGGTAGACGCTGTAGTAGTGCTTCGGCCGGCCGGTGACGGTGGCCTTGATCCGGGCCGCGCGCAGGTCCGACTGGACCTCGTCGGTCACTATGGCCAGGTATTCGTCGCGCTTGGGGGCCCGCTCGGCGACCAGCCGGACGATCTCGTCGTACATCTTGGGGTAGAGGATCGCGAAGGCGAGGTCCTCCAGCTCCCACTTGATGGTGTTCATGCCCAGCCGGTGGGCCAGGGGCGCGTAGATCTCCAGCGTCTCGCGGGCCTTCTTCTCCTGCTTCTCCCGCTTGAGATAGCGCATGGTGCGCATGTTGTGCAGCCGGTCGGCGAGCTTGATGACCAGGACGCGCGGGTCCTTGGCCATGGCGACGACCATCTTGCGGACGGTCTCGGCCTGCGCGGCCTCGCCGAACTTGACCTTGTCGAGCTTGGTGACACCGTCCACCAGCAGCGCGACCTGGTCGCCGAAGTCGCGGCGCAGGGTGTCCAGGCCGTACTCGGTGTCCTCGACGGTGTCGTGCAGCAGGCCGGCCATCAGGGTGGCGGGGTCCATGCCCAGCTCGGCCAGGATCGTCGTCACCGCGAGGGGGTGGGTGATGTACGGGTCGCCGCTCTTGCGCTTCTGCCCGCGGTGCCAGCGCTCGGCGACCTGGTAGGCGTTCTCGATCTGCCGGAGCGTCGCGGTCTCGATCTTGGGGTCGTTGATCCGTACGGTCCGCAGCAGCGGTTCCAGGACGGGGTTGTACGGGGAGGAGCGCTGCACGCCGAGCCGGGCCAGCCTGGCCCGTACGCGGTTGGAGGAGCCACCGGAGCGCGAGGGGGCCGGGGGCTGCCGGGAGGCGCCGGAGGGCACCGGGGGGCGCTCCGCGGCCGGGACGGGCGCGGGGTCCACCGCCGGGTGCGCGGGCTTCTCGTCGGCGGCGACGGCCTTGTCCCGGGCCGCGGCTGACTCCGTCGCGGCGGCCCGGTCGGCGGGGCCATCGGGCGTTGCGGCGGCCAGTGGCTGGACCTCTTCTGGCAAGGGCGCTCCTCGTGCGGATCCAGGTCCCCCGGTCAGGCCCGGAGGTTCCCATGGTATCGACCTCAGGCGTCCCTCTCGTCCCGGGGACGTGGGCCCTGGATAACGCGGGACGGGCACCCGGTTGTTCCCGGGTGCCCGTCCTTCTGTGCCGAAATACGCCAAAGCGCTGCTCAGAGCGTGATCAGGGCCTCCAGCGGAGCGGTACGAACGGCAAGAAGCTCGTTACCGCCACTGAAAGGTCGAGGCCCCCTTGACCTTGATGGCCTTACTCGCGGCAACGTTCCCCCACGGAACCTTCGTGATCTTCCCCTTTGCACCGCAACCCGCGTCGTACCACTTCGCCTTGCCCTTCACGAAGCCCTTGACCTTGATACACGGCTTGCCGCGCTCGGCGGTCCACTCATAGGCAGCCTCGTACTTCGGGTTGCCGAATACGGAGCAAGTACTGTCCGTTATCGTGGTCCATTTGCCCGGGATCCCCACGGCTTTCTTCCATGAGCCGGAGCAGAGGGGCGTAACCGATACCGAGGCGTCCGCGACCGCTGATTCTGCAGCCACACTCACCGGAGCAGCCACAGCCGTGAGAGCCGCCACGGAGACCAGAGTCACTGCCCCCGACGCAGCCTTCCTCAGAAAAGACATTCTAGATTCCTCCCGTTTCGCACACTCGAACATTTGAGCGATGCGTGCTGCTCAATACTAACCAGTGACCCCTTGGGCACCACAAGTGATTTGAGCAGTCCCTGAGCTTGCACTACGTCCGTGCGGCCGGGCCCACGCAGCAGTTCGGGCGGGCACTCGACGATCCGAGTACCCGCCCGAGAGCCGTGAATCCGTCAGAGCGTGATCAGGGCCTCCAGCGGAGCCCCGTCGAGCGCGGGCTCCAGCCGGGCGCGACCGCCCAGGAAACCCAGCTCCATGAGGACGGCCACGCCCACGACCCGGGCTCCGGCGCGCCGGACGAGTTCCAGGGACGCCTCGGCCGTGCCGCCGGTGGCCAGCACGTCGTCGATGACGAGGACCCGGTCGGTGCCGTCCAGGTCCTCGGCGTGGATCTCGATCTCGGCGGAGCCGTACTCCAGGTCGTACGACTGGGCGAGGGTGGCTCCGGGGAGCTTGCCCGCCTTGCGTACGGGGATGAACCCGACGCCGGCCCGGACCGCGACCGGGGCGGCCAGGATGAAGCCGCGCGCCTCCAGGCCGACGATCTTGGTCGCGCCGTACCGGACGCAGAGCTCGACGAGCGCGTCGGTCAGGGCGGTGAACGCCTTCGGGTCGGCGAGCAGCGGGGTGATGTCCTTGAACACCACGCCCGGCTTGGGGTAGTCGGCGACGTCACGGATGCGGCTGAGCAGCAGCTCCCGGGTGCTGGTGTCGGTCATCGACGCCTCCCCGGTCCCGAGGGGCGGCCACGGCCGCTCCGGCCCGCGGCGGCGCCGGCCGGAGCGGGCGCGCCGGGCTCCGTACCGTCCGCGCCGTCCTCGTCACCGCCGTCCGCGTCCTCACCGGAGCCGTCCGCGGGCTCGCCCTTGGCGGCAGCGGCGGCCCGCTTGGCGAGCACCCGCTTCTTCAGGGCCTTGATCTGCGGGTCGCGTTCCTTGAGGTCCGCGACGAGCGGGGTGGCGATGAAGATCGAGGAGTACGCGCCGGCCGCGAGGCCGACGAAGAGCGACAGCGAGATGTCGTTCAGCATGCCGGCGCCGAGGAAGCCGCCGCCGATGAAGAGCAGACCGGCGACCGGGAGCAGCGCGACCACGGTGGTGTTGATGGACCGCACCAGCGTGCTGTTGATCGAGCGGTTCGCGACCTCGCTGTAGGTCCAGCGGGTCTGCTTGGTGATCTTGTCGGACCCCTCCTTGAGACTGTCGAAGACGACGACGGTGTCGTAGAGGGAGTAACCGAGGATGGTGAGCAGACCGATCACCGTACCGGGCGTGACCTCGAAGCCCACCAGGGCGTAGACGCCGACGGTGATGGTGAGGTCGTGGATCAGGGCGATCAGGGCCGCGACCGCCATGCGCCACTCGAAGGCGATCGCCAGATAGATCACCACCAGGACCATGAAGATCGCCAGACCGTTCCACGCCTTGTTGGCGATGGTCTCGCCCCAGCTGGGCCCGACGAGATCGGCCGCGATCTTGTTCTCGTCGACGTTGAGGTCCTTGGCGAGCTGGGTCTTCACCTTGGCGGACTGCGCGGTGTCCAGTTCGGTGACCTGGACGCGCATCGTGCCGTTGCCGAGCTTCTGCACGATGGCGTCGTGTCCCGACGCCCGCTCGGTGTCCTCCTGGACCTGCGAGATGGAGGCGTCCGTCTTCGGGATGGTGAAGACGGCGCCGCCCTTGAACTCGATGCCCATGTTGAGCCCGCGTACCGCCAGGGCGACGATGGCCGTGATGGTGATCAGGATCGAGATCGCGTACCAGAACTTGCGCTTCCCGATGAAGTCGTAACCGACTTCACCGCGGTAGAGCCGGGCGCCGAGATCGCCGAGCTTCGACATCTCACGCCTCCTTCGGGTCGGTGGGGACGCTGACGCGGGCGACGGGCCTGGAGCGGCGCAGGGGCGGCTTGGCGCCGAGCCGCTTCGGGTCGAGCCCGGACCAGGGGTGACCGCTGGAGAAGAACTTCGTACGGGCCAGGAGCGTCATCACCGGCTTGGTGAAGAACATCACGACGACCACGTCGAGGAGCGTGGTCAGGCCGAGGGTGAACGCGAAGCCCTGGACCTTGCCGACGGTGACCACAAAGAGCACCGCGGCGGCCAGGAACGACACGAAGTCGGAGACCAGGATGGTGCGCCGGGCGCGCGGCCAGGCACGCTCGACGGCCGGGCGGAGCGTACGGCCCTCCCGGATCTCGTCACGGACGCGTTCGAAGTACACGATGAACGAGTCCGCGGTGATACCGATGGCGACGATCGCGCCGCAGACGGCGGGCAGGTTCAGCGCGAAGCCGATGCCGGGGCCGAGGAGCGACATGATCGTGTACGTCAGGACACCCGAGGCGCCGAGGCTCACGATCGCGATGGCCGCGAGGCCGCGGTAGTACGCCACCAGGTAGATGATCACCAGGACGAGGCCGATGGCGCCGGCGATCAGACCGGCCTCCAGCTGCTCGCCGCCGAGCGCGGCGGTGACCGTGGTGACGCTCTGCTCCTGGAAGCTGAGGGGCAGCGCGCCGTAGGACAGGATGTTCGCCAGGTCCTGGGCGGACTGCTGGGTGAAGCTGCCGGAGATCTCGGCGTTGGAGCCGAGTTGGGTGCCCACCGAAGGAGCCGAGACGACGTCGCCGTCGAGCACGATGGCGAACTGGTTCATCGGCGACTGCTGCTGGGCGAGCTTGCCGGTGATGGTCGAGAACTTCTTGGTGCCACCACTGGTGAAGTCCATGGTGACGATCCACATGCCACGCCGCTGATCAAACACGCCCTTGGCGTCGTCGACGTCCGTGCCCTCGATCTCGGCCGGGCCGAGTACGTACTTCTCCCACTCGCCGCCCGAGTTCTTGCCGCAGGCCACGATCGTGTCCTTGGGCGCGGCGTCCTGGTTGACCGCGGTGCGCTGGGCCTGCTTGGAGCAGTCCAGGGTGGTGAACGTCTTCTCCAGGGCGGCCGAGGCAGCGTCACCGCCGGCGGTGGCCGACGGGGTGGGGCTGGGCGTCGTGTCCTTCTTCAGGGCGTCCGTGACGGCACGGCCCTGGGTGGTGGCGCTGGACGTCGGGGTGGGCGACGATTCGGCGTCGCCCGCCTTGTCGCTGTTTTCGGCCTTGTCCGCACTGGCACTGGCCGAGGGAGAAGGGCTGCCGCTCGGGGAGGTGGAGGGCTGCGCGGTGATCGGAGCGCCCGCGGCGACGGTCAGCACGGGCCGGAAGTACAGCTGGGCCGTGGTGCCGACCTGCTTCTGGGCCTGCTTCTCGTTCGTCCCCTTGGGGATGTTGACGATGATGTTCTTCTCGCCCTGGGTCTGCACCTCCGCCTCGGAGACACCAAGACCGTTCACACGCCGCTCGATGATGCTGACGGCGGTGTCCATGTTGGTCTTGTTGATCGCGTTCGGCTTGCCCGGGGTGTTCTTCGCCTCGAGCGTGATGCTCGTACCGCCCGCGAGGTCGATCCCCAGCCGTGGTGTGACATGACCGGACCAGAACATTCCGCCCGTGAGGGCGACCATGGCAATCAGGAACAGTGCCAGGGTGCGGCCCGGCCTGCCTGGGGACCCCGCTTGCCTTCGGCCCTTATTAGGTGCTGCCACCTTCTCGTTTCTCCCTGTCCAACCGCCCCACGCCGGGTGTGCGCCGGAGCGGCCACGAAGTGTTGTGGGGACCTGCCCCCGCAGAATTCAGCGCGACCCTGTGCCGTGGAGCGCCGTTGGACGGCCCGTCGGCGAGGACGAGACTACTTCGCGTCGGCCTCGCCGTCGGCCTTGGCGTCCTTGGCCTCGGCCTTGACGCCCTCGGGCCCGGTCTCCGCCGTGACGTCGGCCTTGTCCTCGGCCTTGACGTCGGACTCGGCGTCCGTGGTTCCGGTGGCGGCCTTCGCGTCCTCGGCCTTGTCGGCGTCGGCGCTCCCGGGCTTCTTGCCCAGGTCGATACGGGCCTCGTCGGCCGCGATCCCCTCGGTCAGCGAGGAGGCGTCGTCCGGGACGACCGGAGTGTCCTCGTCGAGGTCGTCCTCGCCGTGCACGATGCGGTTGTACTCGTCGTCGTCCAGCACGGCACCGATGGCGTTCTTCGCGTAGATCGCGTGAACGCCCGGCGCGACCTCCAGCACGACCATGTCCTCGTGCACCTCCTTGACGGTGGCATACATGCCACCGATGGTGCGGACGCCCGAGCCGGGCTGCATTTCGTTGCGCATCTGCACAGCGGCCTGCTGCTTCTTCTTGGCGGACCGGGTCATCAGGAACATGGCCCCGATGAGCAGGACGAAGGGGAACAAGGCGGCGAGACTCACGGGAGGGAACTTCCTTCGCACGACCGCGCTGTCGGGCGGCCTGATATACGGGGGTGGGTATGCCGACCTGTAGGTGCGGCATCGGCGGAGTCTAAGCGAGTCCGCATCATTGGAACAACGCCCGGCACCACCCCGGGGTTCCTGGCACCTCGGGCGCCTTCGCCGTCACCCCCCGAAGAGACCGGCCTGCCCGCCCGTGCCCCCGGCCGGCGCCGGGGGTACGAGCCCGAGGTGCGTCCAGGCGGCGGGCGTCGCCACCCGGCCGCGCGGGGTACGGGCCAGCAGCCCCTCCCGTACGAGGAAGGGCTCCGCGACCTCCTCGACGGTCTCGCGCTCCTCCCCCACGGCCACCGCCAGGGTGGACAGCCCCACGGGCCCGCCGCCGAAGAGTTTGAGCAGGGCCAGGAGCACGGCCCGGTCGAGCCGGTCGAGGCCCCGGGCGTCGACCTCGTACACCCCCAGCGCCACGGCGGCCACCTCACGGGTGATGTGGCCGTCGGCCTTGACCTGCGCGTAGTCGCGGACGCGGCGCAGCAGCCGGTTGGCGATCCGGGGCGTGCCGCGGGAGCGTCCGGCGATCTCGGCCCCGGCGTCGGCGTCGATTTCCAGGTCGAGGAGCTGGGCCGAACGGTGGATGACGCGCTCCAGCTCGGTGCTCGTGTAGAACTCCATGTGGCCGGTGAAGCCGAAGCGGTCACGGAGCGGGGGCGGCAGCAGCCCGGCCCTGGTGGTCGCGCCGACCAGGGTGAAGGGCGGCAGCTCCAGCGGGATGGCGGTGGCTCCCGGACCCTTGCCGACGATGACGTCGACCCGGAAGTCCTCCATCGCCATGTAGAGCATTTCCTCGGCGGGCCGGGACATCCGGTGGATCTCGTCGAGGAAGAGGACCTCTCCCTCCTGGAGGGAGGAGAGGATCGCGGCGAGATCGCCGGCGTGCTGGATGGCGGGCCCCGAGGTGATCCGGATCGGCGCGTTCATCTCGGCCGCGATGATCATGGAGAGGGTGGTCTTGCCGAGCCCGGGGGCGCCGGAGAGCAGGACGTGGTCGGCGGTGGCGCCGCGCGCCAGGGCCGCCTTGAGCACCAGGTCGAGCTGCTCGCGCACCCGCTCCTGGCCCACGAACTCGCCCAGCGACTTGGGGCGCAGCGCCGCCTCGACGGCCTGGTCCTCACCGTCGGCGGACGCGCCGACGAGCCGCTCGGCCGCGTCGTCCGGCGCCTCGGTCTCGCTGGTGTCGTCCCAGTTCACTCTGATTCACCTCGGGGCGTAAAAACACGGGGAAGCACGGGAAGGCGGGCGCCGGCGGCGGGCCGGGTCACCGCGTCCGGTTCAGGCTCTGGAGCGCGGCGCGCAGCAGCCGCGGTACGGGCGGCTCGGCGCCTTCCGCCAGCGCGGCCTCGGCCTGGGGGGTGACCAGGGCGACCGCCTCGTCGGCCTCCCGGGCCGCATAGCCAAGGCCGATCAGCGCCGCGTGCAGCTGGTCGTGCCAGGCGGCGGGGGCGTGCGCACCGGTGCTCTGCCGGCCGACCACGGCACCGACCGGGGCGCCGAGCCGGTCCTTGAGTTCGAGCAGGAGTTTCTGCGCGCCCTTCTTGCCGATGCCGGGGACCGCGGTGAGCGCCTTCTCGTCACCGGTGGAGACCGCCAGGCGCAGCGCGTCCGGGCTGTGTACGGCGAGCATCGCCTGCGCCAGCCGGGGCCCGACCCCGCTGGCGCTCTGGAGCAGCTCGAAGACCTGGCGCTCGTCGTCGTCCGCGAAGCCGTACAGGGTGAGCGAGTCCTCCCGTACGACCAGCGAGGTGGCGAGCCGCGTCGGCGCGCCGACGCGCAGCCCGGCGAGCGTCCCCGGCGTGCACTGGACGGCCATGCCGATGCCGCCGACCTCGACCACGGCGGTGGTGGGGGCGAGCGCGGCGACCGGGCCGCTGACGAAGGCGATCATCGGGTGACCTTCCGTACGGATGCGGTGCTGGGGATACGGGACGGGCGCGCCGCGGCCTGCGCCTGCTGGAGGCGGTTCATCGCGGGGGCGCGCCAGATGTGGCAGATGGCGAGCGCCAGGGCGTCCGCCGCGTCCGCCGGTTTGGGCGGCTCGGCGAGCCGCAGCAGCCGGGTCACCATCGCGCCGACCTGCGCCTTGTCCGCGCGCCCGCTGCCGGTGATGGCGGCCTTGACCTCGCTGGGGGTGTGGAGCGTGACGGGGATGCCGCGCCGGGAGGCGCAGAGCATGGCGACCGCGCTGGCCTGGGCGGTGCCCATCACCGTACGGACGTTGTGCTGGGCGAACACGCGCTCCACCGCGACGAGTTCGGGCCGGTGCTCGTCCAGCCAGGCCTCGATGCCGCGCTCGATGGCGACCAGCCGCGGGCCGATCTCACCGTCGGAGGGGGTACGGACGACGCCGACGCCGAGCATCGTGAGCGGCCGGCCCGCGACGCCCTCGACCACCCCGATCCCGCACCGGGTCAGCCCGGGGTCAACTCCCAGCACCCGCATCGCGCCCCTCCCTCGCTCCTGTGTTCCCGCTGATCGGCACAGTATCGGTCACCACTGACAACGCGCCGTGCGGACAGGCCGACGGGCCGACGGCTGGAGCTCCCGTCGGCCCGTCGGATGAGGCGGTGTCAGGCGTCGACCTTCTCCATGACGTCGTCGGAGACGTCGAAGTTGGCGAAGACGTTCTGCACGTCGTCGCTGTCCTCCAGGGCGTCGATCAGCTTGAAGATCTTGCGCGCGCCCTCCTCGTCCAGCTCGACCTGCATGGTCGGGACGAAGTTGGCGTCGGCCGAGTCGTAGTCGATGCCGGCCTCCTGGAGGGAGGTACGGACCGCGACCAGGTCCGTGGCCTCGCTGAGCACCTCGAACTGCTCGCCGAGGTCGTTGACCTCCTCCGCGCCGGCGTCCAGGACGGCGCCCAGGACGTCGTCCTCGGACAGCTCGCCCTTGGGGACGATCACGACGCCCTTGCGGTTGAACAGGTACGAGACGGAACCCGGGTCGGCCATCGAGCCACCGTTGCGGGTCATGGCGACACGCACGTCGGAGGCGGCGCGGTTGCGGTTGTCGGTGAGGCACTCGATGAGCACCGCGACGCCGTTCGGGCCGTAACCCTCGTACATGATCGTCTCGTAGTCCGCGCCACCGGCCTCAAGACCGGCGCCGCGCTTGACGGCCGAGTCGATGTTCTTGTTCGGCACCGAACTCTTCTTCGCCTTCTGGATGGCGTCGAAAAGGGTCGGGTTGCCGTCGACATCGGCCCCGCCGGTGCGGGCCGCGACCTCGATGTTCTTGATCAGCTTCGCGAAGAGCTTGCCGCGCTTGGCGTCGATCACGGCCTTCTTGTGCTTCGTCGTAGCCCATTTAGAGTGGCCGGACATCTGCCTGTCTCCTTCGCGTAACCAATCCTGCTCCGTTCGGCAGCGATCCTACCGGGACCGGGTCACCGTGCGGAGCGCACCATGTCGGTGAAGAAACGGTGCAGGCGATGGTCCCCCGTGAGTTCGGGGTGGAACGACGTCGCGAGCGCGGCGCCCTGCCGTACGGCGACCACATGCCCGCCGTACTCCGCGAGCACCTCCACGCCCGCGCCCACCGACTCCACCCACGGCGCCCGGATGAAGACCCCCTCGACGGGACCGCCCGCCACCCCCGCGACCTCCACGGCCGCCTCGAAGGACTCGTTCTGCCGGCCGAAGGCGTTGCGGCGCACGATCATGTCGATCCCGCCGACCGTCTCCTGGCCCGACCGCGGGTCGAGGATCTTCTCCGCGAGCATGATCAGACCGGCACAGGTGCCGTACACCGGCATGCCGGTCCTCACCCGCGTACGCAGCGGCTCCAGCATCCCGAAGAGCACGGCGAGCTTGGACATCGTCGTGGACTCGCCGCCGGGGATCACCAGCCCCTCGACGGCGTCGAGTTCCGCCGGGCGCCGTACGGACCTGGCGTCGGCGCCCGCCGCCGTCAGCGCGTCCAGATGCTCCCGGACGTCGCCCTGGAGCGCCAGCACTCCGATCACAGGTGCGCTCATAGGTGCTTACCAGCCACGGTTCGCATAGCGCTCGGTCTCGGGGAGGGTGTCGCAGTTGATGCCGACCATCGCCTCGCCGAGGTTCCTGGACGCCTCCGCGATGATCTTCGGGTCGTCGTAGAACGTGGTGGCCTTCACGATCGCGGCGGCGCGCTTGGCCGGGTCGCCGGACTTGAAGATGCCCGAGCCCACGAAGACGCCCTCGGCGCCGAGCTGCCGCATCAGCGCGGCGTCCGCCGGGGTGGCGACCCCGCCCGCGGAGAAGAGCACCACCGGCAGCTTGCCGAGCGCGGCGACCTCCTTGACGATCTCGTACGGGGCGCGCAGCTCCTTGGCCGCCGCGTACAGCTCGTTGTTGTCGTACCCGCGCAGCCTGGCGATCTCGTTCTTGATCTGCCGCAGATGCCGTACGGCCTCCACGACATTGCCCGTACCGGCCTCGCCCTTCGACCGGATCATCGCCGCGCCCTCGGCGATCCGGCGCAGCGCCTCACCGAGGTTGGTGGCGCCACAGACGAACGGCGTGGTGAACGCCCACTTGTCCGAGTGGTTCACCTCGTCCGCCGGGGTCAGCACCTCCGACTCGTCGATGTAGTCCACGCCGAGCGACTGAAGGACCTGCGCCTCCACGAAGTGGCCGATGCGCGACTTGGCCATCACCGGGATCGAGACCGCGCCGATGATCCCCTCGATCATGTCCGGGTCCGACATCCGCGCCACGCCGCCGTCCTTGCGGATGTCCGCCGGCACCCGCTCCAGCGCCATCACGGCCACCGCGCCCGCGTCCTCGGCGATCTTCGCCTGCTCCGGGGTGACGACGTCCATGATCACGCCGCCCTTCAGCTGCTCGGCCATCCCGCGCTTGACGCGCGCGGTGCCGGTCGAGGAGGTGTCGGCGGACTGGGCGGGAAGCGTAGTGGACACGGAGCTACCTCACTGGCTGAAAACAACAGGGCTTACGGCCCCTCCAGAGAACGCCCCGCACCCGGTCCACCACAAGGGCCAATGGGTACGCGGTGGCTCGTTCTCCCCGCTCAGCCGCCCGGCCGGGCGGCCAGCGCCACCGGTGGCACATCGTCCATCTCGAACGCGAGCGGGAACGGCGCGTGACCGGCGAGCCGGAACCAGCGCACCTTGCGGTGCCGACGCAGTGCGCGGGCGGCCCGTACGGCGTCGTTGTGGAACCGCCGCGCCATCGGCACACGCCGGACCGCCGCGGCGAGCTCCTCGGCGGCCTCCACGCCCCCCGGCGCCTCCCGCACCGCCTCCACCTGAGCCGCCTCCCCGAACACGGCCCGCAGCGCCTGGCTCAACTCGCTCTCCGCCACCTCCCGCTGTTCCTCCTCGGCCTGCCGCGCGGCGTGCGCGGCCTGGTACAGCACGATCGACGCGGCCGGATCGAGCACCCCCGACGACGCCAGCTCCTGCGTCACGGAGGCCCGCCTCAGCAACTGCGCGTCGAGCGCGGCGCGGGCGGCGTCGATCCGCGTATGCAAGCGGTCGAGCCGCCCGGCGGTCCAACTGAGATAGAGCCCCACGGCGACAACGAAAACAACGATCCAAACAAGAGAAGTCACGCCCGGCAGGCTAGTCGCCTCTCGCCTCCCGGCGGGGGGCCGTGGGTTTGTCTTGGGCGGGGCCCGGTGGGTACCTGCGGGTGGCGGGGTCCGTCACGGGCTCAGCCCGGTGGGTACCTGCGGGTGGCGGCCGGGGGCCGGGGTCCGTCTCAGGCTCGGCCCGGCGCACACCTGCGGGTTGTTGCCGGGTGCCCCTCCGGGGGCACGTGCCCGGACTGCACGATTTACGCCGCGTGCGGGCCGGACCGTACCCGCGGGTCTCGTTCAGCGGCACAAATCGCGCTTTACGTCCGGACACATACCCCCTGCGGTGCCCCCTTCACCGGCCCGTCACAGAACCACCCGCCCCGGCCGGGCACGGCCGTTTGCGCGCGAGCCGACCACCGACCGGAGGGGGCCGGGGTCGCAGGAGGTGACGTCCCCGGATGTAGAGCGTGATTTGTGCCGCTGTACGCGCCCGCAGTCAAAGAACGCCGCCGCACGCGGCGTAAATCATGCATCCGGGGATGCGCCTCCGGAGTGCCCCGGCCCCCGGCACCGGAACAGCCCGGCCCAGCCCAAACTGACGCACAGACCACGACCCCCCGCCGGGAGGCGTTAGGCGCTAGCGGCCGAACCTCGCCCGCAGCCCCGTTCGTTCGTCCGTCGCCACCGACGCCGCCCCGTCCGTCACCGTCTCGTACACCGCCAGAATATCCGCGCCGACCGTCGACCAGTCGAAGCGCCGTACATGCGCGCTCCCGCGCCCCCGCAGCGCCGCGCGGCGGTCCGGGTCGGCGAGGAGGCGGACGGCCGCGCGGGCCAGCGCGGAGGCGTCCTCGTTGGTGAAGAGTTCGCCCGCGGCGCCGTGGTCGAGGACCTGGGCGAACGCGTCCAGGTCGCTGGCCAGGACCGCCGCGCCGGCGGACAGCGCCTCGACGAGGATGATGCCGAAGCTCTCGCCGCCGGTGTTGGGCGCGACGTAAAGGTCGACGCTGCGCAGCAGCCTCGCTTTGTCGGTGTCGCTGATCATGCCGAGGAACTCGACGCGTTCGCGCATGTCCCTGGGGAGCCGCGCCACCGCTTCCCGTTCGTCGCCGCGGCCCGCCACCAGCAGCCGGGTCCCGGGGCGGGCGGCGAGGATCTCCGGGAGGGCTTCCATCAGGACGGGCAGGCCCTTGCGGGGCTCGTCGATGCGGCCGATGAAGCCGATGGTGTCGCCCTGCCACGCCTGGTTGACGTCGGCCCGGGCGAAGAAGTCGACGTCGACGCCGTTGGGGATGACGACGGCGTCGCCGCCCAGGTGTTCGACGAGGGTGCGCCGCGCGTACTCGCTGACGGCGATGCGGGCGCTGATCTTCTCCAGCGCGGGCTGGAGGATCGGGTAGGCCGCGATCATGGCGCGGGAGCGCGGGTTGGAGGTGTGGAAGGTGGCGACGATGGGGCCCTGCGCGGCCCAGCAGCTGAGCAGGCCGAGCGACGGCGAGGCCGGTTCGTGGATGTGGATGACGTCGAAGGTGCCGTCGTGCAGCCAGCGGCGGACCCGCGCGGCCGACAGGAAGCCGAAGTTGAGGCGGGCGACGGAGCCGTTGTACGGGACGGGGACGGCGCGGCCGGCCGAGACGACGTACGGGGGCAGGGGGGTCTCGTCGTCCGCGGGGGCGAGGACGGAGACTTCGTGGCCGAGCCGGATGAGGTGTTCGGCCAGGTCTCTGATGTGGAACTGGACGCCGCCCGGTACGTCCCAGGAGTATGGGCAGACGATTCCGATCCTCACCGGGAGCCCCCGCCCGGGTCGAGGTCCGCGAGCCAAAGACGTTGCAGCATGTGCCAGTCCTCCGGGTGCTCGGCGATTCCGGTGGCGAAGACGTCGGCCACCGCCTGTGTCATCACAGACGTTTTTTCGGCGCGGGTACCTGTTCCGGGGACCTCGACGGCGGGGAAGACCTGGCCGCGCAGGACGGGTGAGCCGTCGAACCACAGGACGGTCGGCAGCAGCAGCGCTCCCGTCCGCTGGGCCAGGAGCGCGGGGCCGGCCGGCATCCTCGCCCGGTCGCCGAAGAAGTCGACCTCGACGCCTGACGCCGACAGGTCGCGGTCGGCGACGAGGCAGACGAGACCGCCGGCGCGCAGCCGGCGGGCAAGGGTTCCGAAGGCGGTGCCGCCGGTGTGCGGTACGACCTCCATGCCCAGGCTCTCGCGGTAGGCGACGAACCGGTCGAAGAGCTTCTCCGGTTTGAGCCGCTCGACGACGGTGGTGAAGGGCACGTCGTGGGCGCGGGTGAGCCACGCGCCGGCCAGGTCCCAGTTCGCCATGTGCGGCAGGACCAGGATGACGCCCCGGCCGGTGGTGAGGCCGTCGAAGACGAGGTCGATGTCCTTGATCTCGACGCCGTCGCGCACGCGCTCCTTGCTCCAGCCGGGCAGCCGGAACGACTCCATCCAGTAGCGCGTGTACGAGCGCATGCCGGCCCGGGAGAGCGCGGCCAGGCGTTCGGGACTCGCGTCGGGGACCACGCGGGCGAGGTTGGACTCCAGCCGCAGCACGCTGCCGCCGCGCCGTTTCCACGCGGTGTCCGCGACGGTCCGGCCCAGGGCGTTCGCGAGGGGCTCGGGGAGCCGCTTGACGGCGCTCCAGCCGATCCCGTACAGCGCGTCGGTCACCCGGTCGCTCGCGGCGCTCATGAGGTGGCCCCACTCTCCCGGGTGGGGCTCTCGGCCGCCGCGGCGTCGGCCTCGGCGGACTCGCGCCGTACGGTGACGACGCGCTGGCCGAGGGTCACGAGGCTGCCGGCGGCGACGATCCACAGCGCGATCGGCAGCAGGATGTCGATGCCGGGCACGCCGAAGGCGTGCAGGCCCGCCAGGCCGGCGGCGACGAGGGAGATGACGAGCCGTTCGGCACGCTCGATGAGCCCGTTGACGGCCACGGGCAGCCCGATGGACTCGCCCCGCGCCTTCGTGTACGAGACGACCTGGCCGCTGGCGAGACAGAAGATCGCGACGGCGCAGAGGGTGATGCTGTCCCCGTCGCCCGCGTACCAGAGCGCGAAGCCGGCGAAGATCGCGCCGTCCGCGACCCGGTCGAGCGTCGAATCCAGGAAGGCGCCCCAGCGGCTGGTGATCCCCGCCTGCCGCGCCATGTTGCCGTCGACGAGGTCGGAGAAGACGAAGACGGTGATGACGATGGTGCCCCAGAAGAACTCCCCGCGGGGGAAGAAGGCCAGCGCACCCGCCATCACCCCGGCGGTGCCGATGAGGGTGACCGCGTCCGGGCTGACTCCGCGTCGGAGCAGAAATGCGGCGAACGGCGTGAGGACACGCGTGAAGAATGCACGCGCGTACTTGTTCAGCATGGCCTTCCCGAGGTTCGGTTGGCCGCGCGGCCCCGACGGCCACCGGCTGGCCCATCGTAGTCACGACCGCCGCGCGACACCGCCGGGTCCCCGCACGGGCCGTCCTGTGCCCCGTATGGACGCGCCCACGCGGCCGGGCGCCGATCCGGCTGCTGGAGCCGGTCGCGGAGGTCACGGTGCTGGTTCCGGACGAGTATGCGGGGCCGGTGATGAGCGGTCTGCCGGGGCGGCGCGGCCGGGTCGTCGGCACCGGACAGGCCGGCCTCTGGCGGACCGTGGTCGGGGCCGAGGTGCCGGAGCTGGAGATCGGGCGGTACGCGGTGGAGCTGCGGTCCGTCTCGCACGGCACCGGTCTCTCCGGCCGGTCGTACCCGCGCCACGAGCCGGTGCCGCCGACGGTCGCGGACCGGCTGTGCGAGGAGGAGCGCCGGGCGGGCGGCGGAGGGAACGGCGGCAGTGGCGGCAACGGACAGCGGGAAGCGCCTGGTTGGCGGGGCGGCCCGGTTCATGCGCGAGTGGCGAAGACACGCCAGTGTCCTGACGCGGACGGCATGACGCGGTTACGCTGGGGTGACCAGGCCCTGGGTGTACGGGGCACGCGGGCCGGGCAGTAGTCGCGGCAGCGGAACCGTGCGGCGAGGGGCGGCAAGTGGCAAACGACGTATTCGACTTCAGCCCTGGGGCGCAGATCCCGCTCCAGGGCTCGGCGGGGCAGACGGCGGCCACCCAAGCCCTCGCCTCGGCCGCCTATCGGGACAGCCCGATGGAGGACATCCTCAAAGCCGACAACGACTGGCACAAGTCGAAGGTCACCAAGGGCAAGTTCTCGCTCTTCGAGCCCAATCTCGGCGAGGCGTTCGCCCGCGCCGTGCAGTCGCGGACGCTGGGCAGCGGCCGGGGCGCGCTGATCCAGTCGTTCGGCATGGCGCCCCAGACGGTCGTCGAGCACTGCCTGGACGCGAGCCATATCCGCAGGGAGCGCGACAAGAAGCTCACGGTGGTGACGGCGGTGGCCGGGGTGGTCTTCCTGCCCGGTGTGCTGATCTGGCTGGGCGTTTTCCAGCTGCGCCGCACCCTGGCGGGGGCGAAGGACCGCCGGGCGGGCGCGGTGGGCACCGCGGCGCTGGCGGCGGTCGCGGTGCTGGCGGTGCTGCTCCTGGTCAAGCTGCCGTTCGACGGGGTGCTCGGCTGGTATCTGCGCGGAGTGATCGTCGCACCGGTCATCGGCTGGTACCTGGCGAAGCGCATCTGCGAGCAGGCGGCACAGGATCTGCGCGACCACTGGAACGGTCTGCTGTCCGGCGGCGGCACCAGCGTCAAGATCCCCGAGGCGGTCCCCGGCACCCCGGGCGACGCTACCCGGGAGGAGATGCGTCTGGGGCTGGAGAAGCTCAGCGCCGAGCAGCAGTCCAACATGGTCTTCTACGCGGGCCCGAAGGGCATACTCGGGATGGGGACGCGCTGGGGCAGCTGGCAGCTCGCCGAGGAGCTGGTCCCGAAGGACCCCGACAAGGAGATCCACCAGTTCCGCAGTTACGACGTGATACGCGCGATCCACGACCAGATGAAGCTGCTGGAGCGCGGCCCGCTCAACTCCGGTGGCTTCCCGACCCCTTCGGTCAAGCACTGGGTCGTGGCGCCGATCGGTGAGGGCGCGTCCTCGGTCTCCTGGCCGGACGGCGCGGACGTCGAGGCGTATCAGATCAAGAGCCACGAGATACAGCGGATCTGCAACCACCAGCAGTTCGGCAGTGGCAACCGGCACTATCTCGGGGTGCAGTTCACGCTCTGGGACAGCCAGTTGGTCATCACGATGATGATCTCGGTGACCGTCCTGCACGAGACGCTCCGTATCGAGGTCTCGGGCTATGCGCTGGGTCCGGTGCACTCCTTCTTCTTCGCGAAGCCGGCGGCGAAGACCGTGTCCCGTGCCAAGGCGGTCCGGTTCTGGGAGACGACCTCGCGGAATCTGCCGCTGGTGGAGCCCCGGGAGGCGGTCCGGCTCGCGGTGCGGGCGCCGTTCACCTGGTATCCGCACATCCTCGACTTCCTCGGCGGCAAGCTGTCGCTGCCGGAGCCGTTCGGTATGCGGCATGTCTGGGCCGAGCAGCCGTGGCGCCACCGCTTCATGGCGGACGACGCGATGCGCGCCGCCACCCCGGTGCTGCGGGTCGCGCACAACGCGGCGATGCGGGTGCTGGACGAGCACGGCGTGAGCACGGCGGGCTTCAGCAGCCGCTCGTCCTCGCTGATAGGAGCCGTGCAGGACCCGTCCCCGAAGAAGATCGACGCGTACGACGCGTAACGCCGCCGCCGCTGTGTCCAGGGCCGGGCCCCGGACACAGCGGCGGCGGTAGCGTCGCTCAGGAGCCGTCCGGCCAGGCGTCCGCGAGCAGCTGGCGGGTGTCGGCGAGGAGTTGGGGCAGCACCTTGGTGTGGCCGACGACCGGCATGAAGTTGGTGTCGCCGCCCCAGCGCGGCACCACATGCTGGTGCAGATGCGCGGCGATTCCCGCGCCGGCGACCGCGCCCTGGTTCATGCCGATGTTGAAGCCGTGCGCCCCGGACGCCTGGCGGAGTGCCGTCATGGCGTGCTTGGTGAACAGCCCCAGTTCGGCGGTCTCCGCCTCGTCCAGTTCCGTGTAGTCGGCGACGTGCCGGAACGGCACCACCATCAGATGCCCGCCGTTGTACGGGTAGAGGTTGAGCACCGCGTACACCCGCTCGCCGCGGGCGATGATCAGCCCGTCCACATCGGATTTGGCGGGGATGGAGCAGAAGGGACAGCCGTCGCCGGCGCCCGGCCCGGTGGGCTTGTTCTCGCCCTGGATATAGGCCATCCGGTGAGGTGTCCACAGACGCTGGAACGCGTCCTGGGTCCCCACGCCGATCTGCTGCTCCGGCTCACTCGTCATGCTGTGCAGCATATGACTTCGGCCCGGAAGCGTGTCGCCGGGCCCGTACGGGGACGGCGAACGGCCCCCGGGCGGGCCGATGCCGCGCGGGGGCCGTTCCTCCGTCCTGTCGGACTGTCGGACCTGTCGGACCCGTCAGACCTGGACGCGGTCCTCGACGGCCTTCGCGATCTTCGCGATGGCCTCGTCGACCGGGATGCCGTTCTCCTGCGAGCCGTCGCGGTAGCGGAAGGACACCGCGCCGTTGGCCATGTCCTCGTCGCCCGCGATGATCATGAACGGAACCTTCTGCTTCTGCTGGTTCCTGATCTTCTTCTGCATACGGTCCGACGACGCGTCGACGTCGACCCGCAGGCCCTGCTTCCTGGCCTTCGCCGCGAACTCCTGGAGGTACGGGATGTGCGTGTCACCGATCGGGATGCCGACGGCCTGCACCGGCGCCAGCCACACCGGGAACGCGCCCGCGTAGTGCTCCAGCAGGACCGCGAAGAACCGCTCGATGGAGCCGAACAGCGCACGGTGGATCATGACGGGCCGCTGCTTGGAGCCGTCCGGCGAGGTGTATTCGAGGTCGAAGCGCTCCGGCAGGTTGAAGTCGAGCTGCACGGTGGACATCTGCCAGGTACGGCCGATGGCGTCCCGCGCCTGCACGGAGATCTTCGGCCCGTAGAACGCGGCGCCGCCCGGGTCGGGGACCAGCGGCAGGCCCTGCTTCTCGGCGACCTTGCGCAGCGTCTCGGTGGCCTCCTCCCACGCCTCGTCGGTGCCGACGAACTTCTCGGGGTCCTTGGTGGACAGCTCCAGATAGAAGTCGGTCAGCCCGTAGTCGCGGAGCAGGTTCAGCACGAAGGTCAGCGTCGAGTCCAGCTCGTCCGCCATCTGCTCCTTGGTGCAGTAGATGTGCGCGTCGTCCTGGGTGAAGCCGCGGGCCCGGGTCAGCCCGTGCACGACGCCGGACTTCTCGTAGCGGTAGACGGTCCCGAACTCGAAGAGCCGCAGGGGCAGTTCACGGTACGACCGGCCCCGGGCGTCGAAGATCAGGTTGTGCATCGGGCAGTTCATGGGCTTGAGGTAGTAGTCGACGCCCTCGTCGAGCTGCATGGGCGGGTACATGCCGTCGGCGTACCAGTCCAGGTGCCCGGACTTCTCGAAGAGCTTCCCCTTGGTGGCGTGGGGGGTGTAGACGAACTCGTACCCCTCCTCCTCGTGCCGGCGGCGCGAGTAGTCCTCCATGGCGCGGCGGATGACGCCGCCCTTGGGGTGGAAGACGGCGAGGCCTGAACCGACCTCGTCGGGGAAGGAGAAGAGGTCCAGCTCGTTGCCGAGCTTGCGGTGATCGCGCTTCTCGGCCTCGGCGAGGAACTCCAGGTGCGCCTTCAGCTCGTCCTTCGAGGGCCACGCGGTGCCGTAGATGCGCTGGAGCATCGGGTTCTTCTCGCTGCCGCGCCAGTACGCGGCGGCGTTGCGCATCAGCTTGAACGCCGGGATGTTCCGGGTGGTGGGCAGGTGCGGGCCGCGGCAGAGGTCCTTCCAGCAGAGCTCGCCGGTCTTGGCGTCGAGGTTGTCGTAGATGGTCAGCTCGCCGCCGCCCACCTCGACATCCGCGCCGTCGTCGGTGGAGGCCGAGCCCTTGATGCCGATCAGTTCCAGCTTGTACGGCTCGCCGGCCAGCTCCTCGCGCGCCGCCTCGTCCGTGACGACGCGGCGTGCGAAGCGCTGTCCGCGCTTCTGGATCTCCTGCATCTTCTTCTCGATGGCCTTGAGGTCATCGGGGGTGAAGGGGGTCGCGACGTCGAAGTCGTAGTAGAAGCCGTCCTTGACGGGTGGGCCGATGCCCAGCTTGGCCTCGGGGTGCAGCTCCTGCACGGCCTGGGCCATGACGTGCGCGGTGGAGTGGCGCAGGATGTTCAGGCCGTCCTCGGAGGAGATCTCGACGGGCTCGACGACCTCGCCCTCACCGACGCCGTACGCGAGGTCCTTCAGCTCGCCGTCAACGCGCGCGGCGACGACGGTGCGCTCGCCGGGGAAGAGCTCGGCCGCCGTCGTCCCCGTCGTCACCACGCGCTCTTCCCGCTCGGAATCGCGTTGGATGATCACACGGACATCTGACACCGGTCTCTCCTGACCTACGGGGTACGACAGCGGACACTGCGCGTGTCGAATCGTACCGAGCCCGGCGGGCCCGCCGCGAAACGGTTTCCCGCCGCCGCATACGAGGCATACCGCACGACCTGTCCGGGTAGCACCGATTCGGGCAGTGCGTGAGCACCATCTGCCGCCTAGGCGCGAGGAGTTCGGGGATGACGTGGTTCGAGGGGCCGCTGGCCGCGTTCGGTACGGCGACCACGGGGGCGGACGCGGAGGAGGACCGGATCGTGGTTGCCGCACTGGTCGTCCAGGATCTGGCGGGGGTGCGGCCCCGGGTGACCCGCTGGCTGGTGGACCCGGGGGTGCCGGTGCCGGCGGAGGTCGCCGGGGGGCTCGGGCTCACCGACGACTGCCTGCACCGCACCGGGCGGTGGCCGGCGCCGGTGGTGGCGGAGGTGGCCGGGGCGCTCGGCGGGCAGTGCACGGCGGGCCGGCCGCTGGTGGTGATGGACGCGCCGTTCGGTCTGACGGTCCTCGACCGTGAGCTGCGGCGGCACCGGGCGACGTCGCTCGCCCGGTTACTGACGGGGGCGCCGTTCCACGTACTGGACCCGTGCGTCCTCGACGGGCACCTCGACCGGTACCGCAAGGGGCCGCGCGCCCTCGCGGACCTCTCCGAGCACTACAAGGCCGAGCGCGCGGAGCCGGCGGACGGGGCGCGGGGCGAGCCGACCACGCTGGCCGCGCTGACGGCGCTGGAGGTGGTGCGGGCCATCGGCCGCAGGTTCGCCACGCGACTGGAGCGGCTCGGGGCGGCGGAGCTGCACGGGCTCCAGGCGGGGTGGCACGCGGAGCTGGCGCGGGGGCAGCAGTCCTGGTTCTCGCGGGCCGGTGAGGAGGCAGCCGGGGCCGGCTGGCCGCTGCGGCCCGAGCGGCCGGCCGAGGCGGCCTGACCAGGGCCCGACCGCGGGGGGGCCGTAAACGCGCGAAGGCCGGTCCGTCGATGACGGACCGGCCTTTCCCGGGTGGGCGATACTGGGTTCGAACCAGTGACCTCTTCGGTGTGAACGAAGCGCTCTCCCACTGAGCTAATCGCCCGGGAACGCCTGAACCATACAGGCCCCGGCGCCGTTCCTTCAAACCCGATCCCGCAGCGGATACGGGCGCGCTCACGGAGCACGGACGGGGCCCCGAAAACCTGTCGGTAGGTCTTCGGGGCCCCGATCCGGGTGGGCGATACTGGGTTCGAACCAGTGACCTCTTCGGTGTGAACGAAGCGCTCTCCCACTGAGCTAATCGCCCGGACGCACCGCAAACATTACCCGATGCCGGAGGGTGGTCGATCACCTCCCGGTCACCGGCCGGTCACCTGCGGACGTCGCACGCGCCACTGGTTGCCCCTTGGACCAATCCGTCCGCGTCACTGCAATGGCGGTATGACCCGAAGTAGTACACCGCCATACGAGCTACCCGAAGGATCACAAAACAGACAGAGGGGTTTACAACGGCACCGTAGGTGGCATGTCGATTTCGCCGACGTGCGAATCCCCGAGCGCACACTGAGCGAAAGGCCCTGGCGCTTATGAACACCACGGTCAGCTGCGAGCTGCACCTGCGCCTCGTTGTATCGAGCGAGTCCTCACTGCCTGTACCCGCGGGCCTGCGGTATGACACGGCCGATCCTTACGCCGTGCACGCCACCTTCCACACCGGAGCCGAGGAGACGGTCGAGTGGGTCTTCGCCCGCGACCTTCTCGCCGAGGGGCTGCACCGGCCCACCGGCACCGGCGACGTCCGAGTCTGGCCGTCCCGCAGCCACGGTCAGGGCGTCGTCTGCATCGCGCTCAGCTCCCCGGAGGGCGAAGCCCTTCTGGAGGCCCCGGCGCGGGCCCTGGAGTCGTTCCTCAAGCGGACCGACGCCGCGGTGCCACCCGGCACCGAGCATCGTCACTTCGATCTCGACACGGAGCTGTCGCACATCCTGGCCGAGAGCTGAGCCAGGCAGCAGACTGCTCGGCGCCGTCCGACTCGGGGAGACGGCGCCGCGCGGACAATCGCATACGGCAGGACACCGGCGCCGGCGCCGCGGAACCCACCGCGACGGCGGCGCCGATGCGTCCTGAGCGGGTCCAACGGCTAACGTGGGCGGAATTCCGGCGGGCACAGGCCCGCCGGGCCTGCCAGGGAGCCGACCGTGCTGATTCCACACGACACCCGGATCGCCCTCGACACCGTCGTGGATCTGGTGAACACCGCGCCCGAATCCGGCACGAGCGACAGTGCGGGCGACCGGCTCGCGAGCGTCGAGGCGCTGTACGGCTTCGTACGGGACCACAACATCAGCGGCGTGAATGCTCTCGGTGACCCGGATCTCCGGGCCGTCCTGCGGGTACGCGGCCACTTCGCGGACGTGTTCGCGGCGCCGGACGCGCGGGCCGCGGCCGATCTGATCAACCGGCTGGTGGCCGCCGCGGGCACGACCCCGCAGCTGACCGACCATGACGGCTACGACTGGCATGTCCACTACTTCGCACCGGGCGCCTCGGTCGCCGACCACCTCGCGGCGGACTGCGGCATGGCACTCGCCTTCATGGTCGTGGCCGGTGAGCAGGAACGGCTGCGCCGCTGCGAGGCCCCGGACTGCGGGCACGCGTTCGTCGACCTGTCGCGCAACCGCTCACGGCGCTACTGCGACAGCCGCACCTGCGGCAACCGGCTGCATGTGGCCGCGTACCGGGCGCGCCGCAAGGAAGCGGCGGCCGGCTGACCGGCAGGGGACCTCCGGACATACCGCCGGTCACAGCAGGAACAGATCGTGCAGCGCCGCCATCAGCAGCAGAGCGCCGATCACCGTCAGGAAGATCATCAACGGTGGCTGGGAGAGCGCGAAAAGGCAGCCGCGCGGCTCCTCGGTGGGTGCGGGGGCTTCCCCCCGGGTGGTATCCAACATCTCGTGGCGATCATGACGCACCCCGGCGCCCGACCCCGCCCCAACCAGGGTGATCAGCCTGGGAGTTCATCATTTCCCGTGGTTTGATCCCGGGAAAGCCAGCCGAATCACGGCCGGCCTGGCATGCTGCCGGGCTTCCGACGGCCGGCAGCTTCGAAGAGCGGCGTCAGATGCCGTGCTTCTTCAGAATGGCCTCGATGTCGCTGAAGTCCTCCCCCGCGCGCTCCTGGCGCGCCCCCGACCTCGGCTGCGCGGCGGGCCTGGTGCCGGGGCCCAGCGAGGGCGCGGAGGCGGCCGGCTCCACCGGGCCACCACCCTGCTCCGCCGCCCGCGCCGCGGCTCTGCGCTCCTTGCGCGTGCCACCGGTGCGGCGCTCGATCGTGCGGGTCGTCATGAAGAGCAGCCACGCCACCGCGAGCACCCCGAAGCCGGCCCACGCGGTGAGGCTGAAGGCCATGTGGGAGATCCACTTCACCGCGCCGATCATCACCAGCCCGCCCGGGACCAGCGCGTACGCGGCGATCCTCGTCGCGGCCAGGAAACGCTTGCGGTACGCCGTGATCGCGGCGATGCCCAGGCCCGCCGCCGACACCGCCGCGCAGATGGTCTCGGCAATCATCAGGTCCTCCAGGCAGTCACTCGTCGTCGGCCGAACACATCGTCCCCTCCATCCTGCACCTGACCAGGGGGTCGAGGCCATGGTCCAGGGCCCCGCGAGGCGGATCTGGGGGAGATCTCGGGGGTGCGCTCCTCCCCAGGTGCCGGTCGGGGCCCCGCTCACCGGGCCGGCGGGAGCAGCCGACGGGCGTACTCGGGGTTCTCCCGTACTGGGAGACTGGCCCCATGAGCGACTCCACCACCACGAGCCCCGTCGTCCTCGACGTCTGGTGCGAACTCCAGTGCCCCGACTGCCGCACCGCCCTGGACGACATCCGCGCGCTGCGCGCCCGCTACGGGGACCGGCTGGAGATCCGGCTGCGGCACTTCCCCCTCGAAAAGCACCGGCACGCCTACGCCGCCGCCCAGGCCGCGGAGGAGGCCGCCGAGCAGGGCGCGCTCTGGCCGTACGTGGAGGCCGTGCTGGCCGGGACCGAGGAGCTGGCGGCCCGGGGTGAGCCCTTCCTGATCGAGGTGGCACGCGAACTCGGCCTCGACGCCGAGGAGTTCGACACCGCACTCATCGACGGCCGGCACTTCCTGACCGTCGACGCCGACCAGGCCGAGGGGAAGGCGATCGGGGTGACGGGCACCCCCACGTACGAGATCGCCGGGCGGCGTCTCGACGGCGGCAAGAGCCAGGACGGGCTGCGCGCGCGGATCGAGGAGATCGTGGACGCCCTCCCGGCGGCGGACGCGTAGCGGCCCGCGTTCCCGGAGCAGCGGTACTCAGAGCAGCCGTTTGGCGAGGTTGCGGTACGTCGTGCGATATCCGAGGGACTCGTAGAGCCGGACCGCCGGGGTGTTGTCCGCGAAGACGTGCAGGCCGAGCAGGACCGACCCCGACTCCACGGCGACCCGCTCCGCGAGCAGCATGAGGGCGCGGCCGAACCCCCGGCCGCGCCGGCTCTCGTTCACCTCCACGTCGTACACGTACGTCCCCCACGCGCCCGGCCGGATCTCGCGGCGCGCCGTCCAGATGTGGCCCACGACGGATCCGTCGTGGAGCAGGACATGGAAGGCGATGTCGGGGGTGGCGAGGCCCTCGGGCAGGTTCTGCCGGTGGCTCAGCTCCGACTTGGCCCGGGCCGCCGCCGGCTCGGTGCCACGGTCGATCCACTCCTGCGCGAAGGTGCCGACGGACGCCGCCAGCCACACGTCGTACTCCGCGCCGGTCATCGGGCGGGCCTCGACACCGGCCGGGAGCGCCGGGGGTTCGGGCGGCAGCTCCTTGTCCATGTTGCGGCTGCGCTCGGTGTAGCCGAGCGAGTCCAGCAGGGAGAGCGCGGCGGTGGCGTCCGGTGGCGCGGAGGCCATCACCTGCTCGCAGCCCCAGCCGCGCAGCACCTCCTCGGCGGCCAGCACGGCGACGGTGGCCCGGCCCCTGCGGCGGTCGGGCGGGTCGACGCGGAGCCCGTCGAGGACGCCCGCGGTGTGGTCGAAGCCGGCGTCGGTGGAGAGATCGATCGCGCCGACGGACCGGCTGTTCACGCAGACCTCGTAGGAGCGTGACTTCCCGCCGTCGCGGGTCTGCTGGAGCGGTCCGGTGGGCCGCAGGGTGGTGGTCATCGGGAGAGTTCTACCCGCCGGGGGGCCGGCAGTCATCCGGTTTACGGATCGCCGTCACGCGGTCCTTCCGGCCGGCTCGCGGACGTCCGGGCCCACGGCCTCCGTGCCGGGCCGCGCCGCTCCGTTCCCGTCCGCTCCCTGCCCGTACGCTCCCGACGCGATCGCCAGCAGCCGGGACGCCTTCAGCTCGGTCTCGCGCCACTCCCCCTCCGGGTCGGAGCCCCAGGTGATCCCGGCGCCCGCGCCGAAGCGCAGGACGGGGCCGACGTCCGTGGCGCGGTCGATCCAGAACGTACGGATCCCGACGGCCAGCTCGGCGGTGCCCCGGTCGGCGTCGACCCAGCCGATACCGCCGCAGTAGGGGCCGCGCGGGGCGGTCTCCAGCTCGTCGATGATCCTGAGGGCACTGGACTTGGGGGCGCCGGTGACCGATCCCGGCGGGAAGGTCGCCGCCAGCAGCTCCGGCCAGCCCGCGGGGGCGGCGAGTTCGCCCCGTACCGTCGAGACGAGATGGACGAGGCCGGGGTGCGGCTCCAGCGCGCAGAGCGCCGGGACGGTGACGGTGCCGGGGGCGCAGACCCGGCCGAGGTCGTTGCGGACGAGGTCCACGATCATCACGTTCTCGGTGCGGTCCTTCTCCAGCAGCTCCCCGGCGGTGCGGGCGGTGCCCTTGATCGGGCCCGACTCGACGGTGCGGCCGGTGCGGCGCAGATACAGCTCGGGAGAGGCGGTGGCGATCTCCACGCCGTGCGCGGGCAGCCGGATCGTCCCCGCGTACGGCGCCGGGTTGTCGCGTGCGAGCAGCGCCGTCAGCGCGTCGATGTCGGCGGCGGGATCGGGCAGCGGCGCGGAGAGCACCCGGCAGAGGTTGGCCTGATAGACGTCCCCCGCCGCGATGTACTCCCGGATCCGGCGGACCCCCGCCGTGTACGCGGCGTGGTCGAGCGACGACGTCCAGTCCCCGGCGCGGGGTCCGCGCCACCGTCCCGGCACCGGTACGGGGACCGGCTCGTGCCGTACGTCGGTGAACCTGGCGCAGGTGAGACGGCCTTCGAAGTCCGCGGCGACGGCCCAGAACCCGGCGGAGTCGAGGGCTTCCGGATCATGGGTGACATCCCGCAGACCGGAGGCGACGAGGCCGCCGAAGCGGGCCAGAGGAGCGCGATCGTGCACAGTTGCGAGTCTAGAACAGAGGTCATCGAGCCGCTCCGGACCGAACGCGTACTGAACGCACGCCAGCACGCTGCGGAAACGCGTTTTTGTGCTGGCCCGGGAATCCGCTAGAGTTCAACACGTCGCAAGGCCGCACAGACGGCCGGAAACGACACGCGGACGTAGCTCAGTTGGTAGAGCGCAACCTTGCCAAGGTTGAGGTCGCCAGTTCGAACCTGGTCGTCCGCTCGATTGTCGGGGATTCTTGCGGATCCCCGCACTCCTGGTGGAGTGGCCGAGAGGCGAGGCAACGGCCTGCAAAGCCGTCTACACGGGTTCAAATCCCGTCTCCACCTCTGCGGACGATTAGCTCAGCGGGAGAGCGCTTCCCTGACACGGAAGAGGTCACTGGTTCAATCCCAGTATCGTCCACTGGACCCGATGAGGGTTCCCCGCGCGATTAGCTCAGCGGGAGAGCGCTTCCCTGACACGGAAGAGGTCACTGGTTCAATCCCAGTATCGCGCACGCGGTAACGTACGGAACGCAGGTCCCACCTGCGCGATTAGCTCAGCGGGAGAGCGCTTCCCTGACACGGAAGAGGTCACTGGTTCAATCCCAGTATCGCGCACCATCGTCGAACCCCCGGTCGCTTCTGCGGCCGGGGGTTCTTCGTATGCCACGGATCGGTTCCCACGGACCGGTTTCCACGGACCGGTTTCACGGACGGGGAAAGCACGATGGCCGGTCAGCTCCCCAGCTGACCGGCCAACCGCTGCCGTCCGCCGCACCCCCGTCCCCACGGGGTTGTTGGCCGGATGTCCCGACCCGGGCCGCTCTCCCGGGTCCGGAGCGCTCTTTCAGCGCCCCAGCATCACGCCCACGGACGACGCTTGTGTGAGCACCGCTTCCCAGCCGCCGAAGGCGACCGTCAGCAGTACCGCGAGGGGAAGGACCATGGCCGTCGCCACCAGTGGATGGCGCGTGCCCGACCGGCGTCCACCGAACGCGGCGTATGCCCTGCGCCCCTGCGTACGGATCGCTGTCCGCGCTGCCGTCCCGGCCATGGTCCCTCTCCTGTCACGTCTGGCAGCGGCGAGTGTCCAACCTCGGGGGACGAGTTCCGCACTCGCCGCTTGACCTCAACATTAGGGACGCGCGGACGCCGGGTCGTCATGCCGGCGTACCGATTGCCGGGCCTCCCCGAGGATGAGCGCGGGCCTGCCGTGTACACCCCTGGGTGGAGAGGCGGGGCGGGGAAGTCTGAGGGTCGTCCCGGAGAGCACGCGATACGCGCGCGGCGGCGGTCCCGTACGCCGGTACGGGACCGGCCCGCGAGGCCGTCGGCGAGACGCCCGGAAGCCGGCCCGGTCACCGGTACCGCGCGGTGACTTCTCTCACTTCCGCCCCTTTTCCGGGGAGTCGCGCGGGCCCCGGACGGACCGCCGGGACCGCCGTCGGACCGGGGCCGCGCCAGGTACCCCCGCCGGTCCCCGACATCGTCTCGGGGTCACCCCTGAGGATCCAACCCCCTTTCTGTGCGGGACCTTTGAGATCTTGAGGAGAGCCGGGCGCGGACCGGCGCCGGCCTCCTGACCGCTCCTCAAGTTTCGTACCCCGCACTGACAATCGGTCGCTGCGCGAGGGCGCGGCCTATGAGCGCGCCGGGGCCCGGGTACGTAAGCTGTGCCACGTCATACGGACGACCGGGCAGCGGGGATGGACATGGCGATGATGCGGCTCCGGCGCGAGGACCCGCGTGTCGTCGGTTCGTTCAGGCTCCACCGGCGGCTGGGCGCGGGCGGGATGGGCGTCGTCTATCTGGGCTCGGACCGGCGCGGCCAGCGGGTCGCGCTGAAGGTGATCCGGCCCGATCTCGCCGAGGACCAGGAGTTCCGGTCGCGGTTCGCCCGCGAGGTCTCGGCGGCGCGGCGGATCAGGGGCGGCTGTACGGCCCGGCTGGTGGCCGCCGATCTCGACGCCGAGCGGCCCTGGTTCGCCACCCAGTACGTGCCGGGGCCTTCGCTGCACGACAAGGTCAACGAGGAGGGGCCGCTCTCGGCCGCCGAGGTCGCCTCGGTCGGCGCGGCGCTCTCCGAGGGGCTGGTGGCCGTGCACGAGGCGGGGGTCGTCCACCGCGATCTCAAGCCGTCGAACATCCTCCTCTCCCCCAAGGGCCCGCGCATCATCGACTTCGGTATCGCCTGGGCGACCGGCGCGAGCACGCTGACGCATGTCGGCACGGCCGTGGGTTCGCCGGGATTCCTCGCCCCCGAGCAGGTACGGGGGGCGGCGGTCACGCCCGCCACCGACGTGTTCTCGCTGGGCGCCACCCTGGCGTACGCGGCGACCGCCGATTCGCCCTTCGGGCACGGCAGTTCCGAGGTCATGCTCTACCGGGTGGTGCACGAGGAGGCGCATCTGCACGGGGTGCCCGACGCGCTGGCGCCGCTGGTGCGCGCCTGCCTCGCCAAGGATCCGGAGGAACGTCCCAGCACGCTCCAGCTCTCGATGCGGCTCAAGGAGATCGCGGCGCGGGAGGTGCAGGGGCTCATCGACAGCCGGCCGCCCGCGCAGCGGAGCCGCGGCGGGCAGGAGCTGCCGACCGGCCGGCTCACCGAGCGGTACACGGAGCGCGACGCGGAGCGGACTGTGCCGGCTTCAGGGCATGGCCCCGGGCAGGGGCAGGGTCCCGGGTCCGGTGGCGGGTCCCCGGCCGGTGCCGGCTCTGCGCCGGGGAACCGTACGGCGGGCGGCTCCGCGTCCCGCTCCGGCCGCTCGCGCGGCGCCGGGGCTCCGTCCCGTACCACCGGCGCACGCCCGCAGCGCCCCCGCGACACGTCCCGCGGTACCGGCGGCGGCGCGCGGAAGCAGGGCGCGCGCACGACCTCGTCGAAGCTGCGGCCCGCGAACCCCCGGCTGCTGCGGCAGCGGCTGATCGTCTTCGTCGTGGTGACGCTCATCGTCGCGCTGGGCATCGCCGCCGCGCAGCAGCTCTGAGGAAACCTCGCCGCGCGCCGGGGCTTGGTCCGCCGGCACAGTCCGCCGTGATTCTCCGGTCCACCGGAACATTGCCGTCCGCCGGCCGCCTCCGTAGCTTCGGACGTGTACCGAGCCGAGGAGTGACCGGACGTGCGTGACAACCCCGACTACGCCCTCACCGACGAGGACGAGATCAAGCGCGTGATCACGGCCGCGCCGTGGGCGACCATGATCAGCCACACCGAGGACGGACTCGTCGCCTCGCACTACCCCTTCCTGCTCGACCCGGCGGCGGACGGGATCGTCCTGCTGAGCCATGTGGGGCGGCCCGACGAACTCCTGCACGGGCTCGGCGAGCGGGAGCTGCTCGTGGTCTTCTACGGACCGAGCGGCTATGTCTCGCCGAGCTGGTACGGGATCTCCCCGGCGGTGCCGACCTGGAACTACACGACCGTGCACGCCTACGGGGTCCCCGAGATTCTGTCGGCCGAGGACAACCTCCGCGTCCTCGAGGATCTCGTCGACCACTTCGAGGAGCCGCTGCCCCACCCGTTCCGGATGCGGCTGTCGGCCGAGAACGAGGAGTACGCGGAGCGCATCGCGCACGGGACTGCCGGCTTCCGGCTCCGGGTCACCCGGGTCGTCGCGAAGAACAAGATGAGCCAGGACAAGCCGCGCGCGGTGGTGGACCGCGTCGTCGAGCAGCTGAGCCGGCCCGGTCCTTACGCGAACGCCGAGCTGGCTTCGCGGATGCTCGCGAGCCGCCCGCGCGAGACGTAGTCCGGGCGGCGGTCCCGCGCGGGCGGGCGGTCAGCGCCGCGCCGTGATGAGCCGTACCCGGCAGGCCAGTTCGACCGCGAAGCGCACATCGGGCTCGGCCAGGTCGAGGCCGAGGGTCTGCTCGATACGCCGGATCCGGTAGTTGACGGCGTTCGGGTGCAGATTGAGCTGCTCCGCCGCGCGGGCCAGGGAGTTGCGGTGGCCGAGGTACGCGAGCAGGGTCCGCATGGCGATCGTGGCGCGCTCGGGACCCAGCGCGTCGAGCGGCGCCAGGGTGTCGTCGAGCAGCGAGCGGCTGAGCGGTGACGCGTAGAAGTCCAGCAGCACCCGGCGCAGTCCGGTGACGTCCGTGGTCTCGATGCTCCCCGCCCGGCCTCCCGCGACGGCGGCCTCGGCCGCGATCCGCGCCTCCGCGGCGGACTGCCGCAGCCCGGCCGCGCCGCTCTGCGGTGTTCCGAGGCCGACGGTGAAGGTCCACTCGTCGCCCGCGACCGAGCGCGCGTGGGCCAGCACGGACTCCATGACATCGCGCAGGCGTCGCTGGTGGTCCGGGGCGCCCGGCTCCTCGGACGAGACCATCACGATGTCGCCGTGGAACATGGCGAGGTGCCACACCTCCTCGCGCCGCTCGACGAGTTGCAGCGCGTGCAGTTCGACGGAGGACGCCAGTACGGCGGGGGGCCGCTGCCCGGTGTCGCGGCCGTGCGTGGGCGAGAGCCAGGCGACGGCGTGGGAGAGCTGCACCGGCAGGCCCGCACGGGTCGCCTCGACGCCGAGGCCGTCGATCCGTGACGACTCCGCGAAGATCAGTTCGACGATCAGGTCGGCCCGGGAGCGGACCGGTCCGAACCGGTCCTGCAACTCCCGTTGCAGGGTGCGGGAGAGCACGGCGGCGATCACCGGCAGCGCGATCGCGACGGACGCGTCGGCGCGGTCGGCCGTCAGCCGGCCGACCGGCACCTCCCCCGCACAGACCGCGTCGGGCTCGGACCAGGCCACGGCCGGGTCCCGCGTCAGCGTGAGCCGTACGCCGAGGGCCGCGCCGGCCTCGGCGATGACGGCGTCCACGGACGGGCTCTGGGTCCCCGCCGCGACGGCGGTGGCCCGCGCGATGGCGTACTCCGCGCGGGACAGGGCCTCCTCGGCCCCGCCCCGGATCGTCCGGTCCAGATGCACGGCGAGCTCCGCGGGCGTGGCCGTGCTCATCAGCACCGGCAGGCCGCCGCGGTCGGCGAGCGCGCGGGAGGTCTCGGCCAGCGGGAAGTCACCGACGAACACAAGACCGGCGCACCGTGCGGCGAGGGCGCGCCGGATGGCGATGTCGACCTGGTACGGGCGCGGTACGCCGTGGTCCGGGGTCGCCACGATCACCAGCCTGGCGGGGGCGAGGGAGGTGAGATCCGCTATCGCGGCGACCTCCACGCCGGACACCGCGGCGCCGTCCGGAGAGCCCGCCACGCGGCGGATCCCCAGCCGCTCCCCCTGTGTGACCACGTCCGTCACCGTGACTTGGTTCATCGGAACAGTCTGGCACGAATCATTGGGCCGGCAGCACATTGTTACCTTCCATTCCCGCTGCCTAATCTCGGGACATGCCCGATCAAGACCTGCATTCCGACAGAGAGAGCGTGGCCGTGCGCCTGATCGCCCGATCCGATGTCGCCGCACTCGCGGCCGGCGCCGCCGTCTTCGGCACGGGGGGTGGAGGCGCCGTGCATACCGTGCAGCTGGCCGTGGAAGCGGCGATCGACGCGTACGGACCCGTCGAGGTCGTACCGGTCGAGGAACTCACCGACGAGGACGCGGTGATCGTGATGTCGGCGATGGGCGCTCCGTCCGTCGGTATCGAGATGCTCACCGCCGCGGGTCAGCCGGAGACGATCGTCCGTGAGGTCGAACGGCTCACGGGCCGACGGGTGACGGCGGTGATGGCCGCGGAGATCGGCGGCAGCAACGGGGTCGCCCCCGTCGGCTGGGCCGCGCGGCTGGGGCTCAAGGTGCTCGACGCGGACGGGATGGGACGCGCCTTCCCCGAGGGCACGATGATCTCGATGAACGTCGCGGGGCTGCCGAGCGAGTTCGCCGTCCTGAGCGATGTCGTCGGCAATGTCTCCGTGCTGCGGACGATCAACCTCGCGTGGCTGGAGCGGCACGCCCGGGCGCTCTGCGTGGCGAGCGGGGCGATCTCGCTCGGCGCCCATTACGTACTGACCGCGAAGACCGCTCCCGGCGCGGTCGTCGAGGGGACGGTGAGCCGGGCGGTCCAGGTCGGCCGCCGGCTGCTCGGCGCGGCCGAGCCCGTCGCCGAGCTGGTGGACGAGCTGGGGGCGGCGCTCGTCGTCACCGGCAAGATCATCGATGTCGAGCGGCGTACCGAGGGCGGGTTCACGCTCGGGTCGGTGACGGTCGAAGGGGTCGGCACCGACCGCGGCCGACTGGTCCGGGTGGAGATCCAGAACGAGAACCTCGTGATCCTGGAGGACGGCGAGGTGACCGCCAGCGTGCCGGACCTGATCACCGTCGTCGACTCGGAGACCGGGGAGGCCATTTCGACCGAGCTGCTCCGCTTCGGCCAGCGTGTCGGGGTGGTGGCCTGGGCGTGCGATCCGCTGTGGCGGACGGAGCGGGGGCTGGAGCTCGCCGGTCCGCATGCGTTCGGATACGACCTGGAGTACGTCCCGTTCGGCGCCGCCGACGACACCGCCTCCGTAACCTCCGCCGCCACCACCGTGACCGCCACCGCCGTCGAAGGAGCCTCCCGATGAACTCCGTGCACGGCGATCTCGCCGTCGGGATCGATGTCGGCGGCACCAACACCGACGCCGTGGTCCTCGACCCGTCGGGCGCTGTCCTCGCCTGGACGAAGAGCCCCACCACACGGGATGTCACCGGAGGTATCCGGTCGAGTCTCGCGGCGGTGCTCGACGAACTGGGTCCTGCCAGGGCCGCGGTCTCCCGGGTGATGCTCGGTACGACGCACGCCACCAACGCGATCGTACGGCGCCGTGATCTCGGCCGGGTCGCGGTCGTCAGGCTCGGGGCCCCGGCCGCCACCGAGTACCCGCCGCTCACCGGCTGGCCCGCGGATCTCCGCGACACCATCCTCGCGGGCGCGGTGCACGCCGGCGGCGGGCATCTCGTCGACGGCTATCCCATCGCCGAGCTGGACCGGGATGCCGTCCGCCGGCTGCTCGACCGCCTCGCGGGCCGCTTCGACGCGGTCGCGGTCTGCGGCATCTTCAGCCCGTCCTTCCCGGAACAGGAGCTGGAGGTGCAGGCGCTCGTCCAGGACCACGCGGGGCTCGACGTGCCGGTCTCGCTCAGCAGCGAGATCGGAGCGCTCGGTCTCCTGGAGCGCGAGAACGCGACCGTGCTCAACGCCGCCCTCTACCGGGTCGCGCGGGACATCACCACCGCTCTCACGACCGCGGTGGTCGAGCAGGGACTTGAGGCGGCCACGTTCTTCGCGCAGAACGACGGTACGTTCATGGCCGTCGAGTACGCGGCACGGTACCCGGTGCTCACGATCGGATCCGGACCGGCCAACTCGATCCGGGGCGCCGCTTCCCTCTCCGGTGCCGGGAACGCGATCGTGATCGATGTCGGCGGCACCACCAGCGATCTCGGCGTCCTGGTCGAGCGCTTCCCCCGCGAGTCGACGATGCCCCGCGAGATCGGCGGGGTGCGGACGAACTTCCGTATGCCGGACATCCTGAGCCTGGGTATCGGCGGCGGAACCATGGTCGACATGGCGGCGGGTGTGCCGCTGGGCGACTCGGTCGGCTACCGCATCGCGGAGGAGGCGCTGCTGTTCGGGGGCTCGACCCCCACACTCACCGACGCGGCGGCCACCCGGTCCGCCGTCGTCACGGGCCGCACGCTGCCCGCGCTCGGCCGGTCGGAACGGGCGGGGCTCGCGGGCGCGCTCACCGTGGCCCACCAGCGGATCGAGTCGGCCGTCGAGCGGATGTCCCTCGGCCGTACGGGGCTGCCTCTCGTCGTCGTAGGCGGCGGCGGATTCCTCGTCCCCGACCGGGTTCTCGGTGCCAGTGAGGTCATCAGGCCCGAGCGCGGCAATGTCGCCAACGCGGTCGGCGCGGCGATCGCCCTCGCGGGAGGCCGCGCGGACCGGCTGTGCGAGTTCCCCGACCGTACGGCCGCCATCGAGGAGGCGAGCCGCGCGGCGGCCGAGAAGGCCATCCAGGCGGGGGCGGACCCCGCCCGCGTCACGATCGTCGACGTACTGGAGACACCGGTCTCCTATGCCACGCGGCCCACGCTCAAGGTGTCGGTCAAGGCGGCCGGCCCCCTCGCGCCGACCGGGCGCGTACCGGCCGCCGCCCCGAAGAGCCCGAGCCACGAAGGATCGAGCATGAGATGAAGGAACTCGGATGAAGCCAACGAGCACCACCCAGCAGTACGTGAAGGCGACGGCGGTCTCGGTCGCCGGCATCCTGGCCGCGACGGGGCTGGCCGCGTGCGGCTCCCCGTCCGGGGCCGGGAAGAAGGACGCGCGCGAGGTCTCCGGAGGGACGTTCGTCTCGACGGTCTCCGCCGACCCCGGCAGCCTCGACCCGATGACCGGCGTGTCCCTCGCGGCCCGCGCGATGGTGGCGAACGCGTATGAGTCGCTCGTCCATGTCACCCCGAAGGGGGACTTCAAGCCCTGGCTGGCCACGGAGTGGACCGTGAGCGCCACGGAGATCTCGTACACGCTGCACGAGGGCATCACCTGCTCCGACGGCACGGAGTTCACCGCGCGGACCGCGGCGAACAACATCAACTACCAGGCGACACCGGCCAACGGGACCTTCTACTACGGCTCCCAGATCAACAAGGGCATCCACGCCACGGCCGACGGCAACACCCTCACCATCACGAGCAGGACGAACGACCCGTTCCTGCTCGCCAACACGGGGACCGTCGAGATGGTGTGCCAGAAGGGCGTCGACCGCCCCGCCGGCCTCAAGGACACCACCAACGGTACGGGCCTGTTCGCGCTGACCTCCTCGACCGCGGGGTCCACGTACACCTACACCAAGCGGGACGACTACGACTGGGGCCCGAACGGCGTCACGAGCGCCACGAAGGGGCTGCCGGACAAGCTGGAGATACGGGTCGTCACCGACGAGTCGACCGCGGCCAACCTGCTGCTCTCCGGGGACATCAACGCCGCGGTCATCACCGGCTCCGACCGCAAACGGCTCGACGCCACGGGGCTCGCCACGGTCGGCGCGCGCAACCCGGTCGGCGAGATGCTGTTCAACGAGCGCTCCGACCGCCCGACGTCCGATCCGCTGGTGCGCAAGGCCCTGGTCCTGGCGCTGAACCGGGACGAGATCGGCGATGTCCTGAGCAACGGCGCGGCGCGGAAGTCGACGTCGCTCGTCGTGAAGAGCCCGTTCCTCTGTGTCGCGGGCGGACCGAAGTGGACGCTGCCGGCCACCGATCCCGGCAAGGCCGCCGCGCTGCTCGACCGGGCCGGGTGGAAGCCCGGCGCCGGCGGGAAGCGCTACAAGGACGGCAAGCCGCTGACCGTCAAGTTCATCTACGACGCCGCGATGTCGACCCAGGCCCCGGCCGCGGAGCTGGTGCAGCAGGCGTGGGACAAGCTCGGCATCACGACCAGGCTCGCGGCCAATGACGCCAACGCGTGGTCGGAGCAGCTGTTCCAGACGTTCGACTGGGACACCGGTTTCGTCCAGATCGCCCCGGCGAACCCGGTGACGGTGGCCGGCTTCTTCGCCGGCGCGACGCCGGACAGGGGAGGCAACAACTTCATGTTCGTCGACAACCCCCAGTACGAGGCCCTCAGGAAACAGGCCTCCGCCGCCCCGGACTCCGACGCGGCGTGCGCGCTCTACCAGCGGGCCGAGGCGGAACTCGTGAACCGTACGGACGTGTTCCCGCTCGCGGACAACGAACTGCCCACCTATCTCTCCGGCGCGCGGGCCGAACAGACCACCTATCTCGTGCCCACGACCATCCGGATGCTGGGCTGAGGCATGACGATCTCCTCGACCGCGCGCCCGGTACGGAGACCGGCTCCCCTGCCGCCCCGCGCGCGGTTCGTGCTCACCAGGGTCGCCCGGGCGCTGGTCTCGCTCGTCATCGTCGTCGTCGCCACGTTCCTGATCCTGCCTCTCGTGCCGGGGGATCCGGTCCGGGCGGCCCTCGGGCCCAGCGCGACACCGGAGCTCGTCGCCCGCACCCGGGCGGAGCTGGGGCTGGACAGACCTCAGCTCCAGCAGTTCACCGACTACGTGTCGGGGCTGTTCCGCGGTGAGTTCGGGGTCTCGCTCCAGTCCCACCGGCCGGTCGCCGCCACGCTCACCGAGCGCTTTCCCACGACGCTCGCCCTGGCGTGCCTCGCCTTCCTCGTCGCTCTGGTCGGGGCGGTGCCCCTCGGGGTCGCGACGGCCGTGTCGGCGTGGAGCGGGCGGCGCCGACGGCTCGGTGCCGGGGTCTCCTGGCTGCTCGGCGCGCTGATCGCCATCCCGAACTTCCTTCTCGCCGTGGGATTCATCGCCCTGTTCGCCATCACCCTGAAGCTGCTTCCCGCGGCCGGGTGGGGCAGCCCGCCCGAGGCCGTCCTGCCGGTGCTGGCCCTCGCCGTCGGGCCGCTCGCGTATCTGGCCCGGATCGTGCATGTCGAGATGCTCGCGGTCCTCGGCACCCCGTACATGACGACCGCCCGCGCCAAGCGGCTGCCCGCCCGGCTGCTCCATCTCCGGCACGCGCTGCCGAACATGATCACCGCGTCGCTCACGGCCGGGGGCCTCGTCCTGACCGGGCTGGTGGCGAGCACGGTGATCATCGAGACCGTGTTCGCGATCCCCGGGCTCGGATCGACCATCGTCTCGTCCATCACCTCCAAGGACTATCCGATGATCCAAGGGGTCGTTCTTGTGTACGCGGTCATGGTCCTCGGGCTCAATCTGCTCGTCGACCTGATCATCGCCACCGTGGACCCCCGCTCATCGATCACGAAGGGCTGACGCACCATGCGGTCCGGCATCCGCCACAAGCTGCGTACTCCGCAGGGCATCACGATCGTCGCCGTGACGCTCGTACTCGTGCTCGTCACCGTCCTCGCACCGCTGGTGTGGGGGCACACCGCCACCACGGTGTCGGTGGCCCACCGGAGTGAGGGGCCCAGCGCGGCCCACCCGTTCGGCACGGACAGCCTGGGCCGCGATCTGCTGGCCCGGGTCCTGGTCGCGACCCGGCTGTCGGTGCTGCTCGCGCTCGGGGCGACGGCGCTCTCGGTCGTGGGCGGGGCGGTCCTCGGTGTGGTGGCGACCGTACTGCCGCGCCCGCTGCGCTGGGCGCTGACCTCGCTCATCGACATCCTGCTGTCGTTCCCCTGGCTGCTGCTCACGCTGTTCTTCTCGGTGATCTGGGGCGCGGGTGCCACGGCGGCCATGCTCGCGGTGGGCTTCGCGGGCGTCCCCACCTTCGCCCGGCTGACCTACACACTGGCCTCGTCGGTGAGCGAGCGGGACTTCGTACGGGCGGCCCGGATCGTCGGAGTGGGGCCGGCGGGCATCGTGGGCCGCCATGTCCTGCCCAACATCCTGCCCCCGCTGCTCGTCAACGCGGCGGCGCTGGCGTCGGGGACGCTGGTCTCCTTCGCGGGGCTGTCGTTCCTGGGACTGGGCGTCCAGGCGCCGGCCTTCGACTGGGGAAGTCTGCTGCGCCAGGGCGTCGCGGACATCTATGTGAACCCGATGGCGGCGCTCGGCCCCGGCATCGCGATCGTCCTCACCGGCTTCGTCCTCAACTCCGTCGGGCTGCTGGCGGGCGAGGCCGCTTCCCGGACGGCCGTCGCACACCGTACGTCCCCTCCGCACCCGGCGGCGGAGAGGCCGGCGCACCAGCCGGCCGAGCAGGCCGCGATCGCCGAGATCGAGGAGCTGCGCGTGAGCTTCCCCGACCGGTCGGGCCAACTCGTCGAGCGCGTACGAGGAGTCACGCTCGCCGTCCGGCCGGGCGAGACCGTCGGTATCGTCGGGGCCTCGGGATCCGGCAAGTCCGTGACGGCCATGGCCCTCGCCGGCCTCCTCGGTACAGAGGCGCGGATCGACGCCACGGCGCTGCGGTTCGCGGGCATCGACATGACCGCGAAACCGACGGCCGCCGAGCGCCACCGGCTCGGCCTGGAGCTGGCGATGGTCTTCCAGGATCCACTCACCTCGCTCAATCCGTCCCTCACTGTCCGGCGGCAGCTCACCGAGGCGGTCGAGGCGCACGAGGGCGTCCCGCGGGCGGAGTCACGGCGCCGCGCCCGGCAGGCGCTCGCCTCCGTCGGGATCGAGGACCCGGACCGGTGTCTGCGCCAGTACCCGCATCAGCTGTCCGGCGGCATGCGGCAGCGGGCCATGATCGCGGCGGGGCTCATGGGGCAGCCGCGCCTGCTCATCGCCGACGAACCCACGACCGCCCTCGATGTGACGATCCAGCGTCAGGTGCTGCGCGTGCTCCGAGCGGCGCAGCGCGAGACGGGCAGCGCCATCCTGCTGATCTCGCACGACATCGCCCTCGTGAGCGGCTTCTGCGACCGCCTCGTGATCATGAAGGACGGGGAGATCGTCGAGGAGCTGCCGGCCGCGCGGCTCGACGAGGCGAGCCATCCGTACACCCGCGCGCTCATCGCCTGCGTACCGCACATGACGACCGACCGCTCCCGACCGCTGCCGGTCATCGGCGAAGCGGGCACCGCTGTGGAGGAAGTGGAGGAACCGGTATGACCACCCTCGAATTCGCGGACGTGTCCGTGCGCTACGGTCACGGCGCCGGCGCGCACCTCGCCGTCCGGGACATCGACCTCACCGTCGCCTCGGGCCGGGTCCACGGCCTGGTAGGGGAGTCGGGCTCGGGCAAGTCGACCCTCGCCGCCACGGCGGTGGGCCTCGTACGGCCCGCGACCGGTGCGATACGGCTGGACGGCGCCGATATCGTCGGCGGCTCCGCGGCCGCGCGCCGGGCGCGGCGGCGCGTACAGCTGGTGTTCCAGGACCCGTACGCGGCGCTGGACCCGAGAATGCCGGTCGGGGCGTCGATCGCCGAGGCCACCCGCGCCACGGGACGGCGCTGGTCACGGAGCGAGCGGAGCCGGCGGGTCGGTGAGCTGCTGGCCATGGTCCACATCGGCCCGGACCGGGCCGGGGACCTTCCCTCGGCGTTCTCGGGCGGGCAGCGTCAGCGCATCACGATCGCCCGGGCGCTCGCGGCGGAACCTGACGTCATCATCGCGGACGAGATCACCTCGGCCCTCGATGTCTCGGTGCAGGGCGTCGTGCTCAATCTGCTGCGCGAACTCCAGGCCGAACTGGCGCTGACCATCCTCTTCATCTCGCACAACCTGGCCGTGGTGCGCTATGTGTGCGACACGGTGAGCGTGATGCGCGACGGCCGGATCGTCGAGTCCGGCGCCACCGAGAGCGTGCTGTCGGCGCCGCGGGACCCCTACACCCGCGAACTGCTGGCCGCGATCCCGGTGCTCGGCGAGCCGTTCGACGGAGGTACGACGCGATGAACACGCCCCCCGCGGAGCTTCTCCTGCGCGGCGCCCTGCTCCCCGGAGCCGAAGCGCCCAGCGATGTACTCATCAGCGCCGGCCGCGTCACCGCGATCGGCCCGGCCGGCACGGTACGGCACGACGGGGCCGCCGAAGTACGGCTGGACGGGCGGTGGCTGCGGCCCGCGCTCTGGGACGAACACGTCCACTTCACCCAGTGGGTGATCCGCCGCGGCCGGCTCGACCTGTCCGCGACGGCGAGCGCGGCCGAGGTGCTCGCGCTCGTACGGTCCGGGGCAGCGCCCACCGGGAGCCGGGACACGGGCGTCACCGTCGGGTACGGGTTCCGCGACGCGCTCTGGCCCGACGCCCCCTCGCTCGCCTCCCTCGACGCGGCGGCACCCGCCCGTCCCACCGTGCTGATCAGCGGCGATCTGCACTGCGGATGGCTCAACTCGGCGGCGGCCACGCTGCTCGGGGTCACGGTGGACTCCTCGGGGCTGCTCCGGGAGGCGCCGTGGATCGAGGCCCTCGACCGGCTCGACCACGACACCGCTCCCGCCCTCGCCACCTACCGGGAAGCGGCGCGGGACGCGGCCGGCCGTGGGGTCGTCGGCATCGTCGACTTCGAGAACGCCGACAACGTACGGGACTGGCCCGCCCGGGTCGCCGCCGGTGTGACCTCGCTCCGCGTCGAGGCATCGGTCTGGCCCGGCCGCCTCTCGGCGGCGATCGAGCAGGGGTACCGCACGGGAGTGCCCCTCGACGAACAGGGACTCGTCACCGTCGGCCGGCTCAAGATCGTCGTGGACGGATCCCTCAACACCAGGACCGCCCTGTGCTGGGACCCGTACCCCGGCACGGACCCCACCGCCCCGCACCGCTGCGGAGTGCGGAGCGTCGCGCCGCACGAACTCGGCGACCTGCTGGGCACGGCGGACCGGGCGGGAATCGCCGTGGCCGTCCACGCGATCGGCGACCGCGCGAACAGCCAGGTGATCGACGCGTTCGAGCAGCTGGGAATCACCGGGGTCATCGAGCACGCGCAGTTCGTCGCGGCGCGGGACTTCGCGCGCTTCGGCCGGCTCGGCATCGTCGCCAGCGTCCAGCCCGAGCACGCGATGGACGACCGCGATGTCGCCGACCGCTACTGGCACGGCCGCACCGACCGCGCGTTCGCCTTCCGTTCGCTGTACGACGCCGGCGCGACGCTGCGCCTCGGATCGGACGCGCCCGTCGCACCGCTCGACCCGTGGCACGCGATCTCCGCCGCCGTCACCAGGTCACGCGACGACCGGCGGAGCTGGCACCCGGAACAGCGCCTGCCCCGGTCCGTCGCCCTCGCCGCGAGTGCACGCGGGCGCACGCGCGTGGCCGTCGGCGACCCGGCGGACCTCATCGTGCTCGACCAGGACCCCACCGCGATCCCCGTAGAACGCCTCCGCGACACCGTGGTCACGGGCACCCTCCTCGGCGGCCGGTGGACCTGGAACGCGCTGGAGGGATGACGGGGCGGACGCGGGTCAGCCGAGCCCGGCGGGCCGTGGGCGCGTCGCGTAGAAGGCCACGGCCGAGGCCGCCGCCACATTGAGCGAGTCGACACCGGCGTCCATCGGGATACGGACATGCTCGTCGGCGGCGGCCAGCACCCCGGGGGTGAGACCGGCCCCCTCCGTACCGAAGACCAGGGCGAGCTTCCCCTCGTCCCGCGCGGCCCGCCCGGCCAGCTCGTCCAGGGTGATCGCCCGGTCGCTCAGACAGAGCGCGGCGACCGTGAAGCCCTCGGAACGGAGGATCCCGATGTCTTCGGGCCAGGACGCGAAACGCGTCCACGGCACCTGGAACACCGCGCCCATCGAGACCTTCACGGACCGCCGGTAGAACGGATCGGCGCAGCGCGGCGAGAGAAGGACCGCGTCGACGCCCAGAGCGGCGGCGTTCCTGAAGGCGGCCCCCAGGTTCGCGTGGTCGACGATGTCCTCGAACACCGCGACACGCCGCGCACGCCGCGCACGCCGCGCCGGGCGCAGCACCTCGGCCACCGCGGGCAGCGGCTCGCGCGCCATCGAGGCGAGGGCGCCGCGGTGCACGTGGTAACCCGTGACCCGCTCCGCCAGCTCTGGGTCGACCACGAAGACCGGCGCGCTCGCCGCGTCGATGACATCCCGCAGCGGGCCGACCCACTTCGCCGAGAGCAGCATCGACCGCATCGCGTAACCCGCCTGCTCCGCCCGGCGGATGACCTTCTCCCCCTCGGCGATGAACAGCCCCTCGGCGGGTTCGCGACGGCGGCGCAGCTCGACGTCGGTCAGACCGGTGTAGTCGCGCAGGCGCGGGTCCTCGGGGTCGTCGACGGTGATGAGTTCGGCCACGGGTTGATCTGCCTCGCCGTTCGGGGGAATGTTGGGTGTGGGGGGGCTGTGGGCCTAGCGGCCGTCGCCCAGCGCTACTACCTCGCCGATCACGATGACCGCCGGCGGCCGTACCCCCTCCGCCCGTACCACCTCCGCGACCGTCGCGAGCGTCGCGTCCACCCGGCGCTGCGCCGCCGTCGTCCCCTCCTGGATCAGCGCGACCGGCGTCCCCGGCGCCTTGCCGTGCTCGACCAGCGCCCGCGCGATCGCGCCGATCTTGTCCACCCCCATCAGCACGACGAGCGTGCCGCGCAGCCGGGCGAGCGCCGCCCAGTCGACGAGCGAACGTTCGTCGTCCGGCGCGACATGGCCGCTGACCACGGTGAACTCATGCGCCACCCCCCGGTGCGTGACCGGGATCCCGACGGCACCCGGCACACTGATCGAGCTGGAGATCCCCGGCACGACCGTGCACGCGATCCCCGCCGCCGCGAGCGCGTGCGCCTCCTCCATCCCCCGCCCGAACACGAACGGGTCCCCGCCCTTGAGCCGGACCACGGCCTTGCCCGCCCTGGCGTGCTCGATCAGCGCCTCGTTGATCGCCTCCTGCGCCATGGCCCGGCCGTACGGGATCTTCGCCGCGTCGATCACCTCGACGTGCGGCGGCAGTTCGTCGAGCAGATCGCGCGGGCCGAGCCGGTCCGCGATGACCACGTCCGCCTCGGCGAGGAGCCTGCGGCCGCGGACCGTGATCAGATCCGGGTCGCCGGGGCCGCCGCCGACGAGGGCGACGACGGGGGTCTCGCCGGTACGGGTGCCTGCGCGGCGCCGCGGCGCCGCGAGCGTGCCGTCCCGCAGGCCCTCCACGACGGCGTCCCGCACCGCGGCGGAGCGGCGCGGGTCCCTGCCGGTCAGCACGGCGACGGTGACGCCGTCGCTGCGGCCCGTCGCCGGGGTCCACGCCGTGGCGGCCTCCGCGTCGTCGCTCCGTACGCACCAGACCCTGGCGCGCTCGGCCTCGGCGGAGGCGGTGCGGTTGGCGTCGGGGTCGCTGGACGCGACGAGCACGTACCACGCGCCGTCGAGGTCGCCCTCCTCGTAACGCCGCCGCTCCCAGCGGATCTCACCGGCCGTCGCCATGGCCTCGACGGAGGGCTTCGCGGACGGCGACACCAGCACGATGTCGGCACCGGCCGCGATGAGCGCGGGCAGCCTGCGCTGCGCGACCTGACCCCCGCCGACGACAACGACGCGCCGCCCGGCCAGGCGGAGCCCTACGGGGTAGGCGGGGTGCGGGTCACGCGGGGGCGCGGTCTGGACGTGCTCGGCCATGTCGGCGGGGGCTCCTCGGGGGCGGGGTGGTGTTGAGGTCACTTTACGGTGGGCTTGCGCCTCCCGACGGGGTCGCCTCCCGGCTAGGGGGCCGTGGGTCTTGGGCTGGTGCGGGGTCCGGGCCGGTTGGTCCCGTGCCGGGGGCCGGGGCACTCCGGAGGCGCATCCCCGGATGCACGATTTACGCCGCGTGCGGGCCGGTTCTTCGACCGCGGGTGCGTACAGCGGCACAAATCGCGCTTTACATCCGGGGACGTCACCTCCTGCGACCCCGGCCCCCTCCGGTCGGTGGACGGCTCGCGCACAAACCACCCGGCCCGGCCGGGGCGGGTGGGTCCGTGACGGGCCGGTGAAGGGGGCACCGCAGGGGGTATGTGTCCGGACGTAAAGCGCGATTTGTGCCGCTGAGCGAGACCCGCGGGTACGGTCCGGCCCGCACGCGGCGTAAATCGTGCAGTCCGGGCATGTGCCCCCGGAGGGGACCCCGGCAACAACCCGCAGGTGCGAACCGGGCCGAGCCCAAGACGGACCCCGGCCCCCGACCAGCACCCGCAGGTACCCACCGGGCTGAGCCCGTGACGGACCCTTGGCCCCGGCCAGCACCCGCAGGTACGAACCGGGCCGAGCCCAAGACGGGCCACGGCCCCTCGCCGGGAGGCGACCCCGCCCCCGGAGGGGCACCCGGCGACAACCCGCACGTGTGCGCCGGGCCGAGCCCAAAACGCCCAAGCCCCCGGCCAGCACCCGCACGTGTGCGCCGGGCCCCGCCCAAGACAAACCACGGCCCCCAACCGGGAGGTTCTACTTCTCCGTTACGCCCGCCGAATCGAACGTCGCCACCTCGTGCATCGCCCGTGCCGCGCTCTGGATCACCGGGAGTGCCAGCAGCGCGCCCGTGCCCTCGCCCAGGCGCAGGTCCAGGTCGACCAGGGGGCGGAGGCCGAGTTTGTTGAGGGCTGCCACGTGGCCGGGTTCGGCGCTGCGGTGGCCCGCGATGCAGGCGGCGAGGGCCTCGGGGGCGATCGCGCGGGCGACCAGCGCCGCCGCGCCCGCGCTCACGCCGTCCAGCAGGACCGGCGTACGCATGGACGCGCCGCCTAGGAGGAAGCCGACCAGCGCGGCGTGCTCCAGGCCGCCGACCGCGGCGAGGACGCCGATCGGGTCGGCCGGGTCCGGCCGGTGGAGTTCGAGGCCGCGGCGGACGACGTCGACCTTGCGTGCGTGCATCTCGTCGTTGATGCCGGTTCCGCGGCCGGTGACCTCCGCCGGGTCCTGGCCGGTGTAGACGCAGATCAGCGCGGCGGACACGGTGGTGTTGGCGATGCCCATCTCGCCGGTGAGCAGCGCCTTGTTGCCGGCGGTCACCAGATCGCGTGCGGTCTCGATGCCGACTTCGATCGCGGCGAGTACCTCTTCGCGGGTCAGGGCGGGGCCCGTCGTGAAGTCGGCGGTGCCGGCGCGGACCTTGCGCGGCAGCAGTCCGGCCGACGCCGGGAGGTCGCCCGCGACGCCCACGTCGACGACGCAGACCTCCGCGCCCACCTGGTTCGCGAACGCGTTGCACACCGCGCCGCCGCCGAGGAAGTTGGCGACCATTTGGGCGGTGACTTCCTGGGGCCACGGGGTGACGCCCTGGGCGTGTACGCCGTGGTCGCCGGCGAAGATCGCGACGGCCGCGGGCTCGGGAATGGGCGGCGGGCATGTCCGGGACAAGCCGCTGAGCTGCGCGGAGATGATCTCCAGCATGCCGAGCGCACCAGCGGGTTTCGTCATGCGCTTCTGCCGCTCCCACGCCTCCCCCAGCGCCTTGGCGTCCAGCGGGCGGATTCCGGCGACGGTCTCGTTGAGCAGGTCGTGCGGGTCCTCGCCCGGCAGGGCGCGGCGGCCGTACGTCTCCTCGTGGACGACCCAGGACAGCGGGCGGCGCTTGGACCAGCCCGCCTGCATCAGTTCGGGGTCCTCGGGGAATTCGTCGACGTAGCCGATGCACAGGTACGCCACGACGTCGAGGTGCTCGGGCAGTCCCAGCGCGCGGACCATCTCGCGCTCGTCGAAGAAGCTGACCCAGCCGACGCCGAGGCCTTCTGCGCGGGCCGCGAGCCAGAGGTTCTCGACGGCGAGTGCGGAGGAGTACGGGGCCATCTGCGGCTGGGTGTGCCGGCCGAGGGTGTGCCGGCCGCCGCGCGTCGGGTCGGCGGTCACGACGATGTTCACCGGCGTGTCGACGATGGCCTCGATCTTCAGTTCCTTGAACTGCTTGGCCCGCCCCTTGGGCAGCGACTTGGCGTACGCCTCGCGCTGCCGCTGCGCCAGTTCGTGCATGGACCGCCGGGTCTCGGCGGACCGGATGACGACGAAGTCCCAGGGCTGCGAGTGGCCCACGCTGGGGGCGGTGTGCGCGGCCTCCAGGACGCGCAGCAGCACCTCGTGCGGGATCGGGTCGGGGCGGAAGCCGTTACGGATGTCCCGGCGCTCGCGCATCACGCGGAGCACGGCCTCGCGGTCGGCGTCGTCGTAGGCGGGCGCGGCGGCCGGGCGGGGCGCGGGGGCCTCTGCCGCTGCTTCTGTTTCCGCCCCTGCCTCTGCCTCTGCCTCTGCTGCTGGTTCGGGCTCGGGCTGCGGTTCCGGGTCCGGCTCTGCCTCGGCAGTGGGCTCGGGCTGCGGGGCGGGCGCGGGTTCCGCGAGCTCCACGGCTTCCTGGGCGGGCTCGGGTTCCGGGGCGGTGGACTGCTCCGGCTCGGGCGCTGCTTCCTGCACGGGCTCAGGCTCGGGAGCGGGCTCAGGTACGGGTTCGGGCTCGGGTGCCGGTTCCGCCGCTGCTACGGGCTGCTCCGGCTCGGGCTCGGGCGCCGCTACCGGCTCGGGCTCGGGCTCGGCAGCCGCCTCCGGGGCGGGTACGGCCTCGGCCTCGGGTTCCGGGACGGGCTCGGGCTCCGGGACGGGGGCCGGCTCCGGCTCGGGCTCAGGGGCCGGCTCGGGTTCCGGCTCGGGTGCCGGGGTCTCCTGTACGGGGTCCGGCGTCGGCTCCTGCGCCTGGACGGGCTCCGCGGGCGCGGCTTCCGGCTCGGGGGCGGGTTCCGGTTCCGGCTCAGGTTCCGGCGCCGGCTCCGGCGTCAACTCGGGCTCCGGGGCAGCCGTTTCCGCCGGGGCTTCCTGTACCGGCTCGGGTACGGGTTCCGGCTCCGGCTCCGGGGGTGCCACCCGTACCGCCTGGGTCGGTGCGTCCGCCGGGCCCCGGTCGGCCAGTGAGCGCACCACGCCGCCCGTCGGGTCGGGCAGCGGCGGGCCTAGGTGCAGGGGCCTGCGGGCCGGGGCCGCGGCCTGGGGGGCCGCCTGGGCCGGCGCCGGGGGCGGGACGCGTACGCCGCTGAGGTCCACGGAACCGGTGTCCCGGCCGCCGGCCTCGTGCGCGTCCTGCTGTTCCGCGACGGGCTCGGGGGCCGCCTCGGGGGCGGGGTCGGGCACGGGCTCGGGCGCCGCCGCGGGTGCCTCGGCCTGCGCCTGGAACGCCTGCGGCGCCTCGTACATCTCCGGCGCCTGTTCCGCCGGCTGTTCTATGGGCGGTGCCTGCGGCACCGGCGCTTCCGCCACGGGCTGTTCGGGGACCGCGTACCCCTCCGGGGGCGAGTAGGCCGCCGGTGCCGCGTAGCCCTCCGGGACCGGTGCGTAGCCCTCGGGGGTGGCGTAGCCGGCGGGCGCGGCGTAGGCGGGTGCCTCGGCGGGGACGACCTGGGGGTCGTTCCAGCCGCCCTGCGCGCTCGGCATCAGCAGGATGTCCTCGTGCTCGGTCGTGGGCTCGGAGGCGTCGAGGTAGGTGTACGCGCCGGCGGCCGGGATGCCCGGCTGCTCCACCATGCCTGCGTTCTCCGGCAGTCCCTCGCCCGGGACCTGGCCGGTGTCAGTCATGCGTACCCCTCGCCCATGTGGTTGTGCTCCTTCGGCCCTTCGACCGGGGCGCCCGCTCCGCGACGCTTCCGGCGCCCGTCATCAACAACGAGCGTGGGCGCCGCGCGGCACGCATGACGGCCTGCTGTGGGCCGCGCCCCGTCGCGCGTCCCCCCGGTTTCCGCCGTACCACATCAGCGGCCAAAACGGGCCCCTTTTCCGGACATTGACGAACGAAGCGACGAACGCCCGGCTGAGGTACAACGACGGGCCAGCCTACCTCGCGCGGCCCGGCGGCGGGGTCAGGGGCCGCTCTCCGGTCGTCTGCCCGAGACCAGGAAGACCACGGAGCGCTCGCGTTCTGACCACGCGCCGGTGTCCAGCGCGACGGACTGGAGCAGGGCGCACTCCACGTCGTAACCGCCTTCCGCGAGGGCTCTGCCGACGGCCTCCGCCTCGTCCCTGGTGGCCGCGTGGGTGACGATGCGTTCGGGCCGGCGGTCGGCGCAGGCGATGACGACGTCGATGCCGCCGCCGCCGATCCGTACGACGTCGGGCTCGGGCAGCCGCTCCAGTACGTGCGGCGCCCGGCCCTGGACCACCTGGAGCTGGACCCCGGCGCGGCGGGCGGCGGCGGCGGTGCTGGCGCAGGCGCCCGGTTCTTCGTCGACGGCGATGACGGCCGCGCCGAAGCGGGCGGCCTCGGCGGCGAGGGCGCCGCTGCCGGAGCCGATGTCCCAGATCAGGTCGCCGGTCCTGGCGCCGATCCGGGCGAGCTGGGCGGCGCGCAGCCAGGTGGACTCGCCCTCGTCGAGGGCGATGCCGTACTCCTCGGTGGGCAGGGCCCAGCCGCGCGCGGCCGGCGGGTAGCCGGGGTCGCGGCCCGCGATCCAGCCGCCGGCCGGGGAGACGACGGTGCCGACGCCGCCGACGACGATGACCACGTTGGGGTCGCGCCAGACGTGGTCGGCGACCTTGTCGGAGGTGAGGACGGTGACCTTCTCGCGCTCGGTGCCGAGCTCCTGGCAGATGACGAAGGTGCGGTGGACCCCGTCGAGGAGCAGCGCGAGTTCGGCGGGTCCCGCGCCCGGGGAGGTGAGGACGGCGACCTTGGTGTGCGCGCGGCACACGTTGACGACGCGGCGGAGCGTGCGGCGGTGGGCGACGACGACCTGGGCGTCGTCCCAGGCCATGCCGGCCCGGGCGAAGGCGCTGGCCACGGCGGAGACCGCGGGGACGACTTCGACCTCCAGGCCGTGCTCGGGGGCGCGCAGGGTCCGTACGACGCCGAAGAAGCCGGGGTCGCCGTCGGCGAGGACGACGGCGCTGCCGCGGTGGCCTGCGATACGGCGGGCGGCGAGGCCGATCGAACCGAGGCGGACGCGTTCGGCGTCGGCGGGTACGCCGGCGAGGGCCAGGTGGTGCGCGGCTCCGGCCACCAGGGTGGCCCCCGCGAGCGCGGACCTGGCGGCGTCGCCGAGGGGTGAGCCGTCCCAGCCGATCACCGTGACGCGGTCGGCCATGGTTGTCGGTCTCCTGGAGTCGCGGGCGGGTCGTCGCTGGTGACAGTACCCGGCAACGGGCGAGTAAGTCCGACTCGTCCAGGCCGGCGCGGGTCAGTTCCAGTCGGTGAAGGAGGCGTAGCCGCCCGCGTCGGCCATCTGTTCGGCGACGCCTTCGAGGTCCTCGGGCAGCAGGCTCCAGACGATGAGGTCGGTGCGGATGTCGGTCCAGCCGCCGTCCTCGGTCTGGGTGCGCGCTATCCAGGCGTTGCGCAGGACGCCCTCGCTGATGCAGCCGATCTTCTGGGCGACCTGCTGGGAGGCGGTGTTGTCGGCGGCGGTGCGCACTTCGATGCGCTCGAACTTCTGGTCGCGGAAGAGCCATTGGGCGACGGCGAGCGCGGATTCGGTGGCGTAGCCCTCGCCGCGGGCCCAGGGGGCGGTGACGTAGGCGGCCTCGGTGGCGAGCGCGTGCCAGTTGGTGTTGCGCAGCCGGACGACGCCGACGAGGCGCTGGGTGAGGAACTCGGTGACGGCCCAGGCGATTCCGTGGCCGTTCAGGCGCTCGGCGGGGGCGATGGTGCTGACCCATGCCTCGGCGTCGCGCTGGGTGTACGGGTGGGGCACGGGGGTCCAGGCGGTGACCATCTCGTCGTTCATCATCTCGATGTGCGCCGGGATGTCGGCCTCTTCGAAGGGGCGCAGCACCAACCGCTCCGTACTGATGGAGATGTTGGGGAAGGTGCCAGCCATGCGCCGCTCCGTAACCTCGGGATCATTCGGGCCCTACGTGGTTCCTTCGGGCCTGCTGAACTGCCCAGCATGGCAGCAAGGCGCGAGGGGCCGCGCCACGGGGTCCGCCCAGGGTGAGGGTGCGGACCCCGTACGGTGACAAAGGCGGTCAGCCCGTGCGATCAGCCCGAAGTGACCGGCAGGACCGAGCCCTTGTACCTGTCCTGGATGAACTTCGTGACCTCGGGCGAGGCGAGGAGCTTCACGAGTTTCCCGACGCGCGGGTCGTTCTCGTCGCCCTTCTTGACGGCGAGGACGTTCGCGTAGGGGTTGTTCTTCGGGGACTCCAGGAGGATGGCGTTCTTGGCGGGGCTGAACCCGGCGTCCTGGGCGTAGTTGTTGTTGATGACCGCGGCGTCCACGTCGTCGAGGGAGCGCGGGAGCTGGGCGGGTTCCAGCTCCTTGAACGTGAGCTTCTTCGGGTTGGCCGTGATGTCCGCGGGGGACGCGGTCGTTCCCGCGCCGTCCTTGAGCGTGATGAGGCCCTTGGCGGCGAGGAGTTTGAGTGCGCGTCCCTCGTTGGTGGTCTCGTTGGGTACGGCGACGGTGGCTCCGTCGGCGAGCTCGGCGATGTCGGTGATCTTCTTGGAGTACACGCCCATGGGCGGCAGGTACGCCTGGGCCACCGGGACCAGGTCGGTGCCCTTGGAGCTGTTGAACTCGTCGAGGAAGGGCTTGTTCTGGTACAGGTTCGCGTCGAGCGAGCCCTCCTGGAGCGCGGTGTTCGGGAGGACGTAGTCCGTGAACTCCTTGATCTCCAGCTTGAGTCCCGCCTTCTCGGCGAGGTCCTTCTTGATGTACGAGAGGACCTCGCCGGCCGGCACGGCGGTGGCACCGACGGTGAGGGTGTCGCTGTCACCGCCGCCGGAGCCGGAGCCCGAACCGCAGGCGGTCAGACCGAGGCCGAGGGCCAGGGCGGCGGCTGCCGCCGGGATGACGGGCTTGCGCATGGTGGGCCTTTCTCCGGGACCGGCGGGGTGTGTCAGAAGGACGGGAGGACGGAGCCCGCGTACTTGTCCTCGATGAACTTCTTGACCTCGGGCGAGGTGAGGAGCTTCGCGAGCTTCTCGACGCGCGGGTCCTTCTCGTTGCCCTCCTTGACGGCCAGGAAGTTGCCGTAGGGGTTGTCCTTCGGGGACTCCAGGACGAGGGCGTCCTTGGCGGGCTTGAGGTCCGCGGAGATGGCGTAGTTGCCGTTGATGACCGCGGCGTCCACGTCGTCCAGGGAGCGCGGGGTCTGGGCCGCCTCCAGCTCCTTGAACTTGAGGTTCTTGTCGTTCTTCGCGATGTCCTTGATGGTCGCGTCGTTGCCCGCGCCGTCCTTGAGGGTGATGATCCCGTTGGCGGCGAGGAGCTTGAGCGCGCGCGCCTCGTTGACCGTGTCGTTCGGGACGGCGATCGTGGCGCCGCTCTTGAGCTCGTCGACCTTCTTGATCTTGCTGGAGTAGAGGCCGAGCGGCTCCAGGTGCACCGTGACGACGGGCACGATGTGGGTGCCGTTCTTCTTGTTGAAGTCGTCGAGGTACGGCTGGTTCTGGAAGTAGTTGGCGCCGACGGACCCGTCCTCGGTCGCGGTGTTCGGGAGGACGTAGTCGGTGAACTCCTTGACCTCCAGGTCGAGTCCCGCCTTCTTCGCCAGGTTCTCCTTGACGAAGTTGAGGATCTCGGCGTGCGGGGTGGGGCTCGCGGCGACGATGAGCGGCTTGCTGGTGTCGGCGGCGGAGCCGGAGTCCTTGTCCGAGCCGCAGGCGGTGAGACCGAAGGTCAGGGCCCCGGCGGCGAGGACGGCGGTGGTGATCTTGACAGTATTACGCACGAAAAGTGCCTTTCCTGAGGATGTGTCGGCCCCGCACTCGGCAGGACCCGGCGCGGCGCGCCGTCGTGGAAGGTGTGAGGGAGAGGGTGGGAGGGGGCGAGGGGTGGTGGTCAGGCCGCCTTGCCGGCGTCCGCCGTCGCGGGTTCCCCGGCCTTGACCGGCCGGAGCTTCGGCGCCGTCCCGGAGTGTCCGCCGCGCCGGCGCAGCCTGCGGGCCGTGTGGTCCCCGGCGAACTGGATGACGGAGATGACCACGGCGAGGATCGCCACGGTGATCCACATCATTCCGGTCTCGAACCGCTGGTAGCCGTAGCGGATGGCGATGTCGCCGAGCCCGCCCGCGCCGACCGTGCCCGCCATCGCCGAGTAGCCGATGAGGGCGACGACGGTGGTGGTCGCGGAGGAGATGAGCGAGGGCAGCGATTCCGGTACGAGGACCTTGCGGACGATGGTCCAGGTGCTGCCGCCCATCGACTGCACGGCCTCGACGAGCCCGCCGTCCACCTCGTGGACAGCCGTCTCGACAAGGCGCGCGAAGAACGGGATGGCACCGACGGCGAGGGGGACGATGGCGGCCTCGCGGCCGATCGTCGTCCCGGTGATCAGCCGGGTGAAGCCCATCAGCGCGACCATCAGGATGATGAACGGCATCGAGCGGGCGACGTTCACGATCTGCCCGACGACCCTGTTCGCCACCACGTTCTGGAGCAGTCCGCCGCGGTCGGTGAGGACGAGCAGGATGCCGAGCGGCAGTCCGCCGACGACCGCGATGACGGTGGACCAGCCGACCATGTAGAGCGTGTCCCAACACGCCTGCGTGAGCAGGGGCTCCATCTCGGACCAGGTCACTTGGCACCGTCCTTCACCGGTTCGGGCGACTGGCCCGGGACATCGATCTGCAGGCCCTGTTCGCGCAGGAATCCGATCGGTACGACGTTCTCCTCGAAGCGGCCGGGCAGTTCGATGCGCATCCGGCCGATCTGCTTGCCGCCGACGGTGTCCATCGCGGCGCCCAGGATCGAGATGTCGATGTTGTAGACGCGTGCGAGCTGCGAGATCACGGGCTGGGTCGCCGCGTCGCCGTGGAAGGTCACATCGACGACGGTGCGGTCGTCGCCGGTGGCCTCCCCGCTGACCGGGAAGAGCGCGGCGGCCAGCGCGGAGCCGGGCGTGGCGAGCACTTCGGCGACCGTGCCCGACTCGACGATGCGGCCCTTCTCCATGAGCGCCGCCGAGTCGCAGATGGTCTTGACGACTTCCATCTCGTGCGTGATGAGCAGCACGGTCAGGCCCAGCTGCTGGTTGAGGTCGCGCAGCAGCTGGAGGATCGAGCGGGTGGTCTCGGGGTCGAGGGCGCTGGTCGCCTCGTCGGAGAGGAGCACCTTGGGGTCGCCGGCCAGGGCGCGGGCGATACCGACGCGCTGCTTCTGGCCGCCGGAGAGCTGGGCGGGGTAGGACCCGGCCTTGTCGGCGAGGCCGACCAGGTCGAGCAGTTCGAGGGCGCGGCGGGAGCGCTCCTGGCCGGAGACGCCGAGGATCTCCAGCGGGAGTTCGATGTTGCCCTTGACCGTGCGGGAGGAGAGCAGGTTGAAGTGCTGGAAGACCATGCCGATCGTGCTGCGCGCCCGGCGCAGCTCCTTGCCGGCCCGGCGGCCCCGGCCGGCGAGGGCGGTGAGGTCCTGGCCCGCCACGGTCACGGTGCCCGAGGTGGGGCGTTCGAGGAGGTTGACGCAGCGGATGAGGGAGGATTTCCCGGCGCCGCTCTGTCCCACGACGCCGAAGACCTCGCCCTCGCGGACATGCAGGTCGACGCCGTCGAGGGCGACGACCTCACGGCCGCCCGCCTGGGCGGACCGGTAGACCTTTGTCAGGCCCGTAGTGGTGATCACAGGGTTTCCGTCACTGTCGAGTGCGCGGCGAGGGGTGTGCCGGGCACGGGGCATTCGTCAGGGCCACGTCGCACGCTGACGCGGTGGGTGACCGCGGGCAGCGGGGTGCGCGGTTCTGGCCGGTTCGCGGGGCGGCCGGGCGCGGAGCGCGGCCGGGCTCCGGCGCGTACGGGCCGACGCGACCGCTCGGGGCGGCGTCGGTCGCTCGCTTCGGGGCGCGAGGCTCAGGCGGGGGCCCTCAGTGGGCGCACATTCGACACAGACAACGAGCACCGGGCGCGGTGATCGCCTCGGTCGCGGGGGCGCGGTAGCTCGTCGTGGTCATGCCGGTAAGTAAAACAGACATCAGGACCGCCATTCGAGGGCTGTCCGTATACCGGGACGATTCGTCGCGCCATATGGACAGCCGTCGAGGCGCGCCGGCCCGGGGCGGTGCGGTCAGCGGGCCGCCCGGATCTCCACTCCCCCGGCGGTGACCTGCACCGACAGGGCGGAGAGATCGGGAACGACGAGGTCGGCGAGGAGTTCGGCGCGCTCGTGCGTTGTGGTCAAGGCCACGGTCTTCATACCGGCCGCGCGCGCGGAGGCCAGCCCCGCCGGGGCGTCCTCGAAGACCACACAGCGGGCCGGGTCCACGCCGAGCCGCGCGGCCCCGAGCAGATAGGGCTCCGGGTCGGGCTTGCCGCGGGTGATGTCGTCGGCGGTGACCAGCGTCTTGGGCCGGATACCGGCCTCGGCGAGCCGCGCGTCGGCCAGCCGCCGGCCCGCGGAGGTGACCACGGCCCAGCGCTCGGCGGGCAGGGCGGCGAGCAGCTCGGCGGTGCCGGGCAGCAGCTCGACGCCGCCGGGGACGTCGTCGACCTCCAGCTGCTCGATCCGGGCCACGGCCGCCGCGACCTCGGCGGCGGGCAGCAGGTCGGCGGCTATCTCGGCGGCGGGGCGGCCGTGCAGCCCGACCCGGGCGAAGTCCTCGGCCGTGACGCCGTACTCCCGCGCCCAGCGGGTCCAGCAGCGGGTCACCGAGGCCAGGGAGGAGACAAGGGTTCCGTCGTTGTCGAACAGCAGGGCTTCGGCGTGGATCGTCATGTGCACCGACCTTACGGGGACGGGCCGACGGGCCGGGTTCTGGGTCCGGCGGTCCGGGCCCGGCAGAAAACGCGCGGACGGGACCTAATACCCTCGGGGGCATGCTTGTCGCCCTGACGGTCGCGCTCTCCGTGGCCGCGCTCGCCCTCGCCGCCTGGTGCGGTCACGCCGCCTACCGCGACCAGGCCACCAAGGACTGGCACTTCATCGGGATGGCCGTGGTGACGCTGCTGGCGCTCGGCCAGCTGGTGGTCGGGATCGTGGCGCTGGCGCGGGGCGAACAGGCGCACGACGGCTCGGTGATCTTCGTCTCGTATCTGCTCGGCGCCCTGCTCGCGGTGCCCGCGGCGGGCTTTCTGTCGCTCTCGGAGCGGACCCGCTGGGGCTCGGTCACGGTGGCGGCGGGGGCGGTCGTCCTGGCCGTCCTCGAAGTCCGGCTCCACGACATCTGGAAGGGCTGACCCATGGCGACGGAGCTGCCCGGATCCACGGACTCCGGCCCGGCCGCGCGGTCCGCGGATGCCCGGCTGATCAAGGGGCCCGGCCTGCTGCTGGTCTGGCTGTACGGCGTGATGTCGGTCGGCGCGGTCTCCCGGTCGGCATACCAGATCGCCACCGAGTTCGACCGCGCGCCGCTGGCCTACACGCTCTCCGCGGTCGCGGCCGTCGTCTACGTGTTCATCACGTACACGGTCGTCCGGGGCGGCGAGACCGCGCGCCGGATCGCGCTGGCGTGCTGCGCCGCCGAGCTGGTGGGGGTGGTGAGCGTCGGGACCTGGACGCTGGTGGAGCCCTCGGCGTTCTCCGACGCGACCGTCTGGTCGACGTACGGGATGGACTATCTCTTCATCCCGGTGCTGCTGCCCGTCACCGGCATCCTGTGGCTGCGGCGGCGGGCCGCGCCGGCCGGGACGTGACGTGTCCGGTGGCGGAATCCCCGGCGCCGCGCCCGCTCGCCGCGTGGCGCTCCATGACGCGGGGATCCCGCCCGCACCTCAGGCGCTGGCGGCGTAGGCCCCGGCGCCGGCCTCCTTCTCCAGGGTGACGAGCCGCAGCCGCGCCCCCGTCTCCTCGGTCGCCACGGGCGCGTAACCGCGGCTGCGGTAGAGCCGGAGGTTGCCCTCGCTGCGGTGGCCGGTGAAGAGCTGGAAGCGCACCGCGGCCGGATCGCCCGCGAACTGTGCCTCTATGGCGTCGAGAAGCCGCCCGCCGAGGCCGTGCCGGCGGAGCCGGGGATGGACGATGAGTTTGGCGATCCGGGCGGTGCCGGCCGCGTCGACCGAGCCGCGCACCGAGGCCACCACCTCGTCACCGAGGCGCGCCACCAGGGCGTGCCCGCGGTCGAGTTCGGCCCGTAGGTCGTCGAGGGTCTGGGTCAGCGGCTCGATGGTGTAGTCGCCGTACAGCTCTGCCTCGTTCTGATAGCACAGGTACTGGAGCTTGAGAATCTGTTCCGCGTCCTGCGCACTCGCCGCTGAGATGGTCACGCTCATGCCCATGTGTGCATGCCTCCCGCTCACTTGTCCGCCGATTGTCTAACGCTCCTTTCCCCAGGGTTCAGGAGCCGCAACCTCGGCCGCGAGCATTCTGCGGAGGCATCCCAGACATCTGGAGCGCAACGGCCCCAAACTGCCCTGTGACATACCCAACTCGCCCGCTATCTCCCGGTAGGTGGGGTCCCTCGGGGAGAGCATCGCGGTCAGGACCAGCGGACAGCGGCCGGGGGTGCGGTCGACCGCCGCGCGCAGGGCCCGCCGCCGGTCGGTGCGGAGCGCGGCGCGTTCGGGGTCGGACTCGGGGCCGGCGGCGGGTTCGTCGCGTCGGCACAGCAGCCGCTCCCGGGTGGCGGTCCGCCGGGCGCGGCGCGCCTCGGCCCGTACGACGTCCCGTACCCAGCGCGCGGGGTCGCCCGGCGCACCCGCGGCGGCCGGGCGCTCCAGCAGCCGCAGCCAGACGCCCTGTTCGAGGTCGCCGGGCTCGATCCCGGCCGACGGGGCCTCGGCCGCCGCCTCCGCCCGTACGAGCGGAAGCAGCGCGCGCACGAGCTCGGGCACTCCGGGCGCGGCCGGTACGGTCTCCGGCTGCCGGGCCGGGTGGGACGGTCGGGGCGGGGTGGCTCGTACTGACGTCATGCCCGGCGGGACGACACGGACCGCCGGGCGGTTGCTCCCCGGCCGGACAGTCACCCGACCGGGGCACCCGCGCTCAGCGGCTGACGAAGTCCGCGCGGGCCAGCAGCGCCGTGTCCGGCTGGTCGGCGAAGATGCCGTCGATGCCCTGTTCGAAGTACGCGCGGAACGCGCCGAAGGCGTCGCCGAACGCGTTCGGGTCCGTACCGCGCCGGAAGTCGGCGGGCAGGAAGGCGTTCTCGTTGCGCAGGGTGTACGGGTGGAGGAGGAGCTTCCGCGCGTGCGCGTCCCGGACCAGCGTGGTGGGCGTGGTGAGCCGGCCTGCCGCGTCCTTCGGGATGATCAGGTCGAGCGTGGGGCCGATGCCCTGCGCGAAGGACGCGATCCACTTGAGGCCCTCGGGCGTGACGAGGTCGGCGACCGTGCGCGGGTCGCCGCCGGTGAGGAGGTCCCAGGGCCGGCTGCCGGCGCCGCCGAGCAGCACGACGCGCGGCGCGGAGACCAGCTGGGCCATCCGCCGCATGCTGGTCGGCTCGAAGGACTGGAGGAAGATCGCGGAGTCGGCGCGGTCGCGTCCGTACCGGCGCAGCAGCTTGGCGAAGGGCTCCTCAAGGCCGAGGCCGAGGGAGCGGAAGTAGGTGGGGTGCTTGGTCTCGGTGTAGAGCCAGACGCGGCGGCCCAGGCGGCGGCCCTGCTCGTCCGCCCAGCGCAGCACCTCCTCGAAGGTGGGGATGGTCCAGCGGCCGTCGTAGAGGGTGTTGTGCGGGCGGTTGCCGGGGATGCGCTCCGTGGCGCGGAGGGTCTTCAGCTCGGCGAGGGTGAAGTCCTCGGTGAACCAGCCGGTGAGGGCGGTGCCGTCGATGGTCTTGGTGGTCCTGCGGCCGGCGAACTCGGGGTGGTCCGCGACATCCGTGGTGGCGGTGATGTCGTTCTCGTGCCGGCAGACGAGGTGGCCGTCCTTGGTGGGCACGAGGTCCTGCTCGATGATGTGCGCGCCGAGGTCGAGGGCGAGCTGGTACGAGCCGAGGGTGTGCTCCGGGCGGTAGCCGCTGGCGCCGCGGTGGCCGATGACCGTCGGGACGGGCAGATCCCGGCCCACCGGGCCGCCGTTGCCGCGGCCGGCGGCGGGAGCGGCGGCGGGAACGGCCGCGGGAGCGGTCTGCGCCGCGCGCGCCGTGGCGGCCGGCAGCGCCAGTGCGGCGGCCGGGCCGAGCACCGCCGCTCCGAGAACGGTCCGCCGGCCGGGCGTGTTCCGCGCACCCTGTGTCATGAACTCTCCTTGGTCTCGTGCTCGGTTGACATCGCGTGATCCCTTGAACGGGGCCCGAGCGTAGGCGGCCCCGCCGTCCGTCCGGGGGACCTCCGACGAACGCGGCGGTAACACAGGTCAACAGCGCGTATCCACTCCGTGAACCGGATGTGCGCCGGCCCCGGGCCGCGAGTACCGTACTCACCTGCGTGGTTTTACTAGGCCATCCAACAATCGCCCCATCGCACGGAGGACCCGTTGTCCCGCTTCGCGCTCATCAAGGCAGTGCTCGGACCGGTCATGCGCCTGATGTTCCGCACCCGGGTGGAGGGCGCCGAGAACATCCCCGGGGACGGTCCGGTGATCCTCGCCGGGAACCATCTGACGTTCATCGACTCGATGATCCTGCCGCTCGTCTGCAACCGTCAGGTGTTCTTCATCGGCAAGGACGAGTACGTCACGGGCAAGGGGCTCAAGGGCCGGTTCATGGCCTGGTTCTTCACCGGTGTCGGCATGATCCCGGTGGACCGCGACGGCGGCCGGGGCGGGGTCGCGGCGCTGATGACGGGCCGCCGGGTGCTGGAGCAGGGGAACATCTTCGGGATCTACCCGGAGGGCACCCGCTCCCCCGACGGCCGGCTCTACCGCGGCCGTACGGGCATCGCGCGGCTGACGCTGATGACGGGCGCGCCGGTGGTGCCGTTCGCGATGATCGGTACGGACAAGCTCCAGCCGAGCGGTTCCGGCATGCCGCGCTTCGGCAAGGTGACGGTGCGGTTCGGCAAGCCGATGGAGTTCTCCCGCTACGAGGGCATGGACCGGGACCGGTATGTGCTGCGCGCGGTGACGGACTCGGTGATGACCGAGGTGATGGGGCTGTCGGGGCAGGAGTACGTGGACATGTACGCCACGAAGGCGAAGGCGGCGTAGCGCCCGGGGGCGCCCCCGGGCGTACTCCGGGGGCGCCAAGCCTCAGTGCGGGCCGCCCTCGCTCTCCTCCAGCCGCTGGCCGCGCAGCAGGAACCACGCCGCGACCGCCGTGGCCAGCAGGACCACCGCGCCGATGCCCGAGGCCAGCCGCAGCCCGTCGACGAACGCGCCCTGGGCCGCCGCCAGCAGTTCGGCGCCGGTCCGTCCGGGGAGTCCGGCCGCCACGTCGACCGCGCCGCCGAGGGATTCGTGCGCGGCCGAGGCCACGTCCGCCGGGACGCCGGGCGGGGTGGCGAAGTCCCGGTAGACGCCGGTGACGATCGAGCCGAGCAGCGCGATCCCGAGGGCCGCGCCGAGTTCGTACGCCGTCTCCGAGACCGCCGAGGCGGCGCCGGCCTGTTCCTTGGGGACGCTGGAGAGGATCACATCGGCGGTGACGGTGAAGGAGAACCCCGCGCCGACCCCGACGACCAGCAGCACCGCGCCCAGCAGCGGATAGCCGGTCTGCTGGCTGATCCCGGTCAGCACGGCGAGGGACACCCCGATCGCCCCGAGACCGCCGGCCACCACGGCCCGTACGGAGAACCGGCGCGCGGCCCGCCCGGCGAGCAGCCCGGTCACCACCGCGCCGACCGCGGCGGGCAGTTCGGCGAGCCCGGCCTCCAACGGTCCCCGGCCCTGGACCAGTTGGAGATACTGCGACAGGAAGAAGACCAGTCCGGACAGGCCGAGGATGGTCAGCAGGTCCGCCAGGACCGCGCCGGAGAAGCCCCGGTGGTGGAAGAGCCGCACGTCGAGCAGCGGGGACGGCAGGGTGAGCTGGCGCCGTACGAACCAGTACAGCGCGCCCGCGCCCAGCAGCCCCGTCACGGCGACGTCCCAGCGCACGCCGTGCGCGGCGGCCTCCTTGATCGCGTACACCACCCCGACGATCCCGATCAGCGAGAGCAGTACGCTGACGATGTCCCAGGGGCCGGGGGCGGGGTCCTTCGACTCGGGCAGGGTCTTGAATCCGACGATCACCAGGACCGCCATCACGGGCAGGTTGATCAGGAAGACCGAGCCCCACCAGAAGTGCTCCAGCAGGAACCCGCCGACGACCGGGCCGACCGCCGCGCCCGCCGAGGCCGTCGCGCCCCAGATCCCGATGGCGAGGCTGCGCTCCCTGGGGTCGTGGAAGAGGTTGCGGATCAGCGCGAGGGTGGCGGGCATCAGGGTCGCGCCCGCGACCCCCAGCAGCGCCCTGGCCACGATCATCATCTCGGCGCTGGTCGCGTAGGCGTTGAGCACGGAGAGCCCGCCGAACGCGACCGCGCCCGTCAGCAGCAGCTTCTTGCGGCCGATCCGGTCGCCGAGGCTGCCCATGGAGACCAGGAGTCCGGCGATGACGAAGGAGTAGATGTCGCCGATCCACAGCAGCTGGGTGCCCGACGGCTTGAGGTCCTCGCTGAGGAACGGGGTCGCCAGGCCCAGGACCGTGGCGTCCACGGCCACCAGCAGCACGGCGAGCACCAGCACGGACAGCGCGAGCCACCGCCCGGGGCGGGGGCTCTGCTCGCTCTCCGCCGCCGCCCGGTAGGTGCTGGTCATCTCTTCACACTCCGGTGTACGCCGCCGAGCAGCAACTCGACGATCATGTGCTGGAAGTCCTTGCGGGCGACCCGGCCGTCCTGGATGGACCAGGAGGCGGAGCTGATGAGCCCGTAGAGGGCGTCGGTGAGCCAGACATGGCTGAGGTCGATCCGGAAGACGCCCTCCTCCTGGCCGCGCTGGAAGAGCGCGGAGAAGCGGGCGTCGATCCGGGCCCAGCCGTCGTAGACCTCGCCCTCGAAGAGCTGGTTCTCGGTGAGCAGGAAACTGAGCAGCCCGGCGGCGGGCTCCACGCACGCGACGAGCCGCCGCAGCGCCTCGTCCGCCGTGCCCTCGTCGAGCCGGGCGGCGTCCAGCGCCGTCTCCATCTCCTGGATGCCGAGCCTCTCCAGCGCCCGGATGAGCGCGTCCCGCCCGGCGAAATGCCGGTGCAGCGTCGCCCGCCCCATCCCGGCGGCCCGCGCGACCTCGTCCATCGTCGCGGTGGGCCTGCGGGTGAGCAGCGCGGCGGCGGTGCGCAACATCTGTTCACGGTCGACTGTCATGAGTCGACCATAACCCGAATGAGACATCAATGTCTCACCCCATACGAGAACTCCTCGGGAGCCCCGGTGAAACCCCTTCTCCTCCTCGACGTCGACGGCCCGCTCAATCCGTACGGGGCCCTGTCGTCGGCGCGCCCGCCGGCCGGCTACGCGCGGCACCGGATGCGGCCTTCGGCCTGGACCGAGGACCGGCCGCTGCCCGTACTCCTCAACCCGGAGCACGGTGCCCGGCTGCGCGCGCTCGCCGGCCTGTACGACCTGGTCTGGGCCACCACCTGGGAGGCGGACGCCAACGTGTGGATCGGGCCGCGGCTCGGGCTGCCGGAGCTGCCGTACATCGCCTGGCCCCCGATACGCGAAAAGGCCCCTCGCGGGACCTTCTGGAAGACGCGGTACGTCCTGGAGTACGCGGCCGGGCGGCCGTTCGCGTGGGCCGACGACGAGATCACCGCGTACGACCGCGAGTGGGTCGCCCAACGGCATCTCGCCGCCGCCCACTTGGTGCGGGTCGATCCCGGGACCGGGCTGCTCCCGGGGGACTTCGACGCGCTCGCGCGGTGGGCGGCGGCGCTGTAGCCGGCCGGGGGTGTCCTACTTCTTGGCGTCGGCCCAGGCGTGCTGTATCACCAGGTCGGCCTTGACCTCGGAGAGCTGGACGGCGACGGCGGAGGGGGCGGTGCCGCCCCGGCCGTTGCGGGAGGCCAGGGAGCCGGGGACGTTGAGGACCGAGCGGACGTCCGGGGTGAGGTGCTCGGAGATCTTCGCGAACTGCGCGTCCGTCAGCTCGTTCAGCTCGATGCCGAGCGCCTCGCACTCCTTGACGCACTCGCCCGCGACCTCGTGCGCGACCCGGAACGGCACACCCTGCCGTACCAGCCACTCGGCGATGTCCGTGGCGAGCGAGAAGCCGGCCGGGGCCAGCGCCTCCATGCGCTCGCGGTGGACGGTGAGGGTCGCCATCATGCCGGTGAAGGCGGGCAGCAGGACCTCCAGCTGGTCGCAGGAGTCGAAGACCGGCTCCTTGTCCTCCTGGAGGTCGCGGTTGTACGCGAGCGGCAGCGCCTTCAGCGTGGCCAGCAGCCCGGTCAGATTGCCGATCAGCCGGCCGGACTTGCCGCGCGCCAGCTCCGCGATGTCCGGGTTCTTCTTCTGCGGCATGATCGACGAGCCGGTGGAGAACGCGTCGTGGAGGGTGACGAAGGAGAACTCCTTCGTGTTCCAGAGGATGATCTCCTCCGCGATCCGCGACAGGTTGACGCCGATCATCGCCGTGATGAAGGCGAACTCCGCGACGAAGTCACGCGAGGCCGTGCCGTCGATGGAGTTGCCCACCGAGCCGCGCTCGAAGCCGAGGTCCGCGGCGACCGCCTCGGGGTCCAGACCCAGCGAGGACCCGGCCAGCGCACCGGAGCCGTACGGCGAGACCGCGGTGCGCTTGTCCCACTGCCGCAACCGCTCCGCGTCCCGGGACAGCGACTGGACGTGCGCCAGCGTGTGGTGGGCGAAGAGCACGGGCTGCGCGTGCTGGAGGTGGGTGCGGCCCGGCATGGCGACGTCCCCGTGCGCCTCCGCGAGGCCGACCAGCGCGTCCTGGAGGTCGGCGATCAGGCCGCCGATGATCCGGGCGTGGTCGCGCAGGTACATCCGGAAGAGCGTGGCGACCTGGTCGTTGCGGGACCGGCCGGCCCGCAGCTTGCCGCCGAGGTCGGCGCCGAGCCGCTCCAGCAGCCCGCGCTCCAGCGCCGTGTGGACGTCCTCGTCGGCGACCGTACCCACGAAGGAGCCGTCGGCGACGTCCGCCTCCAGCTGGTCGAGCCCGGCCACCATGCGGGTCAGTTCGTCGGCGGTGAGCAGCCCCGCCTTGTGCAGCACCCGCGCGTGCGCGCGGGAGCCGGCGATGTCGTACGGCGCGAGCCGCCAGTCGAAGTGGACCGAGGCCGAGAGGGCCGCCAGCGCGTCCGACGGGCCGTCGGCGAACCGGCCGCCCCACAGCCGGACATCACCGTTGTTGCTGCTCACTGCTGCTCCTTGGAGAGGTCGGAGAGGTCGGGACAGACGTCCGCCTCCCCGCCGTGCGGGACGGGGAGGCGGACTGTCGAACGAGTGGGGATCAGCTGAGGTCACGCCGGGCGGCGATCTTCGCGGAGAGGCCGAAGATCTCGATGAATCCCTGCGCCTTGGACTGGTCGAAGGTGTCGCCCGAGTCGTAGGTGGCGAGGTTGAAGTCGTACAGCGACTGGTCGGACTTCCGGCCGGTGACGACGGCGCGGCCACCGTGCAGGGTCATCCGGATGTCACCGGTGACGTGCTGGTTGGCCTCGTTGATGAAGCCGTCCAGGGCCCGCTTGAGCGGCGAGAACCACAGGCCGTCGTAGACGATCTCGCCCCAGCGCTGCTCGACCTGCCGCTTGTAGCGGGCCAGCTCGCGCTCGACGGTGACGTTCTCCAGCTCCTGGTGCGCGGTGATCAGCGCGATGGCGCCGGGCGCCTCGTAGATCTCCCGGGACTTGATGCCGACGAGCCGGTCCTCGACCATGTCGATCCGGCCGATGCCCTGGGCGCCGGCCCGCTCGTTGAGCTGCTGGATCGCCTGGAGGACGGTGACGGGCCTGCCGTCGATGGCGACCGGGACGCCCGCCTCGAAGGAGATGACGACCTCGTCGGCCTCACGCGGGGTGGCGGGGTTGGAGGTGTACTCGTACACGTCCTCGATCGGGGCGTTCCAGATGTCCTCCAGGAAGCCCGTCTCGACAGCGCGCCCGAAGACGTTCTGGTCGATGGAGTACGGGGACTTCTTGGTGGTCGCGATCGGGAGGTTCTTCTCCTCGCAGAAGGCGATCGCCTTGTCTCGGGTCATCGCGTAGTCACGGACCGGGGCGATGCACTTCAGGTCGGGGCCGAGCGCGGTGATGCCGGCCTCGAAGCGCACCTGGTCGTTGCCCTTGCCGGTGCAGCCGTGGGCGACCGTGCCGGCGCCGTGCTTCTGCGCGGCGGCGACGAGGTGCTTGACGATCGTCGGCCGGGAGAGGGCGGAGACCAGCGGGTAACGGTCCATGTAGAGGGCGTTGGCCTTGATCGCGGGGAGGCAGTACTCCTCGGCGAACTCGTCCTTGGCGTCCGCGACCTCGGCCTCGACCGCACCGCAGGCGAGCGCGCGCTTGCGGATGACGTCCAGGTCCTCGCCGCCCTGGCCGACGTCCACGGCAACGGCGATGACCTCGGCGCCCGTCTCCTCGGCGATCCAGCCGATGGCGACGGAGGTGTCCAGGCCGCCCGAATAGGCGAGTACGACGCGCTCGGTCACGGGTTTCTCCTTACGATGCATTCGCTGATGAGCATAACTATGCACCGCTCCGTATGATTCGTCAATCCGGTACCGGATGTTGATCTTCCAAGAGATGTTTAAGAGATGTTCGTGAATCGTTGAACGCGGAGCCCGGCAGCCTCGTACCCCTCACCGAACGCAGGCGCCGCGTTGTTCGTCACCCGAGGAGCGCCGTCCGGTCACCACCGGGCGGCTCCTCTCCCACCTTCTTGATCCGAGTGAGGTTTCCGCATGTCCAGGGGTCTTGCGAAGTACAACAAGCGCCGTGTCCTCATCGCGGGCGGTGCGGCGGCGGTCGTCCTGTCCGGAGCGGTGATCGCGACCAACGCGATGGCCGGCGAGGAGTCCAACGGGACGAAGGCGACGCTCGGCACGGTGAACTGCCCCGCGGTCGCGCCGGCCCTGCCCGCGATCCCGGCCTCGGCCCAGGCCGAGATCGACCGCAACCTCGTTCTCCTGGAGACGCAGATCGCCGAGGCGAACCAGCGCCTCGCCACCTCCGTCGGGCAGGGCGGCCCCAACTTCGCCCAGAACGCGATCGTCGGCCCGCTGAAGGACAAGCGCGTCGCCACCATCAACCGCATGGCCACCGCCATCGGCCGCACCGCCGCCAAGCCCGAACTGGCCGTCGACGCCCTCGCCACCTGCACCCTGAACGCCGGAGGCACGGCCAACCAGCCGGCCGCGGGCGCCTCGACACCCGCCGCGGGCAACGCCGGCAACGGCAACGCGGGCAACACCGGGAACAGCACGAACGCGGGCGCGGCCGGTACGGTCAACTGCCCCGCCGTCGCCCCGAGCCTGCCCGCGATCCCCGCCTCCGCGCAGGCCGAGATCGACCAGAACCTCACCCTCCTCAACACCCAGATCTCCGAGGCCAACCAGCGCCTGATCAACACGGTCGGCCAGGGCGGCCCGAACTTCATCCAGAACGCGATCCTCGGCCCGCTGAAGGACAAGCGCGTCGCGACCATCAACCGCATGGCCACCGCCATCGGCCGCGCCGCCGCCAAGCCCGAGCTGCCGGTCGACTCGCTCGCCACCTGCACCCTGAACGCGGGAGGCGCGGCCGAGCAGCCCGCCTCCACCGCTCCGGCGAACGGCAACAACGGCAACGCCGGGAACAACGGAAACGCCGGCAACGCGGGTAACGGCAACGCGGGCAACAACGCCAACGCCGGCGCGGTCGGTACGGTCAACTGCCCGGCCGTCGCCCCGAGCCTGCCCGCGATCCCGGCCTCCGCGCAGGCCGAGGTCGACCAGAACCTCGCCCTCCTCAACACCCAGATCGCCGAGGCCAACCAGCGCCTGATCGACACCGTCGGCCAGGGCGGCGCCAACTTCGTGCAGAACGCGATCGTCGGCCCGCTGAAGGACAAGCGCGTCGCCGTCATCAACCGCATCGCGACCGCCATCGGCCGCGCCGCCGCCAAGCCCGAGCTGCCGGTCGACTCGCTCGCCACCTGCACCCTGAACAGCTGAGCCGGCCGAACCCGCTGATCAGCTGAGCATCTGAGACACCCACGCGAAGGGGGCCGTCTCCGGGACTTCCCGGGGCGGCCCCCTTCCCGCGCGCCCCGCCACCGCCCCGCCCGCCCGTACGGACCGATCTCGCCGCGTTCGGCGCAGCGCGCGGGCCCGCCGGGAGGCCGCCGCCGGGGCAGGCGCTTACGGTCCGGTCCATGCGCACCGCTCTCGTACTCGCCGCCGCCCTGCTCACCGCCGTCACCGGAACGGCCGCCGCACCGGCCGCAGGCGCACCCGCTCCCGTCGCCCCCGCAGTCGCCGCAGTCGCCGCCGAAGACGCCGAATACACCCAGCTGATCACCGCCGAGGCCCCCGGCACCACGTCCACCACCGGCCTGCTGACCTGGTGGGACCGGCGCGACGGCCGCTGGGAGGCGGTGGGCTCGGCGCCCGCCAGGTTCGGCGCGGGCGGGCTCGTGGACGGCTCGTCCCGTACCCAGGGCACCTCGACCACCCCGACCGGCGTGTATGACCTGCCGTACGCGTTCGGCCTCGCGCCGAGGCCCGCGGGGACGCGCTACGGCTACCGCCCGGTGACCGGCGCGTCCTGGTGGTGCCAGGACAACGCGTCGCGCGCGTACAACCGCTGGGTGGAGGGCCTCCCCCAGGACTGCCGGGCCACCGAGGCCGAGCGGCTCGCCGATTATCCGGGGCAGTACGACCTCGGTCTGGTGATCGGCTTCAACTACCGTCAGCCGGTGCGCGGCCGGGGCGCCGGGATCTTCCTTCATGTCAACGGCCGTGGCGCGACGGCCGGTTGTGTCTCCGTGTCGGAGGACGCGATGCGCGCCGTACTGGCCTGGGCGGACCCGGAACGGCACCCCCGGATCGCGATCTCGGCAGGAAACAGCCTCATGGGCTGATCTCCGCCACTCCCTCCGTTCCCGGACGAACAGCGGATATGGCCCCGCCATTTGAACCCGCGGGCACTCAAATCCGTATCGCCGGGCACGGAGGAAGAGTTGAGGTGCGGTTCCCGTGGCGATGATGCACAACGGCAGGGCGGCCAGAAGGCAGACCCTGCGCGCGATACGCCCGCAGCGGTCGGGGGCGCTCCCCCTGCTGGTGGCGTGCTGGGCAGGGGCGGCGGCCGTCATGGCGCTGTGGTGGGAGAACACCGCGGTCGTCCATATGGACCTGGCGGAGTGGCTGACCGGAGCGGGCCGGCTGACCGGCCTGCTCGCCGGGTACGGCATCGCGATCGTGATGCTGCTGATGGCCCGGGTGCCCGCGCTGGAGCGGCGGGTGGGCTCCGACCGGGTGGCGCGCTGGCACGCGATGAGCGGCCGGTACGCGATCAGCCTGATGATCGCGCACGCGCTGCTGATCACCGGGGGGTACGCGACCCAGGCGAACTCGGGTTTCCTGCCCCAGCTCGTCGATGTCGTGACGGACTTCCCCCGGATGATCGAGGCGACGATCGGCACGGTGCTCTTCCTGGTGATCGGCTTCGTCTCGGCGGGGATGGTGCGCCGGAAGCTGTCGTACGAGACCTGGTACTACCTGCATCTGCTGACGTATGTCGCGGTCTATCTGACGTTCTGGCACCAGCTGGCCACCGGCACCGAGTTCGTCGGCAACGCGGCGGCCCGCACGGCCTGGTACGTGCTGTACGGCGCGGCGGGCGCGCTGCTGGTCTGGTACCGGATGCTGACGCCGATCCGGCTGAACCTGCGCCACCGGATGCGGGTCGAGTCGACCGTGCACGAGGCGCCGGGTGTCGTCTCCGTACTGATCACGGGGCGCCGGCTGCACCGGCTGGGCGCGCAGCCCGGTCAGTTCTTCCGCTGGCGGTTCCTCACCGACGGACTGCGCTGGAGCTCCAATCCGTACTCCCTGTCGGCGCCGCCCCGGCCCGATCTGCTGCGGATCACCGTCAAGGCGAACGGCGAGCACAGCGAGGCCCTGGCCCGTCTTGAGCCCGGCACTCCGGTCTGGGCCGAGGGTCCGTACGGCGCGATGACGGCGGCCAGGCGCAGCCAGGAGAAGGTGCTGATGATCGCGGGCGGCGCCGGCATCACCCCGATGCGGGCGCTGTTCGAGACGCTGCCCGGGGAGCCGGGCGATCTGACGCTGCTCTACCGGGCCAACAAGACCGAGGACCTGGCGCTCTGGCGCGAGCTGCGCGAGATCGCGTCGGCGCGCGGGGCGCGGCTGCTGTACGCGGTCAACGGTCCGGACGGGGTACGCCCCGAGATCACCCCGGAGCGGCTGCGCGAGCTGCTCCCGGACATCGGCGACCACGACGTCTATGTCTGCGGGCCGACGGGACTGGCCCGCCAGTCGTACGAGGCGCTGCGCGAGGCGGGCGTGCCCACGCGCCATATCCACCACGAGTCCTTCGAGATGTGAGGCAGACGATGAAGAGGAAGCACCCGCTGCGGCGGATCATGATCGGTGTAGCCGCGACCGCGTCGGGCGTCGTTCTGCTGCTCGCCCTGAAGCAGCCCGGCGGCACCCCGGTGGCCGGGGCCCCGCCGCAGACCGGTACGGGGGTCGCCGCCGCGGTCGGCGGCGTGGCCGGCGCGACGGGCGGTCAGACCGTGCTGGGGAACGCCGTGGACACCCAGTACGGCCCGGTGCAGGTGCGGATCACCATGGAGAACGGGAAGATCACCAAGGCGGAGGCGGTGCAGGCGCCGAACTCCGACGCCCGCAGCCAGTCCGTCACGGCGGACGCGGTGCCCAAGCTCAACCAGGCGGCGGTGACGGCGCAGAGCGCCCAGGTCGACGCCGTCTCCGGAGCCAGCTACACCAGCAAGGGCTACCAGGAGTCGCTCCAGAGCGCCCTGGACAAGGCGGGTACGGGCGGTGGCTCGTCGACGCCGTCCGCGCCGGCCGACGGCGGGGACACGGACGGGGACACGGGCGGGGGCGTGGACACGGGCACCGACGCCGGTGGCGCGACCGGCGACGCGTCGGGCGGCGTGGCGGACGGCTCCGGCGGGGCCACCACCCCGGAGGCCCCCGCGGCGCCCCCCGCGGACACCGGCCCGCGAACGGTGCTGGGGAACGCCGTGAACACCCAGTACGGCACCGTGCAGGTGCAGATCACCGTGGAGAGCGGCCGGATCACGAAGTCGGACGCGGTCCAGGCGCCGAACTCCGACGCCCGCAGCCAGTCCGTCTCCGCCGACGCCGTACCCAAGCTCAACCAGGCGGCGGTGACGGCGCAGAGCGCCCAGGTCGACGCCGTCTCCGGAGCCAGCTACACCAGCAGGGGCTACCAGGAGTCCCTTCAGAGCGCCGTCGACAAGGCGGGCCTCTGATGGAGCCGGAGACCGGGAACCGGCTGCGCCATGTCGAGGAGTCGATGGGCACGGTCTTCTCGTTCGACATCCGCGGGATACAGGACGAGGCGCGGGTGCACGCCGGGCTCCAGGCGGCCGTGGCCTCCCTGCACCGCGCGGACGAGGTCTTCTCCACGTACCGGCCCGACAGTCAGATCATGCGGCTGGGCCGGGGGGAGCTGGCGCTGTCCGGCTGTGTGACGGAGGTGCCCGAGGTGCTGGACCTGTGCGCCGTGGCGGAGCGGGAGAGCGACGGGTGGTTCACCACCGGGTACGCGGGCGGGCTGGACCCGACGGGGCTGGTCAAGGGCTGGGCGGTGGAGCGGGCCGTCCGGATGATCACCTCGTCCGGGGCCTCCTCGGTCTGCCTGAACGGCGGCGGTGACATCCAGCTGACCGGCGGCCCCTGGCGGGTGGGCATCGCCGACCCGCTGAACCCCGGCGCCCTGGCCCTGGTCGTGGAGAGCCGGGACGGCGGCCTGGGCGTGGCCACCTCGGGCCCGGCCGAGCGCGGCTGCCACATCGTCGACCCGCACACCGGCGAGCCACCGGCCACCGCGCTGGCCTCCGTCACCGTGGTCTGCGCGGCCGGCCTGACCACGGCGGACGTCCGGGCGACGGCGGCGTACGCGATGGGCGGGCGGGCCAGGGACTGGCTGGAGTCCCTGCCGGACACCGAGGGCTTCGCCATCGCGGCGGACGGCACCACGTGGACGACGAGCGGCTTCCACCGCCACACGGCCACGACGACGGGGGCGCGCGCGTAGCGGTTCGGGCGCCGACACGTACCGTACGTACGCGGCGCCGTTGCACGCGGCGTCCCGGGCCGCAGCCGGCCGGGCGGCGGCCGACGCCGTACCGCGCGTCCGCACGCGGCCAGGCCAGTACGTACGGCCCCGAGGCCACCCGGCGGCGTACCGTGCGGGCCCGCGTGTCCGGACCGGCATCCGGCCCGGAGGGCGGTACGCCCCGCACCCGCGGCGCGCCCGGCTGCGTACCGCCCCGAGATCGCCCACCGGCGCGGCGGGCACAACGTTCGGCCCGTGGGCCGACGTTCGCACGTACGGCGCGGACCGGCGACGGGCGGCACGGCCCCGCGCCGGACCCGCCGCCCGCCGCCCGCCGCCCAAGGCGGTCAGCGGTCGTTCTGGGCCAGTTTCAGTACGTGGTCCGCGAGCGCCTGGCCGCCCGTCGGGTCGCGGCTGATCAGCATCAGGGTGTCGTCGCCCGCGATCGTGCCGAGGATGTCGCTCAGCTCGGCCTGGTCGATGGCCGAGGCGAGGAACTGGGCCGCGCCCGGCGGGGTGCGCAGGACCACGAGGTTGGCGGACGCCTCGGCGGAGATGAGGAGTTCACCGGCGAGCCGGCGCATGCGCTCCTCCTTCGCCGACTCGCCGAGCGGCGCGTGCGGGGTGCGGTAGCCGCCCTCGCTGGGGACCGCGTAGATCAGCTCGCCGCCGGTGTTGCGGATCTTGACCGCGCCCAGTTCGTCCAGGTCGCGGGAGAGCGTCGCCTGGGTGACGCTCAGCCCGTCGTCGGCGAGCAGCTTCGCCAACTGGCTCTGGGAGCGCACCGGCTGCCGGTTCAGGATGTCAACGATCCGGCGGTGGCGGGCGGTTCTCGTCTGCGGCACGGACTGCCCGCCGTGCTCGTTCCCCTGGGCCTCGGTCATCGTCGTCTCATTCTCCTGATCGTCCGTTCCCCCGCGCGTCGTCGAGGATGCCGGGCAGTGCCCGGAGCAGCGCGTCCACCTCACGGTCACCGGCGATCAGCGGAGGCATCAGCCGGATGACGTCGGAGGCGGGCGCGTTCACCAGGAACCCGGCTTCCTGAGCCGCCTGTTGCACGCGGGGTGCGAGTGGCTCGGTGAGCACGATACCCAGGAGCAGCCCCGCGCCACGGACATGGGAGACCAGCGGGTGGCCGAGGGCCTCGGCGCCGTCCCGTACCTTCTCGCCGAGCCGCTTGACCTCGTCGAGGCGGCCGTCGGCGGCGAGCACGTCGAGCACGGCGAGTCCGGCGGCGGAGGCGACGGGGTTACCGCCGAACGTCGTACCGTGCTGGCCGGGCTTGAGCAGGTCGGCGGCCGGTCCGAAGGCGAGGGTCGCGCCGAGGGGCAGTCCGCCGCCGAGGCCCTTGGCGAGGGTGACGACATCGGGCTCGACGCCCTGGTGGGCCTGGTACGCGAACCACTGCCCCGTTCTGCCGATGCCCGTCTGGACCTCGTCCAGTACGAGCAGGGTGCCGGTCGCGCGGGTGATCTCCCTGGCGGCCTCCAGATAGCCCTTGGGCGGCACGACGACGCCGTTCTCGCCCTGGATGGGCTCGATGATCACGAGGGCCGTCTCCTCGGTGACGGCGGCGCGCAGCGCCTCGGCGTCCCCGTACGGCACATGCGTCACCTCGCCGGGCAGCGGCAGGAAGGGTTCCCGCTTGCCGGGCTGGCCGGTGAGGGCGAGCGCGCCCATGGTGCGGCCGTGGAAGCCGCCCGTGGTCGCGACCATGTGCTGACGGCCCGTCAGGCGGCCGATCTTGAAGGCGGCTTCGTTGGCCTCGGCGCCCGAGTTGCAGAAGTAGACACGGCCCGGCCGGCCGGCGAGCTGGATCAGCCGCTCGGCGAGGGCGATGGGCGGCTCGGCGAGGTAGAGGTTGGAGACATGCCCGAGGGAGGCGATCTGCCGGGAGACGGCCTCGACGACGGCCGGATGGGCGTGGCCGAGCGCGTTCACCGCGATCCCGCCGACGAAGTCGGTGTACGGGGTCCCGTCGGCGTCCCAGACGGTGGTGCCCTCGCCGCGTACGAGGGAGAGCGCGGGCGTGCCGTAGTTGTCGGCCATGACGCTCCGCCAGCGCCGCGCGAGGTCCTCGTTGCCGGTCATTTCGCGCTCCTTCCGTCAGGTGTGGCGTCCTGTGCGACTTGTTCGTCAGGCCCGTCCGGCACGACCATCGTGCCGATGCCGTCGTTCGTGAAGATCTCCAGCAGGATCGAGTGCTGGACCCGGCCGTCGAGCACGCGCGCGGTGGTGACACCGTTGCGCACGGCGAACAGGCAGCCCTCCATCTTCGGCACCATGCCGCTGGAGAGTTCGGGCAGCAGTTTCTCCAGCTCGGTGGCGGTGAGCCGGCTGATGACGTCGTCGCTGTGGGGCCAGTCCTCGTAGAGGCCCTCGACGTCGGTGAGGACCATCAGGGTCTCGGCGCCGAGGGCGGCGGCGAGCGCGGCGGCGGCCGTGTCGGCGTTGACGTTGTAGACGTGCCCGTCGTCGGCGCTGCGCGCGATGGAGGAGATGACGGGGATCCGGCCGTCGGCGAGGAGCGCCTCGATGGCGCCCGTGTCGATCGCGGTGATCTCACCGACCCGGCCGATGTCGACGCGTTCGCCGTCGATGAGCGGCCGGTGCCGGACGGCGCTGATGGTGTGCGCGTCCTCGCCGGTCAGGCCGACGGCGAGCGGCCCGTGCTGGTTGAGCAGCCCGACCAGCTCGCGCTGGACCTGGCCGGCCAGCACCATCCGTACGACGTCCATCGCCTCGGGCGTGGTGACCCGCAGCCCGGCCTTGAACTCGCTGACCAGGCCGTGCCGGTCGAGCTGGGCGTTGATCTGAGGGCCGCCGCCGTGCACGACGACCGGCTTGAGGCCGGCCTGCCGCAGGAAGACGACGTCCTGGGCGAAGGCGGCCTTGAGGTCCTCGTCGATCATGGCGTTGCCGCCGAACTTGATGACGACGGTCCTGCCGTGGTGGCGGGTGAGCCAGGGCAGTGCCTCGACGAGGATCTGGGCCTTGGGCAGCGCGGTGTGCTTGCGGGCGCTCATGAGCTGTACGCGCTGTTCTCGTGGACGTAGTCGGCGGTGAGGTCGTTGGCCCAGATGACCGCCGACTCCGTACCGGCCGCGAGGTCGGCGGTGATGCGGACCTCCCGGTACCGCATGTCGACCAGGTCGCGGTCCTCGCCGACGGAGCCGTTCTTGCAGACCCAGACGTCGTTGATGGCCACGTTGAGCTGGTCGGGGTCGAAGGCGGCCGAGGTGGTGCCGATGGCGGAGAGCACCCGGCCCCAGTTGGGGTCCTCGCCGTGGATGGCGCACTTGAGGAGGTTGTTGCGGGCGATGGAGCGGCCAACCTCGACGGCGTCGTCCTCGGTCGCGGCGTTGATCACCTCGATCCGGATGTCCTTGGAGGCGCCCTCGGCGTCGCCGATCAGCTGGCGGGCCAGGTCGGCGCAGACGGTACGGACGGCCTCGGCGAACGCGTCGTGCTCCGGGACCGCGCCGGACGCGCCGGAGGCGAGCAGCAGCACGGTGTCGTTGGTCGACATGCAGCCGTCGGAGTCGACCCGGTCGAAGGTCGTACGGGTGGCGGCGCGCAGCGCGGTGTCCAGCGCGGGGGCGTCGAGGTCGGCGTCGGTGGTGAGGACGACGAGCATGGTGGCGAGGCCGGGGGCGAGCATGCCCGCGCCCTTGGCCATGCCGCCGACGGTCCAGGCCACGCCGTCGGCGGTGGTGCCGCCCGCGACGGCGGTCTTGTGGACGGTGTCGGTGGTCTTGATGGCGATCGCGGCCTTCTCGCCGCCGTGCGCGGAGAGTTCGCCGGCGGCCTTCTCGATGCCGGGGAGGAGCTTGTCCATGGGGAGGAGCAGGCCGATGAGGCCGGTGGAGGCGACGGCGATCTCGCCGGCGCTGTGTCCTGCCAGGACCTCGGCGGTCTTCTCGGCGGTGGCGTGGGTGTCCTGGAAGCCCTGGGGGCCGGTACAGGCGTTGGCGCCGCCGGAGTTGAGGACGACGGCGGTGACGGCGCCGCCCTTGAGCACCTGCTCGGACCAGAGGACGGGGGCGGCCTTGACCCGGTTGGAGGTGAAGACACCGGCGGCGGCGCGGCGCGGGCCCTCGTTGACCACGAGCGCCAGGTCGGGGCCGCCGTTCTCCTTGATTCCCGCGGCGATGCCCGCCGCCGTGAATCCCTGCGCTGCGGTGACGCTCAAGGTGCCACTCCGATCGTGGAGAGTCCGGTGTCCTCGGCGATTCCGAGGGCGATGTTCATGCTCTGCACCGCGCCGCCTGCGGTGCCCTTGGTGAGGTTGTCGATGGCGCTGATCGCGATGATCCGTCCGGCGGTCGCGTCGTACGCGACCTGGATCTGGGCGGCGTTCGAGCCGTACACGGAGGCGGTGGCGGGCCACTGCCCCTCGGGCAGGAGCCGGACGAACGGCTCGTCGTCGAAGGCCTTCTCGTACGCGGCCCGCACGTCCCTGGCCGTCGTGCCGGGGCGCGCCTTGACGGAGCAGGTGGCGAGGATGCCGCGCGCCATGGGGGCGAGGGTGGGGGTGAAGGAGACGGTGACCGGCTCCCCGGCGGCGGCGCTGAGGTTCTGGATCATCTCGGGGGTGTGCCGGTGGCCGCCGCCGACGCCGTAGGGGGTCATGGAGCCCATGACCTCCGAGCCGAGCAGATGCGGCTTGGCTGCCTTGCCCGCCCCTGAGGTGCCGGACGCGGCGGTGATGACGGCCTCCGGCTCGGCGAGACCGGCGGTGTACGCGGGGAAGAGCGCGAGGGAGACGGCGGTGGGGTAGCAGCCGGGTACCGCGATCCGCTTGCTCCCGGCCAGCGCGGCGCGCCCGCCCGGCAGCTCGGGCAGCCCGTACGGCCAGGTCCCGGCGTGCTCGGAGCCGTAGAACCGCTCCCAGTCGCCGGCGTCCTTCAGCCGGAAGTCGGCCCCCATGTCGACGACGAGCACCTCGTCCCCGAGCTGCTCGGCGACGGCGGCGGACTGCCCGTGCGGCAGCGCGAGGAACACGACGTCATGCCCGGCGAGCGCCTCGGCGGTGGTCTCCGCGAGCACCCGGTCGGCCAGCGGCGCCAGATGCGGCTGAAGCCCCCCGAGCCGCTGCCCGGCGCTGGAGTTGCCGGTGAGAACACCGACCTCGATCCCGGGATGCCCGAGCAGCAGCCGGAGAACTTCCCCGCCCGCGTATCCGCTCGCCCCGGCCACCGCGGCGCGTAGAACACGTACAGCCATCGAAAAACCCTCCTCAGCGATGGCATGACTATACGTAGCGATGCAGTTTTATGCAATGGGTATGCGGCCCGCCCCGGAGCGCCGCGCCCGGGAGGCGGGCCGGGCGGCCTCTCCGGTCAGCCCGCCGGCCGTGCGACGGCGCGGTTCTTCGTCATGAGGGTGATCAGGTCGAACACCACGGTGGCGGCGGCGAGGCAGGTGATCTCGGCGTGGTCGTAGGCCGGGGCGACCTCGACCACGTCCCCGCCGATGATGCCGAGCCCGTCGAGGGCGCGGAGCAGGCGCAGCAGCTCGCGGCTGGTGAAGCCGCCCGACTCCGGCGTTCCGGTCCCGGGGGCGAACGCCGGGTCGAGGACGTCGATATCGACCGAGATGTACACCGGTGCGTCGCCCACACGGCGCCGTACGACGTCCGCGGCTCCCTCGACCCCGATGACATCGAGGTCCCCGGCGCGGATCGCCCGGAAACCGAACGCCTTGTCATTCACCAGGTCCATCCGGTCGTAGACCGGTCCGCGGATGCCCAGATGGATGGACTTGTCCTCGGCGAGCAGACCTTCCTCGAAGGCCCGGCGGAATACCGTGCCGTGCGTGACGGGCGCGTTGAAGTAGGTGTCCCAGGTGTCGAGGTGCGCGTCGAAATGAACGAGCGCGATGGGGCCGTACCTCTCCTTGGCGGCGCGCAGCATGGGCAGTGCGATGGTGTGGTCACCGCCGATGCTCACGATGCGCCGGTCGGAACGGCCCACGAGGTCACGGGCGTAGCCCTCGATCTGGGCGACCGCCTCGTCGATGCCGTACGGCGTGCAGGGCACGTCGCCGGCGTCGACGACCTGGACCGTCTCCAGCGGCGCGGTGCCGAGTTCGACGTGGAACTTCGGGCGCAGGTGCCGCGACGCCTGGCGGACGCCCATCGGCCCGAAGCGCGCGCCGGGCCTGTACGAGGTGCCCCCGTCGAACGGCACACCGAGAACCGCGATGTCATAGTCGCCGACCGAGCCGATGTCGGGTATCCGGGCGAAGGTGCCCAGGCCGGCGAAGCGCGGGACCCTCGTGGCGTCAAGAGCGCCGATCAGGGCGGGACGGTTGTCGTCGTACTCGGATTCTTGCTTCGGTTCAGGCATGGCGTCTCGCATCAGCTGGCAGTGGTGGTCGGGGGGACGGAGGTCGCGCCGGGCCCGGCGGGGTCGCCGGTGCCCGCGGCGGTGTCGTTGAGGTCGCGGCCCCGGGTCTCGATCCCCCAGGCCAGCGTGGTGAGGAGCCCGGCGACCGAGACGACGGCGCCGACGAGGAGCGGCAGGCTCTGGCTCCGGTCCAGGGCGAAGGGCATCAGATAGGTGCCCACGGTCGCTCCGACGCGTGAGAACGCGGTCCCCACACCGACGGCGGTGGCGCGGACCTCGGTCGGGAACAGTTCGTTGGGGTAGACGACTTCCAGGAAGCTGGAGCCGCCCGAGGTGAGCGCGAAGACGCAGACCGCCACGAAGAAGGCCCAGGCGGGGAGGCCGGGCAGCAGGCCGGGGATGCCGAGGGCGACCGTGATGATCCCGAAGGACCACAGCAGCAGCGCCCGGCGGCCGATCCGTTCGACCAGCCAGAGCCCGGGGATACCACCGACGACGAACAGCAGGGCGAGGAAGATCTCCGCGCTGTTGCCGCCGATCCCCATCCCCGCGAGCAGGTCGGGCGCGAAGGAGTACAGCGCGAACAGCGGAATCACCTGGGCGGTCCAGAAGATGCCGACGAACAGCGTGCGCTTGAGATAGGGCGCGCGGAAGACCGTGCTGTAGCCGGTCTTCGTGACCGGCGGCTCGGCGGGCAGGTCGGCCACGCCGTACTGCGGGCCGAAAGCGATCTTGATCGACCGGTCGGCCTCCTCGACACGGCCCTTGCTGAGCAGCCAGCGCGGTGACTCCGGTGTGCCGAGCCGCAGGAGCAGGGTCACCACGGCGAACAGGGCGGGGCTGGCGAGCATGAAGCGCCACGCGTTCACGCCGAGTCCCTCAAGGCCGACACCGACGATGTAGGCGGCGGCCGCACCGACCGCCCAGACCACGAAGGTGGCCCCGAGCATCCGGCCGCGGAACCGTCGGGGGAGGTACTCGGCCAGCAGCGACGTGGCGATCGGGTAGTCGGCGCCAATGGCCGCACCGAGCAGGAAGCGCAGCAGCACAAGCTGCCAGACCTCGGACACGAAGGCCGACAGCACCGAGAACAGCGCGAGCGCCGCCAGGTCGGCGATGTACATGACGTGCCGGCCGATCTTGTCGGTGACGTATCCGAAGATCGCCCCACCGAAGAAGATGCCGATCAGGCTGGCCGCCGCGACCAGGCCCTTGTCACCTGTTGTCATGTCGAGGGCCGGGGTGAGTGTCGTGAAGGCGACACCGATGATCGCGATCGCGTAGCCGTCGATGAACGGCCCGCCCGAGGAGTAGGCGGTCAGCTTCTTGTGGAACCGGGTCAGTGGTGCGTCGTCGATGAAGTTCGAACGAGCGGTCATGGGGATTCCTTGGGTGCGGTGGCTGCCGTGCGGAGGTGCCACCCCCAACAAGTACGTCGGCCGCACGTGTCCCGTGCAGATTCTCCATGCTCAAAGTTCACTCGCGGTCTTGTGCGATCGCTCAACCCTCCTATGCGGACGATGCGGCGTCGTCGTACGGTGCCCCCATGCCGATCACGGTGAGCGAGCTGCTCGACATGCCGCATTTGCGCCTGAGGCTCCACTCGGGGACCGACGCCCTGGAGCGGCCCGTCACCTGGACACACACCTCCGATCTGCCCGAGCCGTGGCACTGGGTGGCCGGCGGTGAGCTGCTCATGACCAACGGCACCACGATCCCGCGCACCGCCGCGGGTCAGGAGAACCTGATCCGGCAACTGGCCGAGCACGGTGCCGCCGCGCTGGCCATCGGCGAGCGGATGTACGCCCCGCCGCTGACCAAGCGGCTCGCGCGGACAAGCGAGGAGCTGGGCTTCCCGGTGCTCTGGATCGCCTATCCGATGCCGTTCGTCGCGATCTCGCGCGCGGTCGCCGAGGCGACCCTGCTCGAACAGTCCCAGCGCCTCATCAGGACCGAGCGCATCTACCGGGCGCTCCAGCAGATCTCCTCGCAGATCTCCGGTCTGCGGATGCTCACGGCGGCACTCTCCCGCGAGGTGGGCTGCGAGACGCGCGTGTGCGACCGGGCCACCGGCGACGACTGGTACCCGGGTGGCACCCCGCTGCCGGTGGAGATCCGCGCCGCCGTGACCGCGCGGAAGGGAAACCTGCGCGCCGGTATCCTGGCGGTCCCGCTCGACAGCGACTGCCGCGTGCTCCTGGCCGACGTGCCGACGCATCCGGACGCCGTCCTGGTCGCCCTCGCCCGGTCGCCCGAGCAGCCGGACGCGCTGCTGCTCCAGCACGCCGCGACGGTGTGCGCCCTGGCGCTCTCCCAGGCCCGTCTGACCATCGAGCACGACCGCAGGACCGGCGCGGAGCTACTGCTGCGGATCCTCGACGCGCAGCTGCCGCCCTCCGTCGCCCAGCACCAGCTGGAGGAGCTGGGCCTGCGGCTCGGCGAGGTGGTGTGCGTGGCGGTGCGCGACGACGACGCGTCCGCCCTCCTCGCCGGCCTGCACCTGAGCCTGTGGCGCTCGGCCGTCAGCCATGTCACGGCTCATCGCGACGGCGTCTCGCTCACCCTGGTGCCCGACTCCGCCGTGCCGGCGCTGGCACAGGCACTGGGGCAGGGCGGGCCGGCGGGGATCAGCGACCTGGTCGTCCGCCCCGACCGTGTGGTGGACACGGTGCGGGAGGCCACCTGGGCGCTCGATGTCGCGAGGGCGCAGGGGCTCGCGCTGCTGCGGTACGCCGACGCCGACCCGCTGCTCGGTCCGCGCAGCCCGGCCGAGGCGCACATCCTCGTCGACCGCGTACTCGGCCACGTACTGGAGCTGCCGCCCGAGCAGGCGGGTGAGCTGCTGACGACCCTGCGGGTGTTCCTCGACAACGGCAGATCCTGGCAGCGGACCGCGGAGAAGCTCCACGTGCACCGGCAGACGGTGCTCTACCGGGTGCGACGGATCGAGCGGCTGACCGGGAAGCGGATCGCCGACACCGGTGATCTGGCCGCGCTCTGGCTCGCCCTGAAGGCCGTGTAGTGCCGCGACCGGCACTGTCCGCCGCGCAGGAGCGTCGTTCGCGGACCGAGCCGGGTGGACACGGAAGGACGGGTGGACACTGGAAGGAGGAGGTGTGAGCGATGCGCAAAGTAGTCGACTGCCGGGACTTCCCCAGCGAGACACAGTGCTCCCTCGCCATCACCGGCGAGGAGGACGAGGTCGTCCGGGCCGCGGGTGAACACGCCGCTTCCGTGCACGGCCACGAGAACACCCCGGAGCTGCGGAATCAGATCAGGACCATGCTCAAGGACGAGGCCCCGCAGCACGCCTGACCGGCGCCCCGCCCGGAATCCGAGAATCGCGGAAGCCCCCGGCCGCCCGGCGAGTCCCACCGGGCGGCCGGCGCGTGCTCGGACGATGGCACCGGTACGCGTGCTCAGCTCTGCCCGGTGCCCGCGGCCCGCGTCGCGTCGCCCACCTCGAAGACGGTGCCGAACGGGTCGGTGATCGTCACCATCCGGGCGTAGAACGTGTCGTGCGGCACACCCGCGGCGCCGCCCGCCGCGACGGCACGCTCCGCCGCCGCATCGGCGTCCGCCACGGCGAACAGCGTCTGCCACGCGGCGGCCGGCGCGTCCGGGTCGCCCAGGATGCCGCCGATCTCGTGGCCGTCCGGGCGGCGCAGGAAGGTGAAGTCGGCGCCGGGGAGGTCGTCGTTGCCGTCCAGGGTGTAGTCGAAGACCGCCGGGTAGAACGCGCGCGCCGGGGCCGGGTCGGGCGCGACCAGATCGTTCCGTACGAGGCTGCCCGGTTCGAACACGATCTCGTAGCCGAGCCGGGCCCGCCCCTGCCACAGCGCGAACTCGGCGCCGGAGGGGTCCAGCGCGCGGGCCGACCTGCCCCGGTCCCCGATGTCCGCCGGCGCCTGGAGCAGGGTGCCGCCCGCGCCGGTGACGCGCTTCGCGGTGGCGTCGCAGTCGTCGGTGGCGAAGTGCACCCGCCACAGCCGGGCGGAGGCACCGGAAGGTACGGGGTTGAGGGCCGCGACCGGCCGGCCGCCCAGCAGGCACAGGGTGTACGGCTCCGGGCCGGCCGGCGCGGAACGATCACCCGCGTCGGCCGTCGGCACCCCGGCCGCGTACTCCCAGCCGAAGAGCGCTCCGTAGAACTCCTTCGCCCGCTTGAGGTCGGGGACGTCCAGGTCGGTCCAGGTGGGGGTACCGGTCGGCGGATTGCTCGTCACGTAGCTCATGGAGAGGCTCCTCTGTTCGGGCCGTACGGTCGACTCTGGCTCTGTGTTCGACGCTAGAACCCCTACAGGTCAGGGCCTGTCCTAGATCCGGCATCAGCCGCCCCGGGCCCCTCCCCCGCCTCGTAGACTCGACGGATGAGCGCTCCCGATATCACCGCCGGCCCCACCGCCGATCCCGACGTCCTCGCCGACGTCCCTTCCGGGACGGCCGAGGCGGCCGAGACCGACGAGGCGCTGGCCGTCCTGCGCCGCGTCTTCGGTTACGACTCCTTCCGCGGGAGCCAGGCGGAGATCATCGCGCAGGTGGTCGACGGCGGCGACGCCCTCGTGCTCATGCCGACCGGTGGCGGGAAGTCGCTCTGCTACCAGATCCCCTCGCTGGTCCGCAAAGGCGTCGGGGTCGTCGTCTCCCCGCTCATCGCGCTCATGCAGGACCAGGTCGACGCCCTGCGGGCGCTGGGTGTGCGGGCCGGGTTCCTGAACTCCACCCAGGATTTCGACGAACGGCGGCTCGTGGAGAGCGAGTTCCTCGCCGGTGAGCTGGATCTGCTCTATCTGGCGCCGGAGCGGCTGCGTGTCGAGTCGACCGTACGGCTGCTGGAGCGCGGCACGATCGCACTGTTCGCCATCGACGAGGCGCACTGCGTGGCGCAGTGGGGCCACGACTTCCGCCCCGACTACCTCGCCCTGTCCTCGCTGCACGAGCGCTGGCCCGATGTGCCGCGGATCGCGCTGACCGCGACCGCCACCGAGGCCACGCACCAGGAGATCGCGTCCCGCCTGAAACTCCAGGACGCGCGGCACTTCGTGGCGAGCTTCGACCGGCCCAACATCCAGTACCGCATCGCGCCCAAGGACGACCCCAAGCGCCAGCTGCTCCAGCTGCTGCGCGCCGAGCACCCCGGCGACGCGGGCATCGTCTACTGCCTCTCGCGGGCCTCGGTGGAGAAGACCGCCGAGTTCCTCGTGAAGAACGGGGTCGACGCGCTGCCGTACCACGCGGGGCTCGACGCGCGCGTACGGGCGGCGAACCAGTCGCGCTTCCTGCGGGAGGACGGCATGGTGATGGTCGCGACGATCGCGTTCGGCATGGGCATCGACAAGCCGGACGTGCGCTTCGTCGCCCATCTCGACCTGCCGAAGTCGGTCGAGGGCTACTACCAGGAGACCGGCCGCGCCGGGCGGGACGGGCAGCCGTCCACCGCCTGGCTGGCGTACGGGCTCCAGGACGTCGTCCAGCAGCGCAAGATGATCGACACCTCCGAGGGCGACGAGGCGCACCGGCGGCGGCTGGGCCAGCATGTCGACGCGATGCTCGCGCTCTGCGAGACGGTCGAGTGCCGGCGCGTGCGGCTCCTCGCGTACTTCGGGCAGCAGAGCACCGCGTGCGGCAACTGCGACACGTGTCTGACGCCCGCCGAGTCGTGGGACGGCACCGTCCCGGCGCAGAAGCTGCTGTCGACGGTGGTACGGCTGAAGCGCGAGCGGAACCAGAAGTTCGGCGCCGGGCAGATCACGGACATCCTGCTGGGGAAGAAGACGGCGAAGGTCATCCAGTTCGACCATGACGGCCTCAGTGTGTTCGGTATCGGTACGGAGCTGCGCGAGTCCGAATGGCGGGGTGTGGCACGGCAGTTGCTGGCGCAGGGGCTGATCGCGGTCGAGGGCGACTACGGCACGCTGGTCCTGACGGAGGGCAGCAACGAGGTGCTGGGCGGGCGGCGGCCCGTCGTGCTGCGGCGGGAGCCGGAGAAGGCCGCGCGGGCGGCGAAGGCGCCGCGCGAGAAGACGTCGAAGGGGCGCGCGGCGCCGGTCGATCTGCCGGCCGAGGCCCTGCCGGTCTTCGAGTCGCTGCGTGCCTGGCGGGGGGCGACGGCGAAGGAGCAGGGCGTGCCCGCGTACGTCATCTTCCACGACGCGACGCTGCGGGCGATCGCGCTGCTGGGGCCGTCGACCCTGGCGGAGCTGGGCACGGTGACGGGGGTCGGCGAGAACAAGCTGGCGAAGTACGGGGAGCAGATCCTGGGGACGCTGCTGGGCGAGGACGCGGGCGCGGACCCGGTCCCGGGAGCGGACCCGGCCGCGATCCCGAATCCGCCCCCGGGTCCGCTTACGGACACTCCGCGTGCGGAGAGCCCGCGGTCGGAGAGCCCGCGTTCCCGCCCGGCACCGGACGCCCGTACGGACCCGGACTCGGCCTGGGGCGCCGACTGGGACCTGGAGCCGGACCCGGACATGGAGTGATCCGCGCCGGTACGGAGTGATCCGCCGGCCCGCGAACCCCCGGTCAGGCCGTCGTCGCGGCGGCCTCCGGCGGGGACGCGGGACCGAGTGCGGGACCGAGCGCGGGACCGGGCGCGGTCAGCCGTACGACCGTGCCGGTGACCCGCGCCTCCTCCGCCGCCCACACCACCCGGTGCGTCGCCAGGCTCTCCGCCGCGTCGGAGTGCAGCGTCGAGGCGTCACCGGTGGCGACGGCGGCGAGGAAGGCATCCATCAGCGCCTCGTCACCACCGCCGTGGCCGTCCCCGGCGGTGGGCCCTGCCCCGGGGTCGGCGTCGACGGTCCGCTCCTCGCCGGTGCGGAAGTCGACGACCCGCAGCGTGGCGCCGTCGCCGTCGATGAAGCCGTGGGTGCCCATGAGCCGGGTGCGGCGGTGCTCCATGGGCGTGAAGGCGCTCATGGTGAAGGAGCAGCTGGCGCCGGAGGGGAACTCCATGGTGACCACCTGGTGGTCGACCACGTCGTTGTCTCCGCCGTAGACGCACCGGCCGTACGGTCCGGTGCGCAGCGCGTCGAGCACGGCCTCTTCGGTGTGTTTCTCGGTGACCGCCGACAGCGGCCAGAACTCCTTCTCCGCGTCGCCGAGGCAGCCGAGGTAGAGCCGCTTCGCCGAGTACGGGCAGCTGGTCTCCAGCGGGCAGTCCAGGCAGCGGTCGGCGGCCCCGGCCGGGCGTTCCTCGGCGCGGAAGTGGGTGAGGCCGCCGAACGAGGCGACCCGGTCGGGCAGTTCGCCGAAGAGATGGATCAACCAGTCGATGTCGTGGCAGGACTTGGTGAGCAGCATGGGCGCCGAGGTGTCCTGGCGGCGCCAGTTGCCGCGTACGAACGAGTGGGCGTGGTGCCACCAGCCGACCGGTTCCAGATGCTGGACGCTGACGAGACGGCCGATGGTGCCGCTCTCCAGGAGCTGCCGCAGGGTCCGGGTGTACGGGGTGTAGCGCAGCACATGGCAGACGGCCAGCAGGATCCCGTTGCGCTCGGCGGCCTCCGTGATGGCGATCGCGTCGCGCTCGCTGGTGGCCATCGGCTTCTCCAGCAGGATGTGGTAGCCGAGGTCGGCCAGCCGTACGGCGGGTCCGATGTGCAGCTGGTCCTGGGTGGCGACGATCGCGGCGGTGGCGAGCCGCCCGTCCGCGTCCGCCAGCTCGGTCCAGTCCGCGTAGACGTGCTCGGGCGGCACGCCGAATTCGCGGGCGGCGGCGGCGCGGCGGTACGGGTCGGGTTCGGCCACCGCGGTCACGCGCCCCAGACCGGATGCCACCGCGTACCGCGCGTACGACTGCCCGCGCAGGCCGGAACCGACGAGAGCTAGAGTCACCGGGGACATGGGATCCCTTCAGAGTTCCACAGGAGTCCCTCATTATCAGCCGTAGTGCGGTCGACCTCAAGGGTGTGCCATGACCGAAATCCCCGGGGGCGGAGATCTCTCCCAGCTCCGCAGGCTCAACGCGCTGGCCGCCATCGGCGCGCTGCGCGGCGAACCGGCGCTCACGCTGACCGAGATCGCCGGGCGTACGGGGCTGTCCCGCGCGTCCACCGAGGACGTGGTGCGCGAACTGCTGGAGCGGGGCTGGGTGGAGGAGGTCGCGCCGGCGACGGGCACCGTGGGCCGGCCCGCCCGCCGCTACCGCTTCCGCGCGGACGCGGGCCGGGTGCTCGGCGTGGACATCGGCGGCCACAAGGTGCTGGCACTGGTGGGCGATCTGGACGGCGAGGTCCAGCACAGCGTCCGGGTGGCGGTCACCCCGTCGATGGGGCGCACCGAGCGGCTGGCCGCCGTGGACCGGGCCGTACGGGAGGCGCTGGCCGGCTCCGGCACGTCCGCCACCGGGGTGTGGGTGACCGGGGTGGCCACGACGGGGCTGGTCGACGGGGTGGGCCGGGTGATGCTGTCGGAGGCGCTGCCCGAGTGGACCGGGCTCGATGTGGCGGCCCATGTCGGGGGGCTGGTGGCGGGTCCCGTCCTGGTCGAGAACGACAGCAAACTGGCGGCGCTGGCCGAGTCGTGGCGGGGGGTGGCGCGGCACGCGAAGGACGTGGTGTTCCTGCTCGCCGGGCTGCGTACGGGCACCGGCCTGATCATCGACGGAAAGCTGCACCGGGGGTTCGGGAACGCCGCGGGCGAGATCGGGGCGCTGCCGGCGGCGGGCTGGACGCGCGCGCCCGGCCATCTGCGGTCCTGGCCGGGCGGCGAGGAGCGGGCGGGCGACGCCGAGGGCCGGACCGGCACCGAGGCGCGAGCCGGCGGCACCGGAGCGCCGGACGCGGGCGGGGACCCCGATACGGCCATGGAGGAGGTCTTCCGGGCGGCCCGCGCCGGGGACCGCAAGGCCCTGTCGGCGGTCCGGCGTTACGTGCGCGACCTGGCGGTCGGCACCTCGGCCCTGGTGCTCACCCTCGACCCCGAACTGGTCGTGGTCGGGGGCGGGTTCTCCCGCTCCGCCGACCTCATCGTCGAGCCGCTCCGCCGCGAGCTGGACCGGTGGTGCATCCGTACGCCCGAGGTCCGGGTCTCCGGCTTCGGCGACGAGGGCGTGGCGCTGGGCGCGCTCCGGCTGGCGCTGGACCATGTCGAGCGCGGTCTGCACCACTCGGGCGAAATCGCCGCCCCGGAAAGCTTTCTGACGGGTGGTCACCTGAAGGGCCGCTGACCGTTCCGTAACCCAATCGAGTCTTGACTTACTTTCCCTGGTCTCCATGATTAGTACAACTTTTCGCCTCGCGGTACATGAGGAGGTCCGGGCATGGGGAAGTCGGCACGGTTCTGTACGGCTCTGCTGGGGGTGGTCCTGTCGCTCTCCGTCTCGGCCTGTGCGGGCGGGGGCGGGTCCGGCGGCAGCGCCGGCGACGGGGAGATCACCCTCTCGTACGCGGTCTGGGACAAGAACCAGAAGGCCGTGATGGAGAAGCTGGGCAAGGAGTTCAGCGCGAGCCACCCGGGGGTGACGGTCAAGGTCCAGCTCACGCCCTGGCTCGACTACTGGTCCAAGCTCAAGACGGTGGTCACCGGCGGCAGCGCGCCGGACGTCTTCTGGATGAACGGCCCCAACTTCCAGCTCTACGCCTCCAACGGGGTGATCCGGCCGCTGGACAAGGAGATCGCCGAGGCCGAGGTCGACCTCAACGTCTATCCGAAGGCCCTGGTCGATCTGTACACCTACGAGAACAAGGTGTACGGGCTGCCGAAGGACATGGACACGATCGGCGTCTGGTACAACAAGAAGCTCTTCGACGCCGCCGGGGTCAAGGCGCCCGCCGACGACTGGACCTGGGACGACTTCCGCACCGCGTCCGCCGCGCTGACGGATCCGGCGAAGGGCGTGTACGGGACCGCCGCCCAGCTGACCAGCTTCCAGGAGTACCAGTACAACACCATTGCCCAGGCGGGCGGTTACGTCATCTCCCCCGACGGCAAGAAGTCCGGGTACGACGACCCGAAGACCATCGAGGGCCTGCGCTTCTGGACCGATCTGATCAAGAAGAAACAGTCGCCCGACCTGAAGACCATGAGCGACACGGCGCCCCTCCAGCTCTTCGAGGCCGGCAAGGTCGCCATGTACTGGGGCGGCTCCTGGAACGCGGGCGAGTTCTCGGCGAACGACTACACGAAGGACAAGGTCGACGTGGCGCCGCTGCCCAAGGGCGAGAAGCGCGCCACGATCATCCACGGCGTGGCCAACGTCGTGTCGGCGAAGACCGCCCACCCCAAGGAGGCCTGGCAGTTCGTCGAGTTCCTCGGCTCCAGGAAGGCCGCCCTCGACCTCGGGAAGAGCGGCCCGCTCCCCGCGCGTGACGGTACGCGGCAGGCGTGGCTGGACACGTATCCGCAGTACCGTCTCCAGACCTTCCTGGACGCGCTCGACTACGCGGTGCCCTTCCCGGTGTCGAAGAACACCGCCGCCTGGAACGAGGCGGAGCTCACCCACCTCACCAAGGCGTGGACGGGCGAACAGCCCGTCGGCGAGGCGTCCGAGGACCTCGCCGCGGCGATGAACGACCTGCTCGCCAAGGAGTAGCCGTGACGCTCACCAGCCGCCCCGGGCCCCCGGTCAGGGACGCCGTCAGCCGCCCCGAGCACGCACCCCGGCCCCGCCCCCGTCCCTCGCGTCTCCGTATCCGCCCCCCGGGCCGTCTGCGCCGGGACCGGGTGACCGAGGCCCTGTGGGGGTACGCGTTCATCGCGCCCGCCGGGCTCGGCCTCGCGGTCTTCTACCTCTGGCCCGTCGTCAGGACCGGCTACTTCTCGCTCACCGAGTGGGGCGCGTTCGGCGGCCACACCTGGACCGGGCTCGACAACTACCGCCGGCTCCTGAGCGATCCCGAGGTCGGCCGGTCGCTGCTCAACACGGTGGAGTACACCGTGCTGGGGCTGGTCTCGATCCCGCTCGCCATCGTCTTCGCCGCGCTCCTCAACCGGGACGGGCTGCGCGGGGCCGGGATCTACCGCACCCTGTTCTTCCTGCCGGTGGTCACCATGCCGGTGGCCGTCGCGATGGTCTGGCGGTGGCTGTACAACGGCGACTACGGGCTGATCAACCACCTCCTGGCGCAGGTCGGCATCGACGGCCCGAACTGGGTCGCCGACCCGGACACGGCGCTCTTCGCCCTGGTCGTGGTGGGGATCTGGAGCAGCCTCGGCTACAACCTGGTGATCTTCCTGGCGGGGATGCAGGCGATCCCGCAGGATTACTACGACGCCGCCGCCATCGACGGCGCGGGCCCGGTCAGGCAGTTCTTCCGGATCACGATCCCGCTGCTGTCGCCCACCGCGTTCTTCGTCTCGGTCATCTCGGTGATCGGCTCGCTCCAGCTCTTCGACCTGGTGTACGTGCTGGCCGGCTCGGGCCAGACCGCCCGGGCCAACCCCGCCTTCCCCCGGCTGGAGACGGTCGTCCAGCTCTTCCACGACCGGGCGTTCGTGACCAATGACCGGGGCTACGGGGCCGCGATCGTGATGATGCTGCTCGTGCTCATCGTCGCCCTGACGGCCCTTCAGTTCAGGCTCCAGAAGAGATGGGTGCACTATGGCTGAGGCCCTTTCGAGCGCCGGGCGGTCCCAGCCTCGGTCCCGTCCCCGTCCCGGCCCCCGTCCCCGCTCCCGGTCGCACCTCGGCGTGCACGCCGTACTGGTCCCCGCCTCCCTGCTGATGGTCGCGCCGTTCGTCTGGCAGCTCATCACCTCGCTGAAGACCCTCTCCAGCGCCACGGCGGTGCCGCCGTCCCTGCTGCCCGAGGGCCGCTGGGAGAACTACCGTCAGGTGTTCCAACTGCTGCCGTTCGGCGACCAGTTCCTCAACACCGCGCTGATGGCGGCGGGCCGTACGGCCGGACAGGTCCTGCTCTGCCCGCTGGCCGCCTACGCCTTCGCCCGGCTCCGATTCCCGGGCCGCGAGGTGCTGTTCGGGCTGTTCCTGTCCGTCATGATGGTGCCGCCGCAGCTCTTCGTCATCCCGCAGTACCAGATCATGGCGTCCCTCGGCTGGCTCAACACCCTCCAGGCGCTGATCGTCCCGGGGATGTTCAGCGCGTTCGGGGTCTTCCTGCTGCGGCAGTTCTTCCTCGGTCTGCCTCCCGAACTGGAGGAGGCGGCCCGTCTCGACGGCGCGGGGCCGCTGCGGATCTACTGGTTCATCATGCTGCCCCTGGCCAGGCCCGGGGTGATCGCGCTCTCCGTCCTCGCACTGCTCTGGTCCTGGAACGATCTTTTCTGGCCACTGGTGGTCAACACCGATCCGGAACAGATGACACTATCGGCGGGCCTGTCTGCCCTCCAGGGGCAGTTCCAGACCGACTACCCGGTGCTGATGGCGGGCTCCCTGCTCGCGTCACTGCCCGTGATCGCCGTCTTCGCGCTCCTCCAGCGCCAGTTCATCCAGGGGATCGCGCACACCGGCGTCAAGGGCTGACCGACGTCTCCGGCGTCCCCCACGTCTCTCCGACGTCCCGACGTTCCCTCCACCGTCAGAAAGGAACCACCGCGATGACCAGACCCACCCGTCGCTCCGCTCTCCTCAAGGGCCTCGCCCTGATGGGGCTGTTGGGCACCCTGCTCGTCGGCGCCCCGCCCGTCTCGGCGCAGGACGCCCAGGACGCCCAGAGTGCGCAGGACACGGGCGCGAGCGCGAACGCCGTCGCCGCGACCGTCACGTACCCGCAGACCACCGACAGCTTCGCCAACCCCGAGCGCGGCTTCTACCGCCACACCAGCAGCTGCGACCAGAGCGACTTCAGCGCGAGCACCCTCCAGGGCTACCGCGTCAACGAGGGCGTCACCGTCGTGATGTGCATCTTCTACCTCTCCGACTTCAAGACCAGCGCCATCAGCCAGACCGCGCTCAGCCGCCTCCAGCGCCAGTTCGACGCCGTACGGACCGCCGGCCTCAAGACCATCGTCCGGTTCGCCTACACGGATTCGACCGACGGCGCCGACGCCACCAAGGACCGGGTCGTCTCCCACCTCGACCAGCTCGCGCCGTATCTGAGCGCCAACAGCGATGTGATCTACCTGGTGCAGGCGGGCTTCGTCGGCGCCTGGGGCGAGGGCTACTACACCCAGAACTTCGGCAACGCGGGCAGCGTCACCACCGCCGACTGGGCCAACCGCAAGGCCGTCGTCGACAAGACCCTCGACGTCCTGCCGTCGACGCGCATGGTGCAGCTGCGCACCCCCAAGTACAAGCGGACGATGTACGGCACGACCGCGCTGCCCGCCTCCCAGGCGTACAACGGCACCGCCGTCGCCCGCGTCGGCCACCACAACGACTGCTTCCTCGCCAGCGCCGACGACTTCGGCACGTACGAGAACCCCGCCGTCGAATACCCCTACCTCGCCACCGAGACCGCCTCGCTCCCCATGGGCGGCGAGACCTGCGCCGTCAACACCCCCCGCACCAGCTGCCCGACCACGCTCTCCGAGCTGAAGATGTTCCACTGGTCGTACATGAACACCGACTACGAGGCGAACGTCGTCAACGGCTGGCGCACCGGCGGCTGTCTGCCCGAGATCACCCGGAACCTCGGCTACCGCTTCGCCCTCCAGAGCGGAACCTTCCCCACCACGGCGAGTCCGGGCGGCCCGCTCGCGGTGAACCTCACCGTCAGGAACGACGGGTACGCGGCGCCGTTCAATCCGCGCGGTCTGGAACTGGTGCTGCGCAACAACGCCACCTCCCAGGTGTACCGGCTGCCGCTGACCGGTGACCCGCGCACCTGGGCCGCCGGCACCACCACCACGATCGACCGGAGTGTGACCCTGCCGGCCGGCCTGCCCACGGGCAGCTACAGCCTGCTGCTGAACCTCCCCGACCCGCAGCTGTCGTCCCGGCCCGAGTACTCCGTCCGGCTGGCCAACCAGGGCACGTGGGAGGCGGCCACCGGCTACAACAACCTCCTCCAGACGGTCACGGTGAGCTGACCCCGGAGCACCGCGGACACCTCCGTCCGGCCCCTCACCTCCGTCCGGCCCCTCACCTCCGTCCGGCCCCTCAGGCCACCGCGTCCAGCCGCAGGTTCCAGCGGCCCGGCGTACCCGTCAGGGTGACGGTCGAGAGGGGCCGGACATCCACGTACCAGTAGGTACGGGGCGGCGCCTTCAGCGCGTAGACCAGGGCCGCCCGGACGACCGCCGGCTCGGCGACCGCGGCGATGGCGGCGATGCCCTCGGCGGGCCGGGTGTCGAGCCAGCCCCCTATCCGGGAGATGAAGGCCAGCAGGGGTTCGCCGCCGTACGGTGCGGCGCGCGGGTCCGCGAGCCACGCGTCGACGGCGGCCGGCTCGCGGGCCGCCACCTCGGCCAGGGTGTGCCCGCGCCAACGGCCCATGTCGCAGTCGCGCAGGGCGGGTTGGAGGAGCGGCGCGAAGCCGAGGGCCTCACCGGTGGCGCGGCTGCGGGGGCTCGGCGAGCAGTAGCGGAGATCGGCGGCGCAGAGCGGGAGCAGCGCGTGCGCGACGAGCTGTGTCTCGTACCAGCCGGCCCGGTCGAGGGGACGGTCGTCCTCGAAGCGTTCGTCGTACAGGTCCGACCCGCGCGCCGCGGCGACCAGAGTGAGCCGAACAGTCATGGCCGCGATCGTGGGGCCGAAAGCACCCCCGGTCAAGGGCCCGCCCCCTGCCCGGAAGTCAGCCGAGCGACCCGAGGGCCTCGTCGCACGCCGTACGCAGCCGCCGTACGCCCTCGGTGATCTCCCCGGCGCCCGCCACCGCCGCGAAGCTCAGCCGCAGATGGGCGGCGGGCGGTTCGGCGCTGAAGTACGGGCGGCCGGGCGCGACGGCGACGCCCGCGCGCAGGGCGGCGGAGACGACCGCCTGCTCGTCGGCGCCGTCCGGCAGCCGCAGCCACAGGTGGTAGCCGCCCACCGGGATGTGCGGCAGGGCCAGCTCGGGCAGCGCGATGCGCAGCGCCGCCGTCATGGCGGTACGGCGGGACCCCAACTCGGCCGACACGGACCGCAGATGGCGGTTCCACGCGGCCGAGCCGACGAGTTCGAGCGCGGCTTCCTGGAACGGGCGCGGCACGAAGAACGTGTCGACGACATGGATGGCGCGCAGCCGCTCCAGCACCGGCCCGCGCGCGGCGAGCGCGCCGACCCGCAGGCTCGGGGAGGTCGCCTTGGTGAGCGAGCAGACGTGAACCACGACGCCGTCCGGGTCGTCGGCGGCCAGCGTCCGGGGCAGCGGGCCCGCGTCCTCGTGCGCCAGGCGCCGTACGAAGTCGTCCTCCACGACGAACGCCCCGGCCTCCCGGGCGATCCGCAGCACCTCGGGCCTGCGGGCCGCCGAGAGCACCGCGCCGGTGGGGTTCTGGAAGAGCGGCTGGCAGACGAACACCTTGGCGCCGGAGGCCCGGAACGCGGCGGCGAGCAGTTCGGGCCTCACCCCGTCGGCGTCCACCGGTACGGGTACGGGCCGCAGCCCGGCGGCGCGGGCGATGGCCAGCATCCCGGGGTACGTGGGCGATTCGACGAGGACGGGCGCGCCGGGCGGGGCGAGCGCGCGCAGCGCGGTGGTCAGCGCGCTCTGGCCGCCCGCCGTGACGAGCACCTCGGCGGCCGTGCAGGTGTCGGCGATCCCCCGGGCGAACCAGTCGCGCAGCTCGGGCAGGCCGTCGATGGGCGGTCTGCCCCAGGCGCCGGGCCGCCGGCCCGCGCGGGCGAGGGCGGCGGCCATCGCCTGTTCCGGCTGGAGGGAGGGGTGCAGATAGCCGCCGTTGAACTCGATGACGCCCGGCGGTGGCGCGGCGAGCGTGATGAGGACGCCGGAGGCGTCCACGGCGCGCGGGACGAGTTCGGCGGCGGTGTCGGCGCTGAGGGTGACCTCCTGCCAGGAGGTGTCGCCGGGCGCGGGCTGGCCGGTCCTGGCGGGCGCGCGGAAGGCTCCGGCCCCGGGCCTGGTGGTGACGAGCCCTTCGGCGGTGAGCCGGGCGAGGGCGCGGGAGACGGTGACCGGGGAGACGCGGTACCGCTCGACGAGGGCCCGGCTGGACGGCAGCTTTCCACCGGGTGAGTAGCGGTTCAGCTCGGCCCGCAGGGATTTCGCCAGATCTGCCACACTGCTACGCTCATGCATGACAGCACAGAATAGCGCTACTACCGCCGATGCGATAGCGGTCACCGCCTCAGGAAGTACCACCGGCAGTACCACCGCAAGCGCCTCCGGCGCTCCCTCCCCCACCGGCTTCTCCCGTGGCACCCTGCTCGCCGCGCTCGGTGTCGTCGCCTTCTCCCTCACCTTCCCGTCCACCGTGTGGGGCCTGGAGAGCTTCGGCCCCTGGTCGTTCGTCGCGGTCCGCAGCGTGCTCGCCGCGCTGATCGCGGGCGGCTTCCTGCTGGCGCTGCGCGTGCCGCTCCCCCACCGCCGCCATCTGGGCGGGCTCCTCGTGGTCGCCGGCGGGGTCGTGGTGGGGTTCCCGCTGCTGACCACGCTGGCGCTGGAGACGTCCACCACCTCGCACGCGGCGGTGGTGGTCGGGCTGCTGCCGCTCACCACGGCCGCGTTCGCCGCCGTCCGTACGGGCCGGCGGCCGTCGCGTACGTTCTGGGTGGCGGCGGGCGCCGGCGCGGCCGTGGTGCTCGCCTTCGCCGTCCAGCAGAGCGGCGGCGCCCTGTCCGCCGGCGATCTGTATCTCTTCGGCGCGCTGCTGGTCTGCGCGGCCGGCTATACGGAGGGCGGCAGGCTGGCCCGGGAGATGCCGGGCTGGCAGGTGATCGGCTGGGCGCTGATCGGCTGTCTGCCGCTCTCCCTGACGGGCGCGGCGGTGGCGCTGTCCTTCGAGCCGGTGCGGCTGACGGCGCACGGGGTGATCGGGCTGCTCTGGGTGGCCGCGGGCTCGACGTTCTTCGGACTGTACGTCTGGTACCGGGGCATGGCCGCGATCGGGATCCCCCGGGCCAGCCAGCTCCAGCTCGCCCAGCCGGTGCTGACCCTGGTCTGGTCCGTACTCCTGCTGGGCGAACACCTCACGCCCGCCGCGCCGCTGGCCGCCGTGGCGGTGCTGGTCTGTATCGCGGTGACCCAGCGGTCGGCGGCCTGAGGCGGCGCACACGGCCGGCCGGGAGTCAGACGCGGCCGGCCGGGATTCAGACGCCCGGCCGCGCCCGCTTCCCGTAGTGGTCCGCCACCACCCGGGTCATGGCACCGATCGGATCGGCGCCGACCTCCTTCGCCGAGAAGAAGCAGTGGCCGCGCACCCCCGCGTACTCCCGGGCGAGGGTGAGGTGCCGGGACAGCTCGGCCGGGTCCTGCCAGGCGGCGGGCTGCGCCGGATCGCCCGCCTTGTAGAGGGCCTCGCCGATGTACAGGTCGACGCCCGTGCCCCGTACGGTCCCGTCCCACCAGCGCAGCAGCTTCGCGTAGTCGCAGGCGGCATAACCGATATTCCAGTACAACTGCGGCACGATGTAGTCGATCCAGCGGTTCCTGATCCATTTCCGGGTGTCGGCGTACAGGTCGTCGTACGTCTGGACGCCGCCCCGGGTGTCCGAGCCGAGCGGGTCGGTGGCGGCGTTGCGCCAGACACCGAACGGGCTGATGCCGAACCGTACGCCCGGCTTGATCTCCTTGATCCGCGCGCCCGTCTCCCGTACCAGCAGATCGATGTTGCCGCGCCGCCAGGCCGCCTTGGAGGCGGAGCCGCCGTGGCGCCGGTACGCGTCGGCGTCGTCGAAGCTCTCCCCGGCGACCGGGTACGGATAGAAGTAGTCGTCCCAGTGCACGGCGTCGATGTCGTACCGCGCGACCGCGTCGAGCATCGCGTCCTGGACGAACTTCCTGACCTCGGGCAGGCCCGGGTTGTAGTACAGCTTCCCGCCGTACGGGACGGTCCACTCCGGGTGGACCCGCGCCGGGTGCGTCGCGATCAGCCGCGTGCGGTCGGTGTGGTTGGCGACGCGGTACGGGTTGAACCAGGCGTGCAGTTCGAGCCCGCGCGCGTGCGCCTCCCGTACGGCCGTGCCCAGCGGGTCCCAGCCGGGGTCCTTGCCCTGGGTGCCGGTGAGGTACTGCGCCCACGGCTCGTACGGCGAGGGCCACAGCGCGTCGGCGGTCGGCCTGACCTGGAGGACGACGGCGTTGAGGCCGCGCTTGACGGCGGTGTCCAGATGCCTGATCAGCTCGGTGCGCTGGGCGGCGGCCGTCAGCCCCGCTCTGGACGGCCAGTCGCGGTTGGTGACGGTCGCGATCCACATGCCGCGCAGCGCGGGCCGCGCGGGTACGGGGCGCGGCCCGCCCGGAGCGCCGGTGGCCGTGGCCTCTGCCGCTGCCGCCGCGAAGGCCGAGTCCCCGGCCGTGAGCAGCGCCGCGACCATCGCGGCCCCGGCCCCGACGAACTCCCTCCTGCCCAGCGGGCTCGCGCCCCCGTGTGTGCCCCGGCTCGTACCGTGTTCCATGTACCTGTCCCTGCCCTTGCCCGGTGGTCGGTCGTCGGTCGGTCGGTCGCTCGCTCGGTCGGCCGCTCAGTCCGAAGAGTTGATGCCCGCCCCGGCGCACCGGCCACACCCGCCGTCGGAGTAACGTCCTGTCCCTGGCGGGCGCCGGAATCACACGGGGGACCTGCCGGGACACGGACCAGCGAAAGGCACGATGTGACCGACACCCTGACCGATATCGCCCGCGTCGGAGTGGTGGGCTGCGGCCAGATGGGCGCAGGCATCGCGGAGGTCGCCGCCCGCAGCGGCCTGGAGGTCAAGGTCGCCGAGACCACCGGCGAGGCACTGGAGATCGGCCGGACCCGGCTGACGAACTCGCTCGCCAAGGCCGCCGAGCGCGGCAAGATCACCGAGGCGGAGCGGGACGCGGCACTCGGCAGGCTCAGCTTCACCACGGACCTCGGGGAGTTCGCCGACCGCGATCTCGTCATCGAGGCCGTGGTCGAGAACGAGCAGATCAAGACGGAGATCTTCCAGGTACTCGATCAGGTGGTGACACGTCCCGACGCGATCCTCGCCTCCAACACCTCCTCGATCCCGCTGGTCAAGCTCGCCGTCGCGACGTCCCGCCCCGACCAGGTCATCGGCATCCACTTCTTCAACCCGGCCCCCGTGCAGCAGCTCGTCGAGCTGATCCCCGCGCTGACCACCTCGGAGGAGACGGTCGAGCGCGCCGCGGCCGTCGTCGAGAAGGTGCTGGGCAAACACGCCATCCGCGCCCAGGACCGCTCGGGCTTCGTGGTGAACGCGCTGCTCATCCCGTATCTGCTGGCCGCGATCCGGATGTACGAGTCGGGCATCGCGAGCCGCGAGGACATCGACAACGGGATGGAGATGGGCTGCGCCCACCCGATGGGCCCGCTGAAACTGGCGGATCTGATCGGTCTTGACACGGTCGCGTCGGTCGCCGACTCGATGTACGCCGAGTACAAGGAGCCGCTGTACGCCGCGTCCCCGCTGCTCCAGCGGATGGTGGACGCGGGCCGGCTCGGCCGCAAGACGGGCGCGGGCTTCTACCCGTACCACTGACCGCTGTTCACACGCCTGCCATGACGAAGGGCCGTCTCCGCCACCGCGGAGCACGGCCCTTCTCGTGTCCGCCCGAACCCGCCGGGGTCACCGTCGGCACTTCCAGCAGGCCCAGGCGAAGCAGGCGAGCAGCGCGGTGACCGCCAGATCACCGATGCCGATCGGCGCGCCGGCCTCCTTGGAGGCGACGCTGCCGACGGCGAGCGCCGCGAAGAGGATGGCGAGCGCGGTCCAGACGCGGGTCACGTCCGCCCCCGCCCGGAGCGGCGTGGGGCGCGCTCGGGGAATTCGTACAGGCCCCGGGCGACCAGCCGGCGCTGCCGCAGGCGCTCCGCGAACGCGGTGCCTCCGAAGATCGCGCCGAGGGCGACGGCGAACCCCACGAAGACGAGCGCCTCCGCGAAGCCGTCGTCCGGCAGCACGGTCACGAGCGAGACGAGAAGGAGTGGGGCCGCGACGGCGAACCCCACGGCCACCGGATGGCGGGCGGCGAAGAGCTGGAACCGGGTAGGGGGCTCCTGGCCCCCCATGAGCCGGTCCACCGTCACCAGGGCTTCTTTCGCCTTGCGTCCGATCGATGCCATGGGGGCGAGAATACCGGCCCCGCGCACCGGAAACACCCTCGGGGCTACCCTCCGTAACACCTCTTCGCACGAGGTGTGCGCGGGGTGCGCGCATATGCCATTCGCACACCTTGATGCCGTGCGCCCAGGGGGAGTTGACTCCCTGGGAAGAGGACACTCCCACCTCGACAGGAGCGGAAACGTGACCCCCGACCCCGACCACTCCCTGCTCGCCGGCAAGTCCGGCCAGGCCGACGCGGCCCACAAGGCCCACACCTACGCCGACTTGCGCCACGGCCTCGATGTCGGCCTGGCGAGGGCCGACGGCAGACTGGCGCTGCTCGCCCAGCGCGGCGACCAGACCGACAAGGATGTGCACGATCTGGCCGCGCGCGTCGCGGCGCTGGAACACGCCCGGTGGCCGCTGCCCGCCGTGGCGTCGCTCTGCGCTCTCGGAGCGCTGGCCACGACGGTCTGGCAGGCCGTCGGCCGCTGACCGCGTCCCGGCCGTGCGGACTTCACCGACCGGCGCCACCGGCCACGGACGCCTACGCCTACGCCTACCCCAGCCGCAGATGATGGAGCATCAGCAGCCCGGCCGTCATATTGGCGGCCGGGATCTCCCCCCGGGCGATCATGTCCGGGATCAGCTTCAGCGGCACCCACTCCCGGCGCGAGGACTCGAAGTCGTCCTCGGGATGGCCGATGTAGGTCGCCTCATCGGTCCAGTAGAGATGGTGCCGGGCATCGCTCAGACCGTTGGACGGCTCGACCGTCAGCAGATGGCGCAGCGGGCCGGGGCGCCACCCGGTCTCCTCCTCCATCTCCCGCGCCGCCGCGGTCTCGATGTCCTCGCCGTCCTCGACGACGCCGGCGGCCAGCTCCCAGCCCCAGCTGTCGGTGATGAAGCGGTGCCGCCAGAGCATCAGCACCTCGTTGGCGGAGTTGACCGCGGTCGCCACGGCGACCGGGCGGAGCCGGATGAGGAAGTGGTCCAGATGGCGGCCGTCGGGGAGTTCGACATCGGCCAGATTGACGCTGAACCAGCGGTTCTCATAGACGGTTTGCTCACTTAGTTTCGTCCACTGCACGTTTCTGCCACCTTCCGACAAGTTGATGGCAATATCGCAGCAGCGAACAGCAGAGACAGGAACGCACGGGGGGCTCACAGAGGGACTCACAGGGCGGCGCGGGCAGCGCGGACGTGGCACGGAGGTGGCGCGGGAGTGGCCCCGCGGCGGGGCCCGGCAGCGGTCTACAGCGGAACGCGCAGCGCCCCCTCGATCAGCTCCGCCGTCTCCTCCGCCACCGCGGAACCGCTGGCCACCAGCTGCTCCCGTACGGCGCGCAGCCGGTCCCGCAGCCGCTGCGACTCCATGCCCCTGGCCCGCTCCGCCATCTCCGCCGCCGTCCGCGCCGCCCGGTCGGGCTCGCCCTGCCGCAGCTCGATATGGCTGAGCATCGCGAGCCGGTGGACCCGCCCCCGGTCGTGCGCCGGGCTGTCCACGGCCGCCGTGGCGTGCGCGCGCGCCGCGGGCAGATCGCCGAGGCTGAGCAGCGCCTCGGCCACCTGCACGTTCACCAGCCCGGGCTGTACGTAACCGGTCTCGTCGGGCTCGCGGCCCGGCCGGATGCGCTCCGCCTCCGACTCCGCGCGCCGGATACAGCCGAGCGCCCCGCCCGCGTCGCCGAGATGCGCGTACGACTTGGCCTGCATCGCGTGCAGATCGGCGGCGAGCGCGGGCGTGATCCGGCTGCCCGCCGTACGCAGCGCGGCCTCCGCGAAGGCGACCGCCTGCCGGTACTCCCCCATGTGCAGCGACTGGTTGACCAGCAGCGCGATGGCGTACGCGCCGAGCCCCCGGTCCCCGCTGGCCTTGGCCAGCCGCAGCGCCTGGTGGAAGTAGCGCTGGGCGAGCCCGTGCGCGTCGGAGTCGTACGCGCAGATGCCGGCCACCGCGACCAGCCCGCCGGTGGCCCGGTGCAGCTGACGGCCCATCGCGTCGGTGTACCCGCCGCGCAGCAGCGGGGCGGCCTCGGCGTTGAGGAAGCGGACGATCCGGGTCCTGGTCGCCACGCCGCCCGCCCGGCGGTACATCAGCTCGTAGTGCGCGCGGGCGGAGCGCAGCAGCTCGATGTCGGCGGGGCCGACCCGGTTGCCGCCGGTGCGGGAGACGTCCGAGTCCTCGGGCGGGTTCTCCCACTCCCAGACGGGCATGACGGCGGGCGTGCCGGTGACCGTGGGGGCGGCCACTATGTGCGGTCGCTGCTGCTCGTCGCTGCGCCACAGCGCGGTGGCCCGCTCCACGAACCCGGCGAGCGGGGTGCCGCCCGGTACGGGCGCCTCGCCGGGCACACCGAGCCCGATGTCGTCGAGGGAGAGCGGCCGGCGCAGCCGGTCGCCGAGCACCGCGCAGATCAGGTCGGGCACCTGGCCGCGGGGCCGCTGGCCCTTCAGCCAGCGCGATACGGCGGTGTGTTCGTACCGCAGGGCGAGGCCTCTGGTACGGCCCGCCTGGTTGACCCGGGCGGCGAGACCGGCATGGGAGATGCCCGCCTCGTCCAGCAGGGAATCGAGCAGTGAATTGGGCTGCATGTGCCCCTCCGATGGCTCGGCCGCACCAGCGTAGTGGAACGGGAAACGCACGGGGTGTGAACGTAATGCCCGGTCCCGTGGCGCGTGCGCCCTGCCGCGGGACGTCCCTGGACGGTTGACTGGCAGCGCCTCACCGAAGAGGAGGAGGCGGGCCGGGCCGTGGCTCCCCCCTCGTACTGTGCGGCGGCCCGCACCCCGCACCGTCCGCCCCGCCGCGACCTGCCCGACACCCCGCCGGCGGGGCGGACGACGCCTCGCTCACGGGCCCGTCCGGCGGTCATTCGTCCAGCGGAAGGAGAAGACCGGCCGGATGGGTCGGTCCGCGGGCCGGTTCGCCGGACTGCGCCGGGACCCGCTCGTGCTCCTCCACCGGGACGCGGTCGTTGCGCAGGGCCAGCAGCGCCGTGTCGTCCCTGACCCGTCCGCCGGTGTGGCGCAGCAGCGCGGAGTGGATCCGGCCCACCACCGCGGCGGGCGGCAGCGGCGGGCGCGCGCCCGACGGCACGATGCGCGCGAGCTCCTCCGCGAGGCGGAAGAAGCGGCCCTCCGTGTCACGCGCGTCCTCCGCGCCGTCGGTGTGCAGGAGGAGTGTCTCGCCGGGCAGCAGCCGCCCGCAGCGCTGCGGCGGAAGGTCGGCGGGCAGCGGCGCGGCGCCCATCGGCGGCAGCGGCTCGCCGGCGGCCAGCCGGGTGACGCACCGGCCGAGCAGATACGGCCACGGGTGGCCGCAGTTGAGCACCCGCACCTCGGCGTCCGGGCCGATCTCCAGCAGCAGTACGGTCACGAACTCCTCGGCCGACAGGCACTCCTGCTCGTGCGCGTCGGCACCGCCGCCGGCCCCGGCCCCCGAGTCGCGCGCCTGGTCGCTGACATGGCGCTGGTGCGCCCGGTCCAGCCGGCGCAGCACCCCGTCGAGCCCGCTCTCGTCGTACGCGGCCTCCCGGAAGCTGCCGAGGACCGCGGCCACCGTGCCGATGACCGGCAGCCCGTGGCCGCGCACATCGCCGATAACGACGCGGACGCCGTACGGGGTGGCCAGGGCCTCGTACAGATCGCCGCCGACATCGGCGCTCCGGGAGACGGAGAGCTGCCGGGCGGCGAGCGCGAACCCGTCCAGCCGGGGCGGCAGCGGCCGGATCAGCGTCTCCTGGGCGGCGCGCGCCACCGCCCGTACCTCGCCCAGCTCACGCGCAGCCCGGCGCCGTACCCGCACCAGGATGTAGGCCATCAGCAGCACGAACGCCACGCAGGTCACGATCCGCGGGAGCAGGTTCTCCCGGGGTGTGGTCGGGCGGGTCAGCTCCCAGGTGATGATCAGTGCGAGCAGCCCGCCGGGCACCGCGCACTCCATGAAGCCCCAGGAGGCGGAGGCCTCTTCGAGCGCCGCCAGCTCCGCCAGCGCTTCCCGTGACTCCCGCTCGTCCTGCTCCTGCCGCTGGTCCCCGGACGTGGTGTCGTCCATGGACGTTCCGTCCGCTGCCCTGGTCCGATACATCCGCCGGCCCCCGCTCCCTGATCCGGCCTGATCCGAGCGGAAGACCCCGAGCCTCTGGGCGTACTCGACCGTCGTGGCCGGATCGATTGTGTCGATCACTGGGGCCCGAACGCGAACCACGCCCGGCTTCCTCACTCGAACGAGTGAGGGGCGCGTCCAGAATCCGGACGCGCCCCTCAAAAACCGCTCAAAAACCGCCGGTCAGGCGCCCCGCAGAACCGCCCCGGTCCGCTCCCCGGCCAGCGCCACCGCCGCGTCGCGCGCGGCCGTGGCCTCGTCGACCGTCAGGGTGCGGTCCGCGGCGCGGAAGCGCAGGGCGTACGCGAGGGACTTGCGGCCCTCGCCGATCTGTTCGCCGGCGAAGACGTCGAACAGCCGCAGGGACTCCAGGAGTTCCCCCGCGCCCTCGTACAGCGCCCGCTCCACCTCGGCGGCCGGCACGTCGGCCGCGACGACCAGCGCGACGTCCTGGGTGGCGACCGGGTAGGTGGAGATACGCGGCGCCTGGAGCGCGCCCGTGGACGCCCGCTCCAGCAGGTCGAGATCGACCTCCATGGCGCAGGTGCGCTCCGGCAGCCCGAGCGCCTTCACGGTGCGCGGGTGCAGCTCCCCGGCGTGGCCGACGAGCGTCTCCTCGCCGTCGGTCACGGCGAAGAGCCCGGCGCAGCGGCCCGGGTGCCACGGCTCGTACCGCGCGGCCCGTACGGTCAGCTCGACCCCGGCCTCGCGGGCGACGGTGCGGGCCGCCTCGACGGCGTCCGCCCAGACCGCCTGACCGCCCTTGCCCCACCAGCCGGCCTGCTCGCGCGCCCCGGCCAGCACGACCGCCGCGTGACGCGGCTGGCGCGGCAGGGCCGCGTCGAGAGCGGCGATCTCCTCGACGGTCGGCCGCCGGTCGACGGGCAGCCGTACGGGGACGGTCTCCTCGCCGGTGGGCCGGAAGACCGAGCCGGTCTCGAAGAGCGCCAGATCGTGCGAGCCGCGGCCGTCGTTGCGGCGCAGCGCGGCGAGCAGGCCGGGCAGCAGCGTGGTGCGCAGCGCCGGCTCCTCGTCGGAGAGCGGGTTGACGAGCGTGACCGTACGGCGGCGCTCGTCGTCGGCGGCGAGACCGAAGGCGTCGAGCACGGCCTCGCCGGTGAACGGGTAGTTCAGCGCCTCGACATAGCCGGCCCCGGCCAGCGCGCGGCCGACCCTGCGGTGCAGCCGCTGACGCTCGGTGAGCCCGCGGCCCGAGGGCGGGGTGGGCAGCGTGGAGGGCAGGTTCTCGTACCCCTCCAGCCGGATGACCTCCTCGGCGAGGTCGTTGGGCGCGCCGAGGTCGGGGCGCCAGGACGGCACGGTGACGACCAGGTCGTCCTGCCCGTACACGTCGCAGCCGATCTGCTGGAGCCGGCGTACGACGGTCTCGCGGCCGTACGCGACCCCGGCGACGCGGTCGGGGTGGTCGGCGGGCATGGCGATGGTGTGCGGCGCGGGCGGCGCGATGACCTCGGTGACGCCGGCCTCGGCGGAGCCGCCCGCGAGCAGCACCAGCAGGTCGACGGTCCGCTGCGCGGCGGCGGCCGTGGCACCGGGGTCGGTGCCGCGCTCGAAGCGCTTGGACGCCTCGGAGGCCAGCTTGTGGCGGCGCGCGGTGCGGGCGATGGAGATCGCGTCGAAGTGCGCGGCCTCGATGACGACCTCGGTGGTGCCGCTGACGGCGCCGGTCTCCGGGTCGGTCGTGGTGTCGGCGATCTCGGTGTGGGCGCCGCCCATCACGCCCGCGAGACCGATCGGCCCGCGGTTGTCGGTGATGACCAGGTCGGCCGCGTCCAGGACGCGCTTGGTGCCGTCGAGCGTGGTGATCTTCTCGCCGTGCTCGGCACGGCGGACCCCGATGGGCCCGTCGAGCCGGGTGCGGTCGTACGCGTGCAGGGGCTGGCCCAGCTCCAGCATCACGTAGTTGGTGATGTCGACGGCGAGCGAGATCGGCCGCATGCCGGCCTTCTGGAGCCGGCGCCGCAGCCAGATCGGGCTGCGGGCCTCGGGGTCGAGGCCGGTGACCGTGCGGGCGGTGAAGCGGTCGCAGCCGCGCGGGTCGGCGATCTTCACCGGGTGGCCGTACGAGTTCGGCGCGGGGACGTCGAGCAGCGCCGGGTCGCTCAGCGGCAGCCCGTACGCGATGGCCGTCTCGCGGGCGACCCCGCGCAGCGACAGGCAGTAGCCGCGGTCGGGGGTGACGGCGATGTCGAGGACCTCGTCGACCAGCTCCAGCAGGGCGATGGCGTCGGTGCCGGCCTCGCACTCGGGCGGCAGCACGATGATGCCGCCGGTGCCGTCGTCGCCCATGCCCAGCTCGTCGCCGGAGCAGATCATGCCGTGGGACGTTCTGCCGTACGTCTTGCGCGCGGCGATCGCGAAGTCGCCGGGCAGCACGGCGCCGGGCAGTACGACGACGACCTTGTCGCCGACGGCGAAGTTGCGCGCGCCGCAGACGATCTCCTGCGGCTCGCCGGTGCCGTTGGCCGTGCCGACGTCGACGGTGCAGAAGCGGATGGGCTTCTTGAAGCCCTCCAGCTCCTCGATGGTGAGGACCTTGCCCACGACGAGCGGGCCCTTGAGGCCGGCGCCGAGCTGCTCGACCGTCTCGACCTCAAGGCCGGCGGAGACGAGCTTGGCCTGCACGTCACGGCCGGTCTCGGTCGCCGGCAGGTCGACGTACTCCCGCAGCCAGGAAAGCGGGACCCGCATCAGATCTCCATCCCGAACGGCCGGGTGAACCGGACGTCACCCTCGACCATGTCTCGCATGTCTTCGACGTTGTGGCGGAACATCAGCATCCGTTCGATGCCGAACCCGAAGGCGAATCCGCTGTACTTCTTGGGGTCGACCCCGCAGGCGGTGAGCACCTTGGGGTTGACCATGCCGCAGCCGCCCAGCTCGATCCAGCCCTCGCTGCCGCAGGTGCGGCAGGGCCGGTCGGGGTTGCCGACGGACTCGCCGCGGCAGACGTAGCAGACCATGTCCATCTCGGCGGACGGCTCGGTGAACGGGAAGAAGTTCGGCCGCAGCCGGGTCTTCATGTCCGGGCCGAAGAGCGCCTGGACCATGTGGTCCAGGGTGCCCTTGAGGTCGGCCATGGTGAGGCCCTCGTCGACCGCGATCAGCTCGATCTGGTGGAAGACCGGGGTGTGGGTCGCGTCCAGCTCGTCGGTGCGGTAGACCCGCCCGGGGCAGACGACGTAGACGGGCAGCTCGCGCGAGAGCAGCGAGCGGGCCTGGACCGGCGAGGTGTGCGTACGGAGCACCACACCGGACTCGTCGCCCGTGGTGCCGTCGGGCCCCTGGACGAAGAAGGTGTCCTGCATCTGCCGGGCCGGGTGGTCAGGGACGAAGTTGAGCGCGTCGAAGTTGAACCACTCGGCCTCGGCCTCGGGGCCCTCGGCGACCTCGTAGCCCATGGCCACGAAGACGTCCGTGACCCGCTCCATGAAGGTGGTCAGCGGGTGGCGGGCGCCGGCCGGGGTCCGGTCGTACGGCAGCGTGACATCCACCGCCTCCTCGACCAGGACCCGGGCGTCGCGCTCGGCCTCCAGCTCGGCCTGGCGGGCGGCGAGCGCCTTGCTGACGGCGCCGCGCGCCTGGCCGACGCGCTTGCCTGCCTCGGCCTTGGCCTGCGGCGGCAGCGCGCCGATCTCCCGGTTGGCGAGGGCGAGCGGCGACGTGCCTCCGGTGTGCGCGGTCTTCGCGTGGGCGAGCGCGTCGAGGTCACCGGCGGCGGCGAAGGCGGCGAGCGCCTCGTCCCGCATGCGCTCGATCTCTTCCGGTTTCAGTGCCTCGACCTCGACCGGGTCGTACGACTTGTTCGGTGCGGACATCTCTTCCCGTACTTCCGATTGGCTGGCGAAACGACCCTGCTCGATCACTGGGGGCGCGAAGGTGCCAAAGGTCGAGTCTAAAGGCCGTACGAAGGTGACGGAGCCCGTGGTGCCCGCCCGGGCCGCTATATGAGATGGGCGGGGGTGCCGACGGGCAGGACAAAGCGGAACTCGGCACCGCCGCCGGGCGCGCGCCCGACCGTGATCGTCCCGTTGTGCGCCTCGACGATGCCTTTGACGATGTACAGCCCCAGCCCGGTGCCGCCGCGCTTGCTGCCCCGCCAGAAGCGGGTGAAGACGCGGTTCATGGACTCCTCCGGAATACCGGGCCCCTCGTCGCACACGGTGACGGCCGTCCCCTTCTCTGTCCCGGCCGCGTGCTGGACCTCCGCGGCCGCCACATCGATAGTGACGGTTCCCTCGCCGTGGCGCACCGCGTTTTCCAGCAGGTTGCCCAGCACCTGGTCGATCTTGTCGGGGTCGGCCCACAGATCGGGCAGCGGCTGCTGGATACGGACGAGGAACCGGTCGGGCGACTGGCCTGAGGCGGTGTGCGACTGGACGTGGCGGGCGACGGCCTGGCCGATGTCGACGGGCTGCCGGCGCAGCTCAAGCCGTCCGGAGTCGATGCGGGAGATGTCGAGCAGCTCGGTGATCAGCCGGGTGACCCGGTTCGCGTCGGCGTCGACCGTCTCCAGCATCAGCCGCTTCTGGTCGTCGGTGAACCGCTCCCACTTGGCGAGCAGGGTGGCGGTGAACCCCTTGACGGAGGTCAGCGGGGAGCGCAGTTCGTGGGCGACGGTCGCGATCAGCTCGGCGTGGCTGAGTTCGGTACGGCGGCGCGCCTCGGTGCCCCGTACGCAGATGACCAGCCGGCGCACGGGCCCGGTGGGGCGCTCGCGCACGTACCGGGCGGAGACGAGCACCTCACGGCCGCCGGGCAGCAGCAGATTGCGCTCGGGCTGGCCGACCCGGGTGGCGAGACCGCCGTACGGGTCGGTCAGCGTCCACCAGCGGCGGCCCTTGAGGTCCTCCAGCGGCAGCGCGTGCTCCAGCGGGTGGCCGAGGGCGTCGGAGGGCGGTATGGCGGTGATCCGGGCGGCGGCGGTGTTGAAGCAGACGACCCGGCCGGTCTCGTCGGCGATGATCAGCCCGTCGGGGAGGTCGTCGGGGTCGATACCGCACGGGGCGGCCCCCGGTCCGCCGTCCTCCGGTCCACGGAGTAAGGCGCTCCGGGCCGCGGCGGATCCGCTCGCACCGACAGTCATGCCCGCACCCCACCTCTTCCGCATCGCTCAGTGGGTCCCCGAAAGCGCAACATTACTCGTCGCCCTGGCCGGAACGGACCCCCTCAGCACGTACCGCGGACGCGCTGGGCGCGTGCTGAGGCGTAGAGACATACGGCCGCGGCGGTCGCCAGGTTCAGGCTCTCGGCCTTTCCGTGGATCGGCACCCGTACGACGGCGTCCGCGAGGGCGCGCGTCTCGGCGGGCAGGCCCCACGCCTCGTTGCCGAAGACCCAGGCGGTGGGCCCGCCCATGGTGTCCGCGTCCAGCTCGTCGTCCAGGTCGTGGTCGCCCGCGCCGTCGGCGGCCAGGATCCGTACGCCCGCCTCCCGCAGCCCCCGGACGGCCTGCTCGACGGGGACGCCGACGACCACCGGCAGATGGAAGAGCGAACCGGCCGACGCCCGTACGGACTTCGGGTTGTACAGGTCGACGGAGGCGTCGGTGAGGACGACGGCGTCGGCGCCCGCAGCGTCGGCACAGCGCAGGACCGTTCCCGCGTTCCCGGGGTCGCGTACGTGCGCGAGGACGGCGACGAGCCGGGGCCGGGCCCGCAGGACGGACTCGAACGGCGAGTCGAGGAAGCGGCAGACGCCCAGCAGCCCCTGCGGGGTGACGGTCCCGGAGAGGTCGGCGAGCACCTCGTCGGGCGCGAGCTGTACCCGGGCGCCGATGGCCCGCGCCGCGTCGATCAGCTCCGCGTACCGCTCGGCGGCCTCGGCGGTGGTGAACAGCTCGGTGAGGGTGGGCGCCCCGTCCTCGCCGCGGTGGGCCACCGCCTCCCGTACGGCCTGGGGGCCCTCGGCGATGAACCGGCGCTCCTTGACGCGGAAGGCGCGCTTGGCGAGCCGCCGGGCGGCCGTGACACGCGCGGAGCGCGGGGAGATCAGCTCGGGGGTGCCCATCGGCGGCGTACTCACTTCTCGTGGCGGGGTACGGGTGGAACGCGCCGGACCCGCAGGCGCGATGCCTACGGGTCCGGCGGAAGAGCAGGTGCTGCCCGAAAGGGGATCAGGCGGCGGCCTTCGGAGCGTTGACGTCGCTCGGAAGGGCCTTCTGGGCGACCTCGACCAGCGCGGCGAACGCGTTGGCGTCGTTGACGGCCAGCTCGGCGAGGATCTTGCGGTCGACCTCGACGTTGGCGGCCTTCAGACCCTGGATGAAGCGGTTGTAGGTGATGCCGTTGGCGCGGGCGGCGGCGTTGATCCGCTGGATCCACAGCTGACGGAAGTCGCCCTTGCGCTTCTTGCGGTCGTTGTAGTTGTAAACGAGGGAGTGGGTGACCTGCTCCTTCGCCTTCCGGTACAGGCGCGAACGCTGGCCGCGGTAACCGCTGGCCGCTTCGAGGATTGCCCGGCGCTTCTTGTGGGCGTTGACTGCCCGCTTGACGCGTGCCACGTGTTGACTCCTTGTAGCGGGGTCGTGGGTGGACTCACACGACCCGAAAACGAATAGGTCCCGGTGCTGACAGCCGTCGCCCCCGGTCACCCGGGGGCAGCGGCGTCACTTGCCGAGAAGCTTCTTGATCTTCTTGGCGTCGCCGGGGGCCATCTCGGCGTTGCCGGTGAGACGGCGCGTCACCCGTGACGACTTGTGCTCAAGCAGGTGGCGCTTGCCGGCCCGCTCGCGCAGCACCTTGCCCGAGCCGGTGATCTTGAAGCGCTTGCTGGCACCGCTGTGCGTCTTGTTCTTCGGCATGGCGCCGCTCTCTCCTCGTCAGTGGCGCTCCCTGCCGGCCGGTTTCCCGACCGGCGCACGGGAGCGTCAGATCTTCTGGTATGTGGTTCCCGACGGAACCGGGGACTGCCTGGACGGCACCCTCGCGGCTCACGCCTCGGACGAAGCCTCGGCGGGGGCCGCCTGGGTGTCGTCCGCCGCGTCCGCCGACTCCTCGGTCGCGTAACCCTGACGCTCGGCCTTGCGGGCGGCCTGCGCCTCGCGGGCCTCGGCCATGGCCTCGGTCTTCTTCTTGTGCGGGCCCAGAACCATGATCATGTTCCGGCCGTCCTGCTTCGGGTTCGACTCGATGAAGCCGAGTTCCTCGACGTCCGAAGCGAGCCGCTGGAGCAGTCGGAAGCCCAGCTCGGGGCGGGACTGCTCACGACCACGGAACATGATCGTGATCTTGACCTTGTCACCCTGCTTGAGGAACCGGACGACGTGACCCTTCTTGGTGTCATAGTCGTGCGGGTCGATCTTCGGCCGGAGCTTCATTTCCTTGATGACCGTGTGCGCCTGGTTCTTGCGCGCCTCACGAGCCTTCATGGCCGACTCGTACTTGAACTTCCCGTAGTCCATGAGCTTGCACACGGGCGGACGGGCTGTCGCCGCGACCTCGACCAGGTCCAGGTCGTACTCCTGTGCGAGCTCCAGGGCCTTGGCGAGCGGGACAATGCCCACCTGCTCGCCACTGGGACCGACAAGTCGCACTTCGGGAACGCGAATCCGGTCGTTGATGCGGGGCTCGGCGCTGATGGATCCTCCTCGGTAGCACCACACGACTGTCTGGCAGACAGCCGCGTAACGTCTTGTGTACAGACCAACCGCGGCGGAACATCAAAAATGCCCCGGACGGCACACAGGCAGCAGCTCCTTGAATACCGGAGCACCGCCGTGCATGAGCCACGGGGCGCGCATCGGGCAGTTCCATCGTCCGTACGGAACGATGGGCACCACCTGACCGGTGACCCGCCGCCCGGTAAGGGCAGCCAGGTGGGAGATCGGAGCCTCCACTTGTGGGCCGGGCACACACGTGTCCGGCCGGTCGTCACTCCAGGTTAGCAGCTCCCCGGGGCACGCGCTAACCGGCTGTGCGCCTATCGTGTGACCCATGAGCGACACGACGACACCCGAAGCAACCCCCGGCTATGACGCCATGGCCCGCGACATCGCGGAGGTCCCCGCCGTCGAGGTGATCGTCACCGTCGCGGTGAACCTGATGAGCGCGGCGGCCGTGAAGCTCGGCCTGACCGACGAGGGCGACGTACACAAGGACCTCGACGAGGCGCGCAAGCTGATCCACGCGCTGGCCGGCCTCATGGACGGCAGCACCACGGAGATCAGCTCCTTCCACGCCGCGCCGCTGCGCGACGGCCTCAAGTCCCTCCAGCTGGCGTTCCGCGAGGCGTCCGTGGTCCCCGACGAGCCGGGCCAGGGCCCGGGCGAGAAGTACACGGGCCCGGTCTACGGCTGACGTACGAACAGGGGCTCGCCCGGCGGCGTGGCCTCGGCCGGCAGCAGCGCCAGGTCGAGCCCGCGCACCAGGCGGGCCCTCAGCACGTCGTCCGCCGCGAGCGCCCGCGCGACCCGCCGGGCCGCCTCCGCCGGCGGCTCGGCCGGGTCCAGTACGAGCGCGAGGATGCCGTCCGCGCTCCCGGGCCCGAGATACGCCCGCCGCACCGCACCCTCACCGGCCACCACCGCCCGCACCGCCTCCGTCACGGCGGGATCCGCCAGCGGCGCGGCACTGGTCCGCCCCTCGGCGAGCGCCAGCAGCGCGGCCCCGGTGAGCTGATACGTCACGGGCCCGGCCAGATCCAGCACCACGGTGTCCGCCTTCTCGTGCGCGGCGGCCTGCAACGCCTGCCCCAGCGGTACGGCGACGGGCCTGGCCGCCGGATCCCAGCGCTTCAGCGCGTCGACCGACGTAAACGCCGGCAACGCCCGCCGGTCCCCCGCGCGCAGCGTGGGCACGGCCATGTCGCTCGTCTTCTCCCGCCGCAGCCCGTTCGCGTCCTCCTCCACCTCCCCGAGCACGGCAACGATGGGCACCAACAGCCGCGCCCCCGTCAACGCCACCAGCACCCGCTCCTCCGCCCCCCGGTCCACGGCCCAGGCGGCGAGCGCCTCGGCGAGAGCGGGATCGGCGGTGCCGTCATCATCGGAGAATCCGGATTCCGGAATGTTCTTCAGCACGGTTTGACCCTACCGGGCGGGGATGTTGTCCTCGGGCTGAGCCCAGTGGGCGTGTGCGGGTGGCGGCCGGGGGCCGAGGAGGTCTTGGGCGGGCCCGGGTGGTGCGGTGCGGGTTGTCGCCGGGTTCCCCTCCGGGGGCGGGTCGCCTCCCGGCGAGGGGCCGTGGTCCGTCCTGGGCTCGGCCCCGTTCGTACGTGCGGGTGCTGGCCGGGTGCGGGTCTGTTCGGGCTGGGCCCGGTGGGTACGTGCGGGTTGTTGCCGGGTGCCCCTCCGGGGGCACGCGCCCGGACTGCACGGGCCGCCTCCCGGCGGGGGGCCGTGGTCCGTCTTGGGCGGGGCCCGGTGGTGAGGTGCGGGTTGTTGCCGGGGTCCCCTCCGGGGGCACGCGCCCGGACTGCACGATTTACGCCGCGTGCGGGCCGGACCGTATGCGCGGGTCTCGCTCAGCGGCACAAATCGCGCTTTACGTCCGGACACATACCCCCTGCGGTGCCCCCTTCCCCGCCCGCACAGACCCACCCGCCCCAGCCCGGGACGGTTTGTTTGCGCGCGAGCCGACCACCGACCGGAGGGGGCCGGGGTCGCAGGAGGTGACGTCCCCGGATGTAGAGCGTGATTTGTGCCGCTGAACGCACCCGCAGTCGACCGATATGCCGCACGCGGCGTAAATCATGCATCCGGGGATGCGCCTCCGGAGTGCCCCGGCCCCCGGCACCGGAACCAACCAGCCGCACCCCGCACCGCACCGCCAAGCCCACGGTCCCTCGCCGGGAGGTGACCCCGTCCCGGCACCCGGCACGGACACCACCGGCCGCACCGCACCCGCCCGCCCCACGGCCCCTAGCCGGGAGGCAAAACGCGACGGGCGCCGCCGCGCCACAGCAGCACCGCCCCCGCCAGCAGCACCGCCCCCACCCCACCCGCCGTAGGCGCCAGCCAAGCCGCAGGCTCCGGGTCGGGGCGGGCCACGTCGGGGCCGGCGCCGAAGTACCGCTTGCGGTAAGTCGCGGAACCGGCCGCACCGGCGGCACCGGTCTCCGCACCCGCGGCGGCAGCCGAAGCAAGCGCGGACGCAGGGTCCACAAACCCGTACCCGCGAGAATCATCGCGCCCCTCCTTCGGCGCGTCCCGTGCCGTGTCGGCCAGGAGCTGCTTGATCTGGGCCGGCGTCAGGTCGGGGTGGGCCGAGCGGATGAGCGCCACCGCGCCCGAGACGAACGCGGCGGCCGCGCTCGTCCCCCAGCCCTCGTAGTAGCGATGGTCGGGGTCGGCGATGACGACGTCGACGCCGGGCGCGCTGACCGTGGCGTACCAGCGGCGGGTGGAGAACGCCGCGTGGGTGCCGTAGCGGTCGACGGCCGTGACGGCGATCACGCCGGGGTAGGCCGCCGGGTACGAGATGTGGTCGCCCTTCTCGCCGCCGTTGCCGGCGGAGGCGACGACGACGGCGCCCTTGGCGAGGGCGTACTGGACGGCTTCGTCCTCGCCGGCCTCGGGGTGGGCGGACTCGCTGTCGTCGCCGAGGGAGAGGTTGATGACGTCGGCGCCGTGGTCGGCGGCCCAGCGGATGCCCTCGGCGAGCGCTCCGCCCTTGGAGGAGCGGGCCTTGGCCCGTTCGGGGTCGGTGCCTTCGAGGATGACCCGTACGGGCAGGATCTTGGCCTCGGGCGCGATGCCGAGAACCCCGTCGGACCGGTCGAAGCCGTGGCCGTGGCCCGCGATGATCCCGGCCATGGCGGTGCCGTGCCGGGCCCAGGACCGGTCGCCGCGTACCGCGCCGAAGCCGATGAGGTCCTTGCCGGGCAGTACCTGGCCTTCGAGGTCGGGGTGGTTGTCGTCGACTCCGGTGTCGAGGACCGCGACGGTGACGCCGGTGCCCTGCGCGCTGCGCCACGCCTCGTCGGTGTGCATGGCGTCCAGCGCCCACTGCCGGTCCCGGATCGCGTCGGCGTGCGCCGGGACTGCGGGGACGAGGACGAAGGCCGCGGCGGCGAGGACGGCGGCGGCGCGCCGGTACCGGCGGCCGGTGGTGGGGGTCACTGTGGCCTCCGGGGTTCCGTCGCGCGGGCGCTGACGGCCTCGCGCAGTCCTCGTTCGATGCGGTCGGCGATGCCCTTGGCCTCGTGGCCGAGGCCGGACTGCGCGGGCGCGGTGGTGGCGCCGGGGACCATCGCCGCAGCCGCGGGCTGGGGCGTGGTGACCTTCCGGCCGTCGGTGAAGCCGGAGACGCCGTACACGACGACGGGGGCGTCGGTGAGGACGTTCACGGTCCAGCTGGCGCGCTGCGCGTCGCCGAACTTGGCGGCGGTGGTGCCTTTGACGGCGAAGGCGCGGGGTATCAGGTCGGCGCGGTCGCCGAGTTTCTCCTCGCGGAAGCGGGCCCGCAGGGCGCTCATCGCGGCGGCGTCGGCCTGGGTGAAGACGAGCCCGACGGTGGTGACGCTGCTGGCGGTGGCGTCCACGTAGGTGGCGCGGAGCACCCGTTCGCAGCCGACCGGGCCGACCGCCTTGACGAGCAGCGGGTCGAGGGCGGCGGCGCAGCCGCTGTCGGGGGCGACGCCGACCCTGGTCCAGTCGCGGGCGGCGTTGCCGGGGCCCGCGCCGTCGCCCTTGAGAGTGCGGGGGAAGAGGGTGTCGACGGGGACGCTGTGCCAGAGGGCGCGGGCCGTGGTGAAGCTGTCCTCGTCGGCGGGTTCCGCGGCGGAGTCGCCGGTGAGCCAGCTGCCGGTGACGGCGCCGCCGATCAGTCCGAGCCCGAGCACCCCGCAGACGAGCGCGGCGGCGGTACGGCCGGGGTGGCGCGCGGGGACGGGCACGAGCCGCGCGTGCTCGTCGAGGGGCGGCGCGGGCGCCGGCGCGGGCCAGGCGCACCCGGGAGGCGGCGGCGCGAGCGGCGGGGCGAGCGGCGGTGCGAACGTCGGTACGGGCGGCACGGCGGGCGCCACGCCCGGAGCCTCCACCGCGCCGGTCCGCGCCGCCGGGGCCGCCGGAGCCTGGGGCGGGACGGACGGCGCGGCGGGTGGCGGGACGGACGGCGGCGCGGGTGGCGCGTACGGCGGCGCCGGAGGCATGGCGGCGGTGGCGCCCTCCTGGCCGCCGCGGCGTTCCCCGGCAGGCGGCGGCCCGTACGCGGGTCTGCGGCCCGTGGTGACGGGCGGCGGGCCGAACGCGGTGCGCGGACGCGGCGGGACAGTGGCGCTGCGGGGGCCGGCCGGCGGCTGCGGGGCCGCGGCGGCCGGTTTGCGCGCGGGCGCGGACGCGGGCGCGGGTACGACGGGTGAGGCGGGCGCGGGGGGCTGCGCGGGGAGCGTCGCGCGTGGGCCGGTGGCCGGGGGGTTCGCGGGCCGGGGAGGTACGGCGGCGCGTGGTGCTTCGGTACTCATCCGCCCCCCTGTGCCGCTGCCTTGACCGGTCGGTCCACCGCATGACCGATCACCTTACGGAGCAGGCCCGTTCGACGCGGCGTGTGCGTCACTCTACGGGCTGGAGAGGGCCCGGCGGGAACGACCGCGAAGGCCGGGGTGATCTGCCCAGATCATCCCCTACCCGTGCGGCGGTCATGTCTGGCAAGCTGCGGGCCATGAATCCGCGTGCCAGTGACCGGGCCCGGTACGACCGGGCCACCGCCCATCTCGACGCGCCGGTCGCGATCGTCGATCTCGACGCGTTCGACGCCAACGCCGACGACCTGGTGCGGCGGGCGGGGGGCAAGCCGATCCGGGTGGCGAGCAAGTCCGTGCGCTGTCTGACGCTGCTGGAGCGCGTGCTGGCCAGGGACGGGTTCGCGGGGATCATGTCCTTCACGCTGGCCGAGTCGCTGTGGCTGGCCCGCGCCGGGTTCGGCGATGTGCTGCTGGCCTATCCGTCGGCCGACCGGGCGGCGTACGCGGAGCTGACGGCGGATCCCAAGCTCGCCGCCGCCGTGACGGTGATGGTCGACGATCCGGCGCAGCTCGACCTGATCGACGCGGCGCGCGACGGTGGCCGGGAGGAGGTCAGGGTCTGTCTGGAACTGGACACGTCCTTGCGACTGCTCGGCGGGCGGATCAGGTTCGGCGCGCTGCGCTCCCCGCTGCGCGAGCCGGCCCAACTGGCCGACCTGGCCAGGTCGGTCGCCCGCCGCCCGGGGTTCCGGCTGGTCGGGCTGATGGCGTACGAGGGTCATATCGCCGGGGTCGGGGACACCCTGGTGGGGCGCCCGCTGCGGTCGCGGGCGATCCGGCTCATGCAGTCCACCGCCCGGCGGGAGCTGGCGGAGCGGCGTGCGGCGGTGGTCCGCGCGGTGCGGGCCGTCACGCCGGATCTCGAGTTCGTCAACGGGGGCGGGACGGGCAGCGTCCAGCACACGGCGGCGGAGGACGCGGTGACGGAGATCGCCGCGGGCTCGGGGCTGTACGTACCGCGGCTCTTCGACAACTACACGTCGTTCACGGGCCGTCCGGCGGCGCTCTTCGCCCAGCCCGTGGTGCGCCGGCCGGGGGTCGGGGTGGTGACGGTGCTCGGCGGCGGCTATCCGGCGTCGGGGGCGGCCGGCTGCGACCGGCTGCCCGTGCCGTATCTGCCGCAGGGGCTGTGCTACGACGCGCAGGAGGGCCCCGGCGAGGTGCAGACCCCGCTGCTGGGCTCGCCGGCGGACGATCTGCTGATCGGTGACAAGGTGTGGTTCCGGCACGCGAAGGCCGGTGAGCTGTGCGAGCGGTTCGACACGCTCCAGCTGGTCGAGGGCGACCGGGTGGTGGCGTCCGTGCCGACGTACCGGGGCGAGGGCCGTACGTTCCTCTGAGGCCCTGCCCCGGTCGCGGTCGGGCTATGCCTATACGGGGGTGACGTACGCGCCCGCGATGCCGCCGTCGACGAGGAAGTCGGTGGCGTTCACGAACGACGAGTCGTCGCTCGCGAGGAACGCGACGGCCGCCGCGATCTCCTCGGCGGCGGCGAAGCGGCCCACCGGGATGTGCACCAGACGGCGCGCGGCGCGCTCCGGGTCCTTGGCGAACAGCTCCTGGAGCAGCGGGGTGTTGACGGGGCCCGGGCAGAGCGCGTTGACGCGGATGCCCTCGCGGGCGAACTGCACGCCCAGCTCACGGGACATCGCGAGGACGCCGCCCTTGGAGGCGGTGTAGGAGATCTGCGAGGTCGCCGCGCCCATGCGGGCCACGAAGGAGGCGGTGTTGATGATGGAGCCCCGGCCCTGGCGCCGCATGTAGGGGATCGCGGCCTTGCAGCAGAGGTAGACGGAGGTGAGGTTGACCTCCTGGACCCGCCGCCAGGCGTCGAGTCCGGTGGTGAGGATCGAGTCGTCGTCGGGGGGCGAGATGCCGGCGTTGTTGAAGGCGATGTCGACGCTGCCGTAGGTCTCGAACGCGGTCTTGAACAGCGCGTCGACCTGGTCGGCGTCGGTGACGTCGACCTTGACGAAGGTCCCGCCGACCTCGTCGGCGGCGGCCTTGCCCGCGGTCTCGTCGATGTCGCCGCAGACGATGTGCGCGCCCTCGGAGGCGAGCCGGCGCGCGGTGGCGAGGCCGATGCCGCTGCCGGCACCGGTGATGACCGCCGTACGGCCCACGAGCCGGCGGCAGACGATGTCGTTCTCAGGAGCGGTCATGGGTTTCAGGCCTCCGTGCTGATGAAGACGTTCTTGGTTTCGGTGAAAGCGGTGAGGGCGTCCGGGCCGAGTTCGCGGCCGAGTCCGGACTGTTTGTAGCCGCCGAACGGGGTGCCGTAGCGGACGGCGCTGTGCGAGTTGACGGAGAGGTTCCCGGCGGCGACGGCGCGCGAGACGCGCAGCGCGCGGCCCACGTCCCGGGTCCACAGGGAGCCGGCGAGGCCGTACGGGGTGGCGTTGGCCAGCCGGACGGCGTCCTCCTCGTCGTCGAAGGGCAGGACGACGGCTACGGGCCCGAAGACCTCCTCGGTGGCGACCGGGGAGTCGGCCGCCGCGTCGGTGAGGACGGTCGGGGGGAACCAGAAGCCGGGTCCGTCGGGCGCGGTGCCCCGGATGGCCGGCGCCGAGCCGGGGACGTAGGACCGTACGCGGTCGAGCTGGAGCGCCGAGATGAGCGGGCCCATCTGGGTCTTCTCGTCGGCGGGGTCGCCGACGACGACGGACTCCACGGCGGTGGCGAGCAGTTCCAGGAACCGGTCGTGGACCTCGCGCTGGACGAGGATGCGGGTACGGGCGCAGCAGTCCTGGCCGGCGTTGTCGAGGAAGGCCATCGGGGCCCCGGCGGCGGCCTGTTCGAGGTCGGAGTCGGCGAAGACGATGTTGGGGCTCTTGCCGCCGAGTTCGAGGGTCACGCGCTTGAGGAGGGCGCTGCTCTTGGCCATGATCTGTTTGCCGACGCGGGTGGAGCCGGTGAAGACGATCTTGGCGACGCCGGGGTGTTCGACGAGGGCGTCGCCCGCGACGGCGCCGGCGCCCGGCAGGACCTGGAAGAGGTGCTCGGGGAGCCCGGCGTCGAGGGCGAGTTCGGCGAGCCGGAGCGCGGTGAGCGGGGTGGTCTCGGCGGGCTTGAGGAGGACGGCGTTGCCGGCCGCGAGCGCGGGCGCGGTGGCCCAGGCGGCGACCGGCATGGGGAAGTTCCAGGGGGCGATCACCCCGATGACGCCGAGCGGTTCGAGGAGGGTGATGTCGAGTCCGCCGGCGACCGGGATCTGCCGGCCGGTGAGCCGTTCCACTCCGCCGGCGGCGTAGTCCAGGAGGTCGCGTACGTTGCCCGCCTCCCAGCGGGCGTTGCCGATGGTGTGGCCGGCCTCGGTGACCTCCGTCCTGGCCAGTTCCTCGATGTGCTCGTCGACGACGACGGCGAACCGGCGCAGTGTCCTGGCCCGGTCGGCGGGGGCGAGGGCGGCCCACCGGCGCTGGGCAGCGGCGGCCCGCCGTACCGCGGTGTCGACCTCGGCGCGGGTGGTCGCCGGGACGGTGGCGACGGTCTCCCCCGTGGCCGGGTTGAGCACCAGGTGTTCGGCGGCGTGTTGTTCCTGCACGTCGTTCCTCACAGACGTTCGAAGGAGCGGCGGAGCTCCCAGTCGGTCACCGCGGCGTCGAATGCCTCCACCTCGACGCGCGCCATGTTGCGGTAGTGCGCCACCACCTCGTCGCCGAAGGCGGCGCGGGCGATGGGGCTGTTCTCCCAGAGCGCGGCGGCCTCGTGGAGGGTGGTGGGGACCTGCTCGTAGCCGGCGCTGTAGGCGTTGCCGGCGCACTCCTCGGGGAGTTCGAGCTGGTGCTCGATGCCGTACAGCCCGGCGGCGATCAGGCCGGCGACGGCGAGGTGCGGGTTGACGTCCCCGCCGGGCAGCCGGTTCTCGAAGCGCATGGACCGGCCGTGGCCGACGACCCGCAGCGAGCAGGTGCGGTTGTCGTAGCCCCAGGCGACGGCGGTGGGGGCGAAGGAGCCCGGCTGGAAGCGTTTGTACGAGTTGATGGTGGGCGCGTAGAGCAGGGAGAAGTCACGGAGGGCGGCGAGCTGGCCGGCGAGGAAGTGGCGCATCACGGTTGACATGCCGCCGGGCCCGTCACCGGCCATGACGTTGGTGCCGGTCGCGTCCTGGAGCGAGAGGTGGATATGACAGGAGTTGCCCTCGCGCTCGTTGAACTTGGCCATGAAGGTGAGCGAGACGCCCTCCTGCGAGGCGATCTCCTTGGCGCCCGTCTTGTAGATGGCGTGCTGGTCGCAGGTGACGAGGGCCTCGTCGTACTTGAAGGCGATCTCGTGCTGGCCGGGGTTGCACTCGCCCTTGGCGGACTCGACGGTCAGTCCTGCGGTGGCCATCTCGTTGCGGATCCGGCGCAGCAGGGGTTCGACGCGTCCGGTGCCTAGGACGGAGTAGTCGACGTTGTACTGGTTGGCGGGGGTCAGACCGCGGTAGTGGCTGTCCCAGGCCTGCTCGTAGGTGTCCTTGAAGACGATGAACTCCAGCTCCGTGCCGACGTGCGCGGTGAAGCCGTGTTCGGCGAGGCGGGCCAGCTGGCGGCGGAGGATCTGCCGGGGCGCGGCGACCACGGGCGAGCCGTCGTGCCAGGCGAGGTCGGCGACGAGCATCGCCGTGCCCTCGTTCCAGGGGACGCGGCGCAGGGTGGAGAGGTCGGGGCGCATCGCGAAGTCGCCGTAGCCGCGGTCCCAGGAGGACATCTCGTAGCCGTCGACGGTGTTCATGTCGGTGTCGACGGCGAGCAGGTAGTTGCAGCCCTCGGTGCCGTTCTCCAGGACGTCGTCGAGGAAGAACGGTGCGGCGAACCGCTTGCCCTGGAGCCGGCCCTGCATGTCGGGGAAGGCGAGGACGACGGTGTCGATCTCGCCGCTCTCGACGAGGACACGTAGCTCCTCGACGCTGAGCGGGGGTGTGCGGTCTGCCACGGGGTTGCTCCTCCTTCGGTCAGCCGGAAGCCATAAGGTATGCCCGTAGACCATTGATTGGGAAGGGGAAACGGCGACGTGGCGAAGAAGAGCGAGCCGGCGGACCCGGCACAAGCGGATCGTCTGACTCCGGTCCTGCGGCCCGTCCGGGCGGGCAACGGCTTCGAGGAGGCGCTGGAGCAGATCCTCCGGATCGTCCGGCTCGGGCTGGTCGCGAGCGGCGAACGTCTCCCCGCCGAGCGGGAGTTGGCGGACCGGCTGCGGATCAGCCGGGTGACCCTGCGCGAGGTGCTCAAGGTCCTCCAGGACCAGGGGCTGCTGGAGAGCCGGCGCGGCAGATACGGCGGGACGTTCGTCCGGCCGCGGCCGGACGCGGCGGCCCCGGGCGCCGAGGAGGAGCTGCGGCGCCGGGGGGCGCGCGTGGACATCGAGGACGTACTGCGCTTCCGCGAGGTGCTGGAGGTCGGCGCCGCGGGGCTGTGCGCGGCGGAGGGGCTGTCCGGGGAGCGGGCACGGCGGCTGCGCTCGGCACTGGCCGCGACGCGCGACGCGCCGCTGGCGGAGTACCGGCGGCTGGACACGCTGCTGCATCTCACCCTCGCCGAGCTGGCCGGCTCCGCGACCCTGACCGAGCAGTACGCGGCCGTCCGGGCGTCGGTGAACGACCTGCTGGACTGCATCCCGCTGCTCGTACGGAATCTGGAGCACTCGCAGCAGCAGCACACGGCACTGGTCGAGGCGGTGCTGGACGGCGACGCGGACGGCGCGCGCGAGATCGCCCGCGAGCACTGCGGCGGTACGGCGGCGCTGCTGCGCGGCTTCCTCACCTGAGCGGCGCGGGGCCGGCCGGCGGAGCCGCTCCCGGCCTTTCCCGATCCGTAACAACCGTTTAACGCGCGGGCCTTGCGCGCGGCCATCGGGAAGGTAAAGGTATGGCCTCACACCTTTACCCCGAGTACCCCGAGGCAGGAGCTGCTCATGTCCGACGGCACCGACGCGCTCACCCCACCGGCCCCCGCGGCCGACGGCGCCGAGCAGCGCGACACCGACTACCTGAAACGCCGGGCACTGCGGCGCGGCAGCGCGGGCTGGCTGCTGCTCACCGGCCTCGGTGTCGCCTATGTCGTCTCCGGGGACTTCTCGGGCTGGAACATCGGCCTCTCCGAGGGCGGTTTCGGCGGTCTCGCGATCGCCATGGTGCTGATGGGGGTGATGTACGCCTGTCTGGTCTTCTCGCTCGCCGAACTCTCCGCCATCCTGCCCACGGCGGGCGGCGGTTACGGCTTCGCCCGGCGAGCGCTCGGCACCTGGGGCGGATTTCTCACCGGCACGGCGATCCTCATCGAGTACATCCTGGCGCCGGCCGCGATCTCCATCTTCATCGGCGAGTACGTCGAGTCCCTCCATCTCTTCGGGCTGACCGCCGGCTGGCCGGTCTACCTGGCCTGCTTCGTGATCTTCATCGGCATCCATCTCTGGGGTGTCGGCGAGGCGCTGCGCTTCAGCCTGGTGGTGACGGCCGTCGCGGTGGCGGCGCTGCTGATCTTCGCGGCCGGCGCGTTCACCGAGTTCGACGCGAGCGGGCTCAACGACATCCCGGCCGACCCGGACGCGTTCGGCTCGAACTCCTGGCTGCCGTTCGGGGTGCTGGGCATCTGGGCGGCCTTCCCCTTCGGTATGTGGTTCTTCCTCGGCGTGGAAGGCGTACCGCTGGCGGCCGAGGAGGCCAAGGACCCGGTGCGCTCCATGCCGAAGGCGCTCTCCATCTCCATGGGCGTACTCGTCCTGCTCGCGCTGATCACCTTCTTCGCGGCGACGGGGGCGCGCGGCTCGGCAGCCGTTCAGGAGGCGGGGAACCCGCTGGTGGTGGCGCTCCAGGGGGACGGTGAGCCGACCCCGCTGAGCCGGTTCGTGAACTACGCCGGGCTGGCCGGTCTGGTCGCATCGTTCTTCTCCCTCATCTACGCCGGCTCCCGGCAGCTGTTCGCGCTCTCCCGCGCGGGCTATCTCCCCCGGTTCCTCTCCCTCACCAGCTCCCGCAAAGCCCCCTATCTGGGTCTGCTCATCCCCGGCGCGATCGGTTTCGCGCTGGCGGCGGCCACCGGGGACGGCGGCCGGATGCTGAACGTCGCGGTGTTCGGCGCGACCATCTCGTACTCCCTGATGGCCCTCTCGCACCTCGTCCTGCGCCGCCGCGAACCGGACCTCCCCCGCCCGTACCGCACCCCCGGCGGAAAGCTCACCTCCGGCGTGGCCTTCGTCCTGGCGCTGTCCGCGCTGGTAGCGACGTTCCTCGTCGACAAGGAAGCCGCGTTCATCGCGCTGGGGGTCTACGCCGTCGCCCTCGCCTACTTCACCTTCTACAGTCGGCACCGGCTGGTGGCCGCCGCGCCCGAGGAGGAGTTCGCGGCCCTGGCCGCGGCGGAGGCCGAACTCGAACGGGACCGCTGAGCGCGGTCCTGGTTCCACACGCACGAAGGAGTACGAGATCCATGAAGCCGCTCATCGGCGTCAGCACGTATCTGGAGGCTTCCGCCGCCTGGGGCACCTGGGAGCTGCCCGCGGCGCTCCTGCCCGCCGGCTACCACCGGCTCGTCCAGCGGGCCGGCGGCCTGGCCGCGCTGCTCCCGCCGGACGGCGACCCTGACGCCGCCGCGGCGGTGGTGGCGCGGCTCGACGGGCTGGTCATCGCGGGCGGCCCCGACGTCGATCCCGTACGGTACGGAGCCACCCGCGACCCCCGCACCGGCCCACCGGCCCACGAGCGGGACGCCTGGGAACTGGCCCTGATCCACGCGGCCCTCGCCTCCGGGACCCCACTGCTGGGAATCTGCCGCGGCATGCAGCTGCTCAACGTCGCGCTGGGCGGAACGCTGGTCCAGCACATCGACGGCCACACCTCCGGCACCGCCGGCCGCTTCGGCGAGCACCCCGTGAAACCGGTACCCGGCACGCTCTACGGCGACCTGATCCCCACGGAGCTCACCGTCCCCACCCACCACCACCAGCACGTGGACCGCCTCGGCACGGGCCTGACGGCCTCGGCGTACGCGGCGGACGGCACGGTCGAGGCGGTGGAACTGCCGGGACCGGGCTTTGTGCTGGGGGTGCAGTGGCACCCGGAAATGGGCGAGGACCTGCGGGTGATGTCGGCGCTTGTCGCCTCCCGGCGAGGGGCCGTGGGCTAACCGGTGTCACCTCCCGGCCAGGGCGGGCCCGGCGGGGGCCGGGGTCCGTCACAGGCTCAGCCCGGCGGGTGGCGGCCGGGGGCCGGGGTCCGTCCTGGGCTGGGCCCGGTGGGTACCTGCGGGTTGTTGCCGGGGTCCCCTCCGGGGGCACATGCCCGGACTGCACGATTTACGCCGCGTGACGGGCCGGACCACACCCGCGGGTCTCGCTCAGCGGCACAAATCGCGCTTTACGTCCGGACACATACCCCCTGCGGTGCCCCCTTCACCACCCGTCACAGACCCACCGGGCTCGGCCCGGAACGTTTGCGCGCGAGCCGACCACGACCGGAGGGGGCCGGGGTCGCAGGAGGTGACGTCCCCGGATGTAGAGCGTGATTTGTGCCGCTGCACGCGCCCGCAGTCGACCGACGAAGCCGCACGCGGCGTTGGGGGTCCGGGGGTGTCCCCCGGGAAAACACAGCATGCATCCGGGGATGCGCCTCCGGAGTGCCCCGGCCCCCGGCACTTGGCCACACCGGCCGCACCCCGCACCCGCACCCGCACCCGCACCGCCAAGCCCACGGCCCCTCGCCGGGAGGCAACCCCGCCCCGGCCCCCGGCACGGGACCAACCGGCCGTACCCGGGTACCACCGCAGCCCCACGGCCCCCTAGCCGGGAGGCGACACCGTAAGGGACAGCAAGTCGCGCGCCGGCCCCGCCGGCCGGCTCCCCGTCGGCCAGACCGCGCGCAAGTCGCGGCGGAGCCGCATGCCCGCCACCGGCACGCTGACCAGGCGGTGCGCGGCGAGTTCGTCGACCACCGCCAGTTCGCTCAGCACGCACGGACCGGCTCCGCTCACCGCCGCCGCCTTCAGCGCGGTCGTGGAGGCCAGTTCGAGCAGGGGTTCGGCGAGGCCGCCGTACGGGGTGAGCCCTGCGTCCAGTACCTGCCGGGTGCCGGAGCCGGGTTCGCGCAGGATGAGGGGCGTACGGGCCAGCTCCGCCGGGTCGAGAGGGGTGCGGCGGCGGGCCCAGGGGTGGCTTGGCGCGGTGACCACGAGCAGCCGGTCGTGGCCGATGACGGCCGAGTCGAGGCCCTCGGGCGTGGCCAGGCCCTCCACGAAGCCGAGGTCCGCCTCGTGGGCGAGGAGGCGCTCGGCGACCGCGACGGAGTTGCCCGCGTGCAGCGAGACGGCGGTGTCGGGCCGCTCCCGGCGCAGGGCTATCAGCCAGCGCGGCAGCAGGTACTCGGCGATCGTCATGCTGGCGGCGACCCGCAGCCGGGAGTCGCGGCGGCCCCGCAGCGCCTGCGCTCCCGCGTCGAACGCCTCGGCGGCCTCCACGACCCGCCGGGCCCAGTCGGTGACCAGCGTCCCGGCGTCGGTGAGCCGGGATCCGCGCGGCGACCGGTCCACCAGCGCCACCCCGAGCTGCCGTTCCATGGAGCGGATCCGGCTGCTCGCGGCGGGCTGGCTGATGCCGGTCTCGCGGGCGGCCCGGCCGAGGCTGCCGAGCCGGGCGACGGCGAGGAGCAGTTCGAGCGCGCCGAGGTCGGGCACCCGGTGGGAGAGCGGAACGGCGGGCACGGGATCTGTCATAACCCCAGCTTATGACCCCATCGGCAGAAAGGGGCTGGTAGGGGCCCTGCGGCACCCGCAGGGTGGGGGGCATGCTCACGACTCCCGCGCTGCGGCACTTCGGGCCCCACTGGTACGCGCCGGTGATGGGTACGGCCGTCGTCGCGACCGCGGGTGCCGCGCTGGGGTCGGGGCCGCGTCCGGTGTACGTCGCGATGTGGGCGCTGTCGGCGGTGCTGCTCGCGCTCGTCCTGACCGCCCGGGCCGGTCACTGGCGCCACCACCGCGACCAGGCCCGCGCCCATCTCCTCGATCCGGCGGTGGCGCCGTTCTACGGGTGCCTGGCGATGGCGCTGCTCGCCGTCGGCACGGCCACGATCACCGTGGGCCGGGATGCGCTGGGCGAGCGGGCGGCGGTCGCCGTGGACGCGGTGCTCTTCGGCGCGGGGACGCTGCTGGGGCTCGTGGTGGCGGTGACGGTCCCGTATCTGATGGCCGTACGCCACCGGCCGGCGGTGGCGGACGTGTCGCCGGTCTGGCTGCTGCCGCTGGTGGCGCCCATGGTCTCCGCGGCGGCGGCGCCGCTCCTGGTGCCGTATCTGCCGGCCGGCCAGTGGCGGGCGGCGCTGCTGTTCGGCGGGTACGGGATGTTCGGGCTGAGTCTGTTCGCCACGCTGGCGCTGCTGCCGCTGATCCTGGCCCGGCTGCTGCTGCACGGTCCGCCGCCGCTCGCGCTGACTCCGGCGCTCTTTCTGGTGCTCGGCCCGCTGGGGCAGTCGGCGACGGCGCTCCATCAACTGGCGGGCGCCGCCGTGGGCGCGCCGTACGCGGATGCGCTCGCCGCGCTCGCCGTGGCGTACGGGGTGCCGGTGCTGGGGTTCGCGCTGTTCTGGCTGGCGCTGGCGGCGGCGCTGGTGGTCGGGGCCGTCCGGCGCGGGATGCGGTTCTCGATGACGTGGTGGGCGTTCACGTTCCCGGTGGGTACGTGTGTGACGGGCGCGGCGGGGCTGGGGCGGCGGACGGGGCTGGTGGCGCTGGAGTGGCTGGCGGTGGCGCTCTTCGCGGTGCTGGTGGCGACCTGGGCGGTGGCGGCGTGGGGCACCCTGCGCGGGCTGCTCCACGGCGCGCTCCCGGCGGCGACCGGAGGCGGGGCGGAAGCCGGGGCCGGGGCCGGGGTCAAGGCGCCGCCCCGGCCGGCCTCGGCCCGTACCGCCTGAGGGACCTACTGGCGGCGGGGGTCGACCGTCGCGTCGATGTGTTCGGCGACGGCGACGACCAGGATGCGGGTGCCCGGCTCGGTGGCGCGCCAGCGGTGCCGTACCCCGCCGGAGAGGTAGAGCGTGTCGCCGCGCTCCAGCCGGTACGCGCGGCCCTCGGCCTCGACCTCGGCGGCGCCGTCGGCGATGTACATGATCTCGTCGTTGCGGTGCTGGTACTCCCGGCCGGTGTCCTGCTCGCCGGTGAACTCCTTGGCGTGGAGCTGGTGCCCGCCGCGTACCACCCGGCGCACTCCCGGTCCCGCGGGGGCGTCCTGGGCCCGTACGACATCGACCGTACGCGCCGAGTCGGCGGCGGCGTGCAGCTGGGCGGGGGTCGTCTCCAGGGCGTCCGCGACCCGCTCCAGGGACCGGGTGCTCGGCCTGGCGCGTTCGTTCTCGATCTGGCTGAGGAAGGGCACGGAAAGGCCGCTGCGGGCGGCGACCACCGCCAGCGTCATCCCCAGGGACCTGCGCCGCCTGCGGACGGCCGCGCCCACCCTGAGCGCTTCCTTGTCGTCCATGACTGGCTCCCTCCCGACCGGATCGTCATCCTCTCAGAGTTGACGCCCGCACAAGAGCTGTCCTCCATGATGCGCGCGGCCACGGCGGAAGGGAAACACGCCGAAGGGGCGGGCTTCGCCAGCTCGGGCGAGGCCCGCCCCCGGGATCGGGCGGAAGCTCCCTTTACAGCGGGGCCATCGTGTCCACCATGCCGGGGTTCTCCCCCATCCAGGTCTTGACGGCGGCTTCCTCGTGCCCGGCGCCGGCCTTCTGGATCGCGTTCTCCAGGCTGCCGAGCTGCTGCTCGGTGAGCTTGAAGTCCTTGAACCACTCGGTCAGCCGCGGGTAGTTCGCCGGGAAGTCCTTGTGCGCGACCGTGGTGAGCCGGTCCCCGTCGCCGAAGGCCTTCCGCGGGTCCTCCAGCTTGGTCAGCTCGTACTCGCTGTAGGCCCAGTGCGGGGTCCAGAGCGCGACCGCGATCGGCTCCTTCTTGGCGTACGCGCGCTTCAGCTCGGCGAGCATGGCCGGTGTGGAGCTGTCCACGATCTTGAACTCGCCGCCGAGTCCGTAGCCGGGCAGGATGTCCTCCTTGAGGACGTCCATCATCGCGGCGCCGGGCTCGATCCCGACGATCCGGCCGTTGAACTCGTCGCCGCGCCCCTTGAGGTCGGCGAGCGACTTCACCCCTTTGACGTACGAGGGGACGGCCACCTCACGGGTGGTCGGCCCGTACCAGGAGCCGAGCTGCGTCAGGTCGTTCTTGTACTTGTCCCAGTAGGCCTTCTGGGCGTTGGGCAGCCAGCCGTCGAACTGGACATCGACCTGGCCGCGTGCCATCGCGGTGTACATCGGGCCGAGTTCGAACTGCTTGAGGTTGACCTTGTAGCCGCGCTCCTCCAGGACGGCCTTCCACAGATAGGTGGCGGCGATGTCCTCCTCCCAGGGGAACCAGCCGATCTCCACCGCGCGCTGCCGCTCGTCCTTGCCGCCGGCGGCCGTGCCGGACGACGCGGACTTGGCGGAGGCGCCGTCACCGACCGGGGTCCACCGGTCGGCGACGCCGGGGTTCTCCTTGAGCCAGGCGCGCACGGCGCTCTGCTCCTCGCCCTTCCCGGCCGCCTGGATGCCGGCTTCGAGGCTGGTGAGCTGCTTCTCGGTCATCTTGAAGTTCTTGATCCACTCGGCGACCCGGGGGTTGTCCTTGGTGAAGCCCTTGCGCGCCAGGGTGTGGACGCCGTCGCTCTCCGCGCCGAACGCCTTCTTCGGGTCGGCGAGCTTGGTCAGGTCGTACGTGTCGTACGCCCAGTGCGGCGACCAGAGCACGACCGCGACGGGCTCCTTCTTGGCGTACGCGCGCTTCAGCTCGGCGAGCATGCCGGTGGTGGAGCCGTCGACGAGCTTGTACTCGCTGTCGAGGCCGTACGCCTTGAGGACCTTGTCCTTGAGGAGGCCCATCTCGCCGGCGCTGGGCTCGATGCCGATGATGCGGCCCTTGAAGGTGGAGCTCTTGCCCTTGAGGTCGGCGAGGGAGGTGATGCCCTTCACGTACGAAGGGACGGCGATCTCCAGGGAGGTCTCGTCGTACCAGGACCCCATGTCCTCCAGGTCGTCCTTGTACTTGGCCCAGTAGGAGGCGTGCGTGACCGGCAGCCAGGAGTCGGTCTGGAGGTCGATCTGCCCGCCGGCCTGGCCGGTGTAGAGCGCGCCTGCCTCGTACTGCTTGGCGTCGACCTCGTACCCGCGCCGCTCCAGCAACTCCTTCCAGAGGAAGGTGGAGGCGATGCCCTCGTCCCAGGGGATGTACCCCATGCTGATCTTCTGGCCCTTGCCGACGTTGTCGGCGTCGGCGGTGGTGTCCGAGGAGGAGGAGCCGCCGAAGAGGCCGATGCCGCCCGCGACGAGCGCGAGGACGAGCACCCCGGCGAGCGCGACGACGGGCTGCGGACGGTGGTTCCAGAGCTTCGCGCCGCCCGCCAGTTCCCGGGCCTTGGCCAGGGCGCGGCGGCCGACCGGGGAGACCTGGAGGCTGAGCGCGCCGGTGACACGGTCCAGGTACACGGCCAGGATGACGACGGAGAGTCCCGCCTCGAAGCCGAGGCCGATGTCGATGTTGCCCAGCGCGCGGTAGACGGCGCCGCCGAGGCCGCCGCCGCCGACCATGCCGGCGATGACCACCATGGACAGGCCCAGCATGATGACCTGGTTGATCCCGGCCATGATCGTCTGGAGGGCCAGCGGCAGCTGGACGCGGAGCAGGGTGTTGCGGGGTGTGGTGCCGAACGCCTCCGCGGCCTCGACCAGTTCGCCGTCGACCTGCCGGATGCCAAGCTCGGTCATCCGGACACCGGGCGGCAGGGCGAAGATGATCGTGGCGATGATGCCGGGCACCACGCCGACGCCGAAGAAGACGACGCCGGGGATCAGATAGACCATGGCGGGCATGGTCTGCATCAGGTCGAGCACCGGCCTGATCACGGAGCTGACGGTCTTGGAGCGCGCCGCCCAGATGCCCAAGGGCAGCGCGACGGCCAGCACGATGATCGTCGCGACGAGCACCAGCGAGAGCGTCTCCATCGCCTCGTCCCACAGCTCGACGGAGTCGATGAGGGCGAAGCCGACGAAGGCGAGCGCGCCGGCGGACAGGCTCCGCAGCCACCAGGCGAGTACGGCGAGGATGCCCGCGAGGAGCAGCGGCTGCGGGGCGGAGAGCACGGCGTTGATGCCGTCGTACATGCCGGAGACGATCGAGCCGACGGCGTCGAAGAGCCAGGAGAGATGGTTCTGGAGGAAGTCGACGACGTTGTTGACCCAGTCGCCGAGGGGGAGCCTAGGCACGAGCGACCGCCTTGTCCTGCTTGCCCTGCGCGGCCGGCGCGGCGGCCGGGGCGTCGGCGGGTTTCATCGGTTCGCCGAGGACGGCGAGGAGCCGGGCGCGCGGGACGACGCCGAGGAGTCCGCCCTCGTCGTCGACGACGGCGACCGCGACCCCGCTGGTGGAGCAGGGCGTGAAGAGGTCGATGATCGGCGTGGACTCGGGTACGGCGGCGGGCGCGGCGTCGATGACGTCCTGGGCGGTACGGAGTTCCTTGCCGCCCTCCGTACGGGTGCCGATGACGGTGTCGGGGTCGGCCATGATCGCGCCGGCGGTGAGCACCCGGGAGCGGTCGACGTCCTGGGTGAAGGAGGCGACGTAGTCGTTGGCCGGGGTGACGAGGATGTCCTCGGCGGTGCCCAGCTGGACGATCGCGCCGTCGCGCATGACCGCGATCCGGTCGCCGAGGCGCATGGCCTCGTTGAGGTCGTGGGTGATGAACACGATGGTCTTCTTGAGCCGCTTCTGGAGCTGGAGCAGCTGGTCCTGCATGTCGCGGCGGATCAGCGGGTCGAGCGCGCTGAAGGACTCGTCCATCAGCAGCAGGTCGGCGTCGGTGGCGAGCGCGCGGGCGAGCCCGACGCGCTGCTGCATGCCGCCGGACAGCTCGTCCGGCCAGGATGCCTCCCAGCCGCCCAGGCCGGTGAGCTCCAGGGCCTCGGCGGCGCGCCGGTCGCGCTCCTCGCGGGGCACTCCCTGTACTTCGAGTCCGTATCCGGCGTTCTCCAGCACACTGCGGTGCGGGAAGAGCGCGAAGTGCTGGAAGACCATGCTGATCTTGGTGGAACGGACATGGCGCAGGTCCTGCGGGCTCAGGGCCGTGAGGTCCTGGCCGTCGAAGAGGACCTGGCCGGCGGTCGGCTCCAGCAGTCCGTTGAGCATGCGCAGCAACGTGGACTTGCCGGACCCGGAGAGGCCCATCACCACGAAGATCTGGCCGGGCTCGACCGTGAACGAGGCGTCGATCACCGCGGCGGTCGTACCGTCGGCGCGCAGCTCGTCACGGTTGGTGCCGTTCTTGAGCTTCGTCACTGCTTCGTCGGGTCGTCTGCCGAATACCTTGTACAGGTGTTCGGCTTGCAGCCTGGACACATACACCTCACGCGTTGAACGGATACGGCCCGCAACCCCCGCGGGCGGGCCGTGGGGTGGACGGATTCGGCCCGCTGACCGGCGGCATGCTCGAAACGCAACCGGGTTCACCCCGAGGCCGCGCCTGCCCCCGCTTACCCGGACCAAACAATTGAGTGACCTGGATCACGGGCTTGCGCGGTCAAATGGCTCAGAAGTGCCTTTCCGCCACGGACCGGTGACTGTGCGTGACGATGGCGGCGGTCGGCGGCTGTCAGTGGCACGGGGCATCATCGGGGGTGTGACGCCACGCCTGATGCTCCTCGACAGCGCTTCCCTCTACTACCGGGCCTACTTCGGGGTCCCCGACTCCGTCAGGGCCCCGGACGGCACCCCGGTCAACGCGGTGCGCGGTCTGCTCGACTTCATCGCCCGACTGGTCCAGGACCACCGCCCCGACGAGCTGGTCGCCTGCATGGACGCCGACTGGCGCCCGGCCTGGCGGGTGGAGCTGATCCCCTCGTACAAGGCCCATCGCGTGGCGCTGGAGCACGCGGAGGGGCCGGACGAGGAGGAGACCCCGGACACCCTGGCGCCGCAGGTCCCGGTCATCGAGGCCGTGCTCGACGCGCTGGGCATCGCCCGGATCGGCGTCGCGGGGTACGAGGCGGACGATGTGATCGGCACGCTCGCCGGGCGCGCGAAGGGCCCGGTGGACATCGTCACCGGCGACCGCGACCTCTACCAGCTGATCGACGACGCCCGGGGGGTGCGCGTGCTGTACCCGCTCAAGGGTGTCGGCACGCTCCAGATCACGGACGAGGCGGTGCTGCGCGAGAAGTACGCGGTCGACGGCGCCGGTTACGTCGATCTGGCCCTGCTCCGCGGCGACCCGAGCGACGGCCTGCCGGGCGTGCCGGGCGTCGGCGAGAAGACCGCGGCCAAGCTGCTCGACGCCCATGGCGATCTGGCCGGGATCATGGCGGCGGTGGACGATCCGCGCTCCAAGCTGACCCCGGCGCTGCGGGGGCGGCTCGACGGCGCCCGGGAGTATCTGGCGGTCGCCCCCACGGTGGTCCGGGTGGCCACGGACGTACCGCTGCCGGAGTTCGATCCCGTCCTGCCCGCCGCGCCGCGCGACCCGGCCATGGTCGACGCGCTCGCCACCCGCTGGGGGCTGGGCGGCGCCGTCCGTCGTTTGCTCGCCGTCCTCCAGCACTGAGTGTTAACTTAGGCATACCTAAGCTCTATGCCAGTCAAGGGAGACCGCCATGGCGGAACAGCCGGCCCGCACGTCACCGACCGTCCACGAGGGGCAGGTCCTGCGCACCGAGTGGATCACCCCGCACATGGTCCGCGTCGTCCTGGGCGGCGCCGGGCTGGCCAGTGTCGACGCCGGTGAGTTCAGCGACCCCTACGTGAAGGTCCTCTTCAACGCCGAGGGCGTGACCTACCCGGAGCCGTTCGACATCGACCGGATCCGCGCCGAGTTCCCGCGCGAGCAGTGGCCCGCCAACCGCACGTACACGGTGCGCGGCTGGGACCCGGCCGCGCTGGAGCTGGCCATCGACTTCGTGGTGCACGGTGACGAGGGACTGGCGGGCCCCTGGGCGGCGCGCGCCCAGGTGGGCGAGACGGTGCGGCTCCTGGGCCCCGGCGGAGGCTACGTACCGGACCCGGCGGCCGACTGGCATCTGCTCGTCGGTGACGAGAGCGCGCTGCCGGCCATCGCCTCCTCGCTGGAGCGGATGCCGGCCGGCGCCGTCGTCCACGCCTTCGTGGAGATCTCGGGCCCCGACGAGGAGCAGAAGATCGCCGCGCCGGACGGCGCCGACGTCACCTGGCTGCACCGCGGGGACCGCCCGGTGGGCGAGGCGCTGGTCGCCGCCGTCCGCGCCCTGGACTTCCCCGCCGGGGACGTCCAGGCGTTCGTCCACGGCGAGGCCGGTTTCGTGAAGGAGCTCCGCCGCCATCTGCGCCTGGAACGCGAGGTGCCGCGCGAGCGGCTGTCGATCTCGGGCTACTGGCGGCTCGGCCAGAACGACGAGTCGTGGCGGGCCGTCAAGCGCGAGTGGAACGAGCAGGTCGAACGGGAGCAGGAGACCCGCTGACCATGAAGCTGTCCGATGTGACCATGCTCGTCGGCGTTCTGGCAGCGGGCGGGGCGGTCGCCCTGCTGCTCGGAGGCGGTTTGCCGAGTCAGGCCGTGCTCGTGTCGGCCGCCGGTGGCGGCGGCGCGTACGTGGGCACCAGAATCAAGAACCGGAAGAACCGCGCGGAGTAGACCTGGGCCGGGCCGACCGGCCGCAGACCGCGGTGACCAATCCCCCGGAGCGTCCGCTCCGAATCCCCGGTGACGTATGTCAGAACCGTGGAGGAAGCCGCGTGAAAGAAGCCGTACAGATCGGCGGCCCCGCTTCGGCGGGACCCGACCTACAGGAATTGCTGGTCCACGTGGCCAGGGGCGACCAGGACGCCTTCTCCCGCGTGTACGACCAGGTCTGCGGCCCCGTCCTGGGCCTGGTGCGTTCCGTCCTGCGCGACCCGGCCCAGTCGGAGGAGGTCGCGCAGGAGGTGCTCCTGGAGGTCTGGCGTACCGCGACCCGCTTCCAGCCCAGCCGCGGCAGCGCCATGACATGGGTGCTGACACTCGCCCACCGGCGGGCTGTGGACCGGGTCCGCTCGGCCCAGGCGTCCAGCGACCGGGAGCACCGGGCCGCGCTGCTGGACCGTACACCGGCCTACGACGAGGTCACCGAGCAGGTCGAGGCCAGTCTCGAACGCGAGCAGGTGCGCCGCTGCCTGCGCACCCTCACCGAACTCCAGCGCCAGTCCGTGAATCTGGCGTACTACCAGGGACTCGCCTACCGGGAAGTGGCGGAGCTGCTGTCGGTCCCGCTGGGTACGGTCAAAACACGCCTGCGCGACGGACTGATCCGGCTGCGCGACTGCTTGGGGGTGACCGGATGACCACCGCCGATCTGCACACGCTGACCGGTGCGTACGCGCTGCACGCGCTGGCGCCGCGCGAGCGTGCCGAGTTCGAACACCATCTGGACGTGTGCGAGGCCTGCGCCCAGGAGGTACGGGAGCTGGCCGCCACGGCCGCGCGACTCGGCCGCGCCGTGGCCGTGACGCCACCGCCCGAATTCAAGGAGCAGGTGCTCCGCCGGATCGCCACCGAACGGCAGGTCCCGCCGAAGGTGGCGCCGCAGCCGCGTACCGGCGGCGGCGCGGCACGCGGGCGCGCGCTCTCCCGCTTCGCGCTCGCCGCCTGCCTGGCCGGCGCCGTCGGCTTCGGCGGCATCGCGGTGTGGCAGCACCAGGAGGCGCGTGACGCGCGCGCGCACGTCCGGGCGGAGCAGCGGCGGTCCGTGGAGCTGGCCAAGGTGCTGGCCGCACCGGACGCCAAGGCCGTCGCCGGAAAGCTGACGGACGGCGCGACCGGCACCGTCGTGGTCTCCCGGAGCCGGGACAGGGCCGCGTTCATCGCGACCGGAATGCCGAAACCGCCCCGCGGCAAGGTCTACGAGCTCTGGTACAACGACGGCGGCACGATGCGCGCCGCCGGACTGCTGGACCCGGACTCGGGGTCCGCCTCGATATTGATGGACGGCTCGCTCAAGAACGCGTCCGGCATGGGCATCACGGTGGAGCCGGCCGGCGGGTCCGAGCAGCCGACCTCCGAGCCGCTGGCCCTGATGGACTTCCCCGTAGCCTGAAAAGACCGCCTGAAAAGGGGAAGTCCCATCCGGGAGGACGGGACTTCCCCCACTTCCTGCTCAGCGCGTGCGCCTCGGCGGCAGCGGGAAGAAACCGCTGGTCCGCTCGGTGTACGCGGCGAAGCCCGGCCGGTCCGCCATGTGCCGCTCCAGCAGCCGCTTCCCGCTCCCGCCGATCAGCAGGAAGCTCATCACCAGGGGTGCGACGACGGTCGCGGCGGCCACCGACCGGTCTCCGCCGTCGCAGACGATCAGGAACAGCCCCCACCAGACGCAGAAGTCACCGAAGTAGTTGGGGTGGCGGGTCCAGGCCCACAGCCCCCGGTCCATCACCCGTCCCCGGTTCGCGGGATCCGCCGTGAACCGGGCCAGCTGCCCGTCCCCGACCGCCTCGAAGAAGAGACCGACCGCCCAGAGCGCACAGCCCGCGTACGCCACGGGCCCGAGCGGGCCCGGCAGATACATCGCCGCCTGGACGGGCAGGGAGACCAGCACCACCAGGGCGCCCTGGAGCAGATAGACCTTGCGCAGGGCGTAGCGGGCGGGACTGCCGGGCGCCTTGGCCAGCATCGCCGCGTACCGCGCGTCCTCGCCGTGTCCACGCCCGCGCAGCGCGATGTGGCCGGCCAGCCGCAGCCCCCACACCGTGGTCAGTACGGTCACCAGCAGCCGCCGCGCGTCGTCGCCCGTCTCTCCGCCCGAGACCGCGTACGAGACGAGGGCGACCGCGGCGAAGGCGAGGCCCCAGGCGATGTCGACGATCCGGTGCAGCCCCTTGACGAGCGCGATCGCGAACGTGGTCAGCATGACCGCGAACGCGGCAGCGGCGGCAGCGCCGGCCCCCAGGCCGAACGCCGCCCATGGACAGCCGCTCACCGGGCGTCCTTCCCAGCCGCGGGCCGGGCGAGCACCAGTTGCTGTACGTCGAGATAGCCGGAGCGGAAACCCGCTTCCGAGTAGGCCAGATAGAAGGTCCACAGGCGGCGGAAGACCTCGTCGAAGCCGAGCGCGCCGACCTCGTCGGCCCGCTCGGTGAAGCACTCGCGCCACAGCCGCAGTGTCTCGGCGTAGTGAGGTCCGTACCCGTCGCGGTCGGCGACGCGCAGCGTGGTGTGCTCCGCGGTGAGCTGCTCGATCACCTCGACGGACGGCAGGAATCCGCCGGGGAAGACGTACTTCTGGATCCAGGTGTGGGTGTCGCGGGAGGCGAGCATCCGGTCGTGCGGCATGGTGATCGCCTGGAGGGCGACTCGGCCGCCGGGCGCCAGCAGCCGGTCCAGCGTGGTGAAGTACTCGGGCCAGAACTCGGCGCCGACGGCCTCGATCATCTCGACGCTGACAACGGCGTCGAAGACGCCCGTCACCCGCCGGTAGTCGCACAGCTCGACGCTGACGCGGTCCGCGAAGCCCGCCGCGGCGATCCGCTCGCGCGCCAGGTCGCGCTGCTCGTGGGAGAGGGTGACCGTACGGACGCGGGCGCCGCGCGCCGCGGCGCGGAGGGCCAGTTCTCCCCAGCCGGTGCCGATCTCCAGCAGCTCGGTGCCGGGGCCGACGTCCGCCAGGTCAAGCAGCCGGTCGATCTTGCGGTGCTGGGCGGCGGCGAGCAGCGACCGGTCGGCGGGGAAACCGCGGAAGAGACCCGAGGAGTACGAGAGGGTCTTGTCGAGGAAGAGCGCGAACAGCTCGTTGGAGAGGTCGTAGTGGCGGCTGATGTTGTCCCGCGAGCCCTCGGGGGTGTTGCGCTGCGCGGCGGGCTGCTTCGGCGCCCAGAGCGCGCGCAGCCGCTGGAGCGGCTCGGGGATCAGGGTCGCGGCCCGTTCGGCGAGCACGGTCAGTACGCCGACGAGGTCGCGGGCCTCCCACTCGCCTGCCATGTAGGACTCACCGAAGCCGATGAGCCCGTCCGTGCCGATCCGGCGGAAGAACGCCTTCGGGTCGCGCACTTCGAGCAGCGGGCCGCCACGCCCGAGGACCTCACCGGCGCCGCGGGCTTCGTCGCCGTGGCAGAGCCGTACGCGCAGGGGCAGCCGCCCCAGCGCCTGCCGTACGACCCGTTCGGCGACGGCGGTCCGGAGCCAGGAGGCGGCGGGCTGCCGGGCCACGTCGGGCCAGAGCGTCGCGTCGACGACGACGGAGCAGGTGGTGGTGGCGGCGGTGGCGGTGGCGGGCAACGGGTTGGCGGACACCGGGGACAGCGGCGGGAACAGGCTCACTTCACACCCTCCTGGGGGCTGTGGTGGGGACGGGGACGCACGGGCAGCCGGCGCAGGAAGAGCCGGATCCCGTGCAGTCGGATGCCGGCGGAGACAACGGCGGTGGACCAGGGGTGGCGCAGGGCCGTGCGCAGCAGGTTCCGGGCGGTGGCGGGGCGGCGTTCGCCCCGTACGGTCGCGGTGAACGGACCGCCCCGCGGCCGGTCAAGACGGACCGTCAGATCGAGGCGCGCGCCCGGTTCCGGCAGCCGCATGGTGTACGCGCCGTCGACCGGGAAGAACGGCGAGACGTAGAACTCCTTGTCCACCGTGGTCGGTCCGGTGCCGTCGCCGCCGGGCCGCAGCAGATAGCAGTGCCGCTCGCCGTAGGTGTTGTGGACCTCGGCGACCACGCACAGCGGCGTGCCGTCGGGTCCGTGGCACCAGTACAGCGTCAGCGGGTTGAAGACATGTCCGAACACCCGGGCGTGCGCGAGCATCGTGACCCGGCCGCCCGTCGGATCGATCCCGTGGGTGGCGAGGAACGCGTCGAGCCCGGCACGGATGGTCGGGCGCGTACCGCCGAAGTGGTCGCGGGCGTCGAAGCGGGCGAGCGGGCGCAGCGGCGGGGGCAGCCGGGGCGGCCGGTCGGGGTCGATCAGCCACATGTAGGTGCGGTGGCGCAGGGTGTAGCGGGTGGGCGTGGTCCTGACGTGGCCGATCAGGCAGGTGTAGAGCGCCGGAACGGTGGCCGTGCGGTGCGCCGGGCCGGTCGCGGTGCCGGTCGCCGGGCCGGTCACCACGTCACCCCCAGCGCCGCCGCCGCGTCGACGCCCGAGCGGCAGCCGTCCTCGTGGAATCCCCAGCCGTGGTACGCCCCCGCGTAGGCGGTGACGGGTCCGGCGAGCGTGGGCAGCAGCCGCTGGGCGGCGACGGACTCGGGGGTGTAGACGGGGTGTTCGTAGACCATGCGGGCGAGGACCCGGTCCTGGTCCACGCGGTCGGCGCCGTTGAGGGTGACGACATAGGTCTCGGGGGCGTCGAGGCGCTGGAGCCGGTTCATGTCGTAGCTGACGCGGACTCCGCCGGAGCCGGCGTCGCACGACGGCATGGCGAAGTTCCAGGAGGCGCGGGCGCGCCGGGCGCGCGGCAGCACGCCGGTGTCGGTGTGGAGCTGGGTGGGGTTGCGGGAGTAGCGGAACGCGCCGAGGACGCGCCGCTCGTCGTCCGTGGGGTCGGCGAGCAGCCGTAGCGCCTGGTCGGGGTGGACGGCGATGACCACGGAGTCGTAGTGCGCGACGGCGCCGTCCTCGGTGCCGATCTCGACCCCGCCGGAGTGGCGCCGGACGGACCGTACGGGAGTGGCGGTACGGACGGCGTCCACATGCTTGGCCACGCGCTCGACGTAAGCGCGCGAGCCGCCGGTGACGGTCCGCCAGACCGGCGATCCCTTGACCGAGAGCAGTCCGTGATGGGCCATGAAGCGGAAGAGATAGCGGGCGGGGTAGCGCATCGCCGTCCCGGCGTCGCAGGACCAGACCGCCGAGACGACCGGTGCCATGAAGTGCGAGACGAAGTACGGGGAGAAGCCGCCCGCGGCGAGGAACTCCCCCAGCGTCGGCCCGGATCCGCCACGCCCGGCCTCCCCGCCCTCCCCGCCGTCCCCACTCTCCGCCTCCGCCTCCGCCAGTAGCGCGCGGGCCCGCCGGTGGAAGACCGGCACCTCGGTGAGCAGCCGCAGATAGCGGGGGCTGAGCGCGTTGCGCGGCCGGGCGAAGAGACCGCCGAGGCCGCGCGCGCCCGCGTATTCGAGGCCGCAGCCGTCGCACCGTACGGACATGCTCATCTCCGACTCCTGGGTGGCGACGCCCAGTTCCCCGAAGAGCCGCAGCAGATGCGGATAGGTCCGGCCGTTGTGCACGATGAAGCCGGAGTCGACGTGGTGCACCCGGCCGTCGGCCGAGGGCACGTCGTGGGTGTGCGCGTGACCGCCGAGCCGTTCACCGGCCTCGTACAGCGTCACCCCGTGCGCCCGCCCGAGCACATACGCGGCGGTCAGACCCGCCACTCCCCCGCCCACCACTGCCGTACGCGGACGTTCGCCGCTCATGACCGCTCCCTCGCGTCCAGTCCCGGGGGCGTCACCCCCTTCACGGTGTTCATTCGGGCCGGCGGGGGCGAGGGATTGGTGTGCGGTGCGATCTTTCTGCGACTTTCCCGGCGCAGTACTTTTTTTCATTCGTTCGGGTTCCCGACCAATCCGCCTGGCATCCCGCACCGAATGGCCGGTGTGAGCGAAGATCCGAAAGTGCCGGTAACCGAGGAGAGTCAGCGCGGCCCCACGGCGCGCCTGGTGCGCGGTGCTCTGGCCGCGCTCAGCGGCCTGATCGCGGGGTTCACGGCGCTGGCGGTCGCGGAGCTGGTGTCGGCGGCCGTACGGCCCGAAGCGAGTCCCGTCACGGCGGTCGGCGGAGCGGTCATCGACCTGACCCCGCCCGCCCTGAAGGACTTCGCCGTACGGAACTTCGGCACCAACGACAAGCTGGTGCTCCAGCTCGGCATCCTGGCCCTCCTGGCGCTCTTCGCCATGGCGGTCGGAGTGGTCGCGCTGCGGCACCGACTGGTGGGCTCGGCGGCGGTGCTGGTCTTCGGCGCGATCGGGGCGGTGGCGGCGGTGAGCCGTCCGGACGGCGGTCTCCTCGACGCCGTGCCCTCGGTGGTGGGCGCCCTGGTGGCCGGGGCGGTGCTTTATCTCCTGGTCACCAGGCTCACACTCCGCCCGCTCCGTCCGTACCGGGCGGCCACGGGTACGGACGGAGCCACCGTCCCGGACGCGGGCGGCGGGAGCGGCTTCGACCGGCGCGGCTTCGTCATCGCCGCGACGACGGCGGTGGCGGCGTCGGCCGGAGCGGGTGTCCTGGGGCAGCGGCTCAACGCGTCGGGGGCGGCCGGCGCCGTCGCGTCCCGCGCGAAGACCGTACTGCCCACGCCCGCCTCACCGGCCCGTCCGGTGCCGGCGGGCGCGGACCTCAAGGTCCGCGGGCTGTCCTCCTTCACGACGTCCAACAAGGACTTCTACCGGGTGGACACGGCGCTCGTCGTGCCCAGGATCGATGCCACCTCCTGGCGGCTGAGGATCCACGGCAAGGGCGTCGCCCGGCCGCTGACGCTGAGTTTCGACGATCTGCTCCGCCGGGAGCTGATCGAGCGGGACATCACCCTGACCTGCGTGTCCAACGAGGTCGGCGGTCCGTACGTGGGCAACGCCCGCTGGATCGGCGTCCGGCTGGCCGATCTGCTGCGCGAGGCGGGCGTCAGGCCGCCCTCGAAGGGCGGTCCCGCCGACCAGCTCCTGGCCCGCTCGGTCGACGGAATGACCATCGGCTCACCGGTCGAGACGGTCATGGACGGCCGCGACGCGCTGCTGGCGCTGGGGATGAACGGGGAGCCGCTCCCCTTCGACCACGGCTTCCCGGTACGGATGGTGGTCCCGGGGCTGTACGGCTATGTCTCGGCCTGCAAGTGGCTCCAGGACCTCGAACTCACCACGTTCGCCGACTACGACGCGTACTGGGTGAAGCGGAGCTGGTCCCAGCGGGCTCCCATCAAGACGGAGTCTCGGATCGACACCCCGCGCCCGTTCGCCTCCCCCAGGGCCGGCACCGTCCCGGTCGCGGGGGTGGCATGGGCGCAGCACCGCGGGATCGCCCGGGTCGAGGTACGGGTCGACGGCGGACCGTGGCACACCGCGCGGCTGGCGGCCCAGGACACCACGGACACCTGGCGCCAGTGGGTCTGGGAATGGCCCGCCACCAGCGGCAACCACACCCTGGAGGTCCGGGCCACCGACCAGGACGGCTACACCCAGACCGACAAGCGGGTCGGCACCGTGCCCAACGGCGCCACCGGCTGGCACTCGGTCGTGGTCGCGGTGAGCTGATCGCCGGTCACGCGACCCGCGACCATCGGTCGCCGCCTCCGTAACACCACGTCACACCGCCCCCTCGCCTCGGCACCGCCTTGCCCGAGGGAGCTCGGCCTTGCCCGAGCGAGCTCCACAAAGCACCACATAAGCGCGCGGAACGCTCCGCGCACACCTTCCCAAGGAGATACGCCATGAACGCCACCCGCTTCCAGCGCACCGCCCTCGCCGCCCTCGGTGTCGTCGTCCTGCCGCTCGCTCTCACGGCCTGCGGCGGCGACAGCAAGGACACCAAGAGCAGCGGCGACTCGTCGAGCGCCGCCGCCGAGGAGACCACCGGCACGGACACCGGCTCGGCGGACGACGCGGCCGGCACGGGCGACAAGCCGTTCGGTACGGCCTGCGCCTCGGTACCGCAGACCGGCGCGGGCTCCTTCGACGGCATGTCGAAGGACCCGGTCGCGACCGCCGCGTCCAACAACCCCGACCTCTCCACCCTGGTGACCGCGGTGAAGAAGGCCGGTCTGGTGGACACCCTCAACAACGCCGAGAACATCACGGTCTTCGCGCCGACCAACGAGGCCTTCGCCAAGATCCCGAAGGCCGACCTGGACAAGGTCCTGGCCGACAAGGCGACCCTGACGAAGATCCTCACCTACCACGTCGTGGGCGAGAAGCTGACCCCGAAGGCGCTGGAGGACGGCACCTTCCCGACCCTGGAGAAGAGCGCCCTCAGCACCAAGGGCTCGGGCGAGTCGTACACCGTCAACGACACCGCGAAGGTCGTCTGCGGCAATGTCCCCACCGCCAACGCGACCGTCTACATCATCGACACCGTCCTGATGCCCAAAATGTGACGCGGTGAGGAAATGTGCCCCGTCCGGACACGGGCGTGTGATGCCGGTGAAACAGCCTCTCCTTAATTTCTGTCAATCGACAGGAATCGGAGACAGGGGCTGTCATGACCGCCACCGCACCCACGGACGTACGGCACGGACCGACCGAACCCGGCGGGGACGGGACCGGCCAGGGCGATTCCGTCGCCCTGGCCGGATTCGGCTACCGGCAGGAACTGCACCGCAGCATGGGGCGGTACGCGTCCTTCGCCGCGGGCTTCTCCTTCATATCCGTCCTCACGACGGTCTTCCAGTTCTTCGCCTTCGGCTTCTCGTTCGGCGGCGCGGCCTTCTTCTGGACCTGGCCGGCCGTGCTCGTCGGACAGCTGCTCGTCGCCGCCTGCTTCGCCGAACTGGCCGCCCGTTACCCGCTGTCCGGCGCGATCTACCAGTGGTCGACCCGGCTGTCGACGCCCGCCTTCGGCTGGTTCGCCGGCTGGATCATGGTGATCGGCCAGATGGTCGTGGTGGCCGCCGCCGCCCTCGCGCTCCAGGTCGTCCTGCCCGCCATCTGGAGCGGATTCCAGCTGGTCGGCGGCGATCCGGCGCCGACCTCCGTGAGCGGCGCGGCCAACGCGGCGGTGCTCGCCGTCATCCTGCTGGCGCTGACGACGGCGGTGAACCTCGTCGACAACCGGGTGATGTCCCTCATCAACCGGGTCGGGGTGACCGCCGAGATCATCGGCGCGGTCCTGATCGTCGTGCTGCTGTTCACGCACGCCGAACGCGGTCCTGGCGTCACCCTCCACACCGGAGGCCAGGGCGGCGCCATCGGCGCGCTGCTCGTGGGCTCGTTCACCGCCGCGTACGTCCTGATCGGCTTCGACAGCGCGGGCGAGCTGAGCGAGGAGACCCGCTCCCCCCGCCGCACCGCGCCCCGTACGATCCTGCTCGCCCTCACGGCGGCCGGGGTGCTCGGCGGGCTGCTGCTGCTCGGCGGCATCCTCGCCGCGCCGAGCCTCACCGACGGCAGGCTCGGCACCGACGGGCTCTCGTACGTGCTGACCAGCACGCTCGGCGACGGCGTCGGCCGGCTGCTGCTCGCCGATGTGGCGCTGGCCATCGCCGTGGCGACGCTCGCCATCCAGACGTCCGGCTCGCGCATGCTGTTCTCGATGGCGCGGGACGGGGTGCTGCCCGCCGCGCGCCCGCTGGCGAAGGTCTCGCCGCGTACGGGGATGCCGACCGGGCCCGCGCTGGTGGTCGGCGTGGTCGCGGCGGCGCTCTGCCTGCTCAACCTCGCGTCCCCGGAGGCGTTCCTGGCCATCGGTACGACCTGCATCGCGATGCTCTACCTCGCGTACGCCATGGTCACGGGCCCGATGCTGATCGGCAGGCTGCGCGGCACGTACTCGGCGCGGGCGGGCGAGGAGGAGACGGACGAGGCCGGTCGGCCGCTGTTCTCCCTGGGCCGCTGGGGCCTGCCCGTCAACGCGCTGGCCTGCGTGTACGGCCTGGCGATGGCCGTCAATCTGGCCTGGCCCCGGGCGGCGGTGTACGACCCGGCGGGCGGCCACTGGTACTTCCAGTGGTTCACCGTGCTCTTCCTGCTGGTCACCGTGGGGCTCGGGGCCCTGTGGCGGGTGCTGCGGACACGGCGGTAGCCACGCGGACATCCCGGGCCCGTGGCTTGCCTGTGATGGGCGGTATCCGCGTCGTACGGTGACGTCCGTGGCGGAGGAGGCGCGGGAGGCACCCGGGGCGGACGAGGCGGACGGGGCGGGCAGCGACGGTACGGACGGCACCGGCGGCCGGGAGTCCGGGCCGCCGCCGTCCCCCGTGCGCGCGCGCCGCCGGCCGTGGTGGATCCTCTCCGCCGTGGTGATCGCCGCGGCCGTCGCCGTCGCCGTGAGCCGGCGCGACGAACTGGCCTCGGCCCTCCGTCTGCTCTCCGCCGTCCGGCCGGCCCGGCTCGGCCCTGTCGCCGTCTGCGAGGCGGCGTCCCTGACCTGCCTGGCGGCGCTGCAGTGGCGGTTGCTGCGCATGGGCGGGGCGCGCTTGCGTTTCGGCCTGTTCGGGGGCATGGTCCTGGCGGCCAACGCCGTGGCAGGCGCGCTGCCAGGCGGTGCGGCCTTCGCCGCCGGGTGGCTGTTCGGGCAGCTGCGGCGGCGGGGCGTGCCGGGCGTGCTCGCCGGGTCGGCCCTCGCCGTATCGGGTCTGCTGTCGGCTCTCGCCCTCTTCTCGCTGCTGGTGGCCGGGGTGCTGACGGGCGGTTCGGCGGGGCCCGCGGGTCTGCGTTCCGCCGTGCTCTGGCCGACGGCCGTTCTCCTCGTACTCGCGGCCGGAGCCGTCGCCCTGTCCCGGTTGGCGCCGGTACGGCGGCGGGCGTGGCGGCTCTGGCGGCGCCTCGGGGTCCGCTCCCGCCGGATGTGGCACATCGAGGACGGCCTGTCGCGGCTCGCCCGGGACGTGCGGGCCCGGCGGCGGGGCCGGCTCCCGTGGCTGACGCCGTTCGCGCTCGCGCTGGCGAACTGGGTCCTCGACGCGGCCTGCCTCCTCGCCTGCGCCTGGGCGCTGGGCATCGGGATTCCGTGGCGGGGCATCCTCGTCGCCTACTGCCTCACTCAGCTGACGGGAGCGCTGCGGCTCACCCCGGGCGGACTGGGTGTCGTCGAGGCCAGTCTGACCACGCTTCTCGTGCTCTACGGTCTCCGCGCCGACCAGGCGATCGCGCTCACCCTGCTGTACCGGATCGCGAGTTACTGGGCCCTTCAGCCGATCGGCTGGGCGAGCTGGCTCGGCATCACGGCCGCCTCACGGCTCCGGGAGAAGGCGGCCGAGAACAACCGCTCGCGGTAAGGCGTACGGGGCAACCGGAGACAGTCGCGCGCGCCTACGCCCGCCCGACCGCGCCCCTGCCCGCGCCTCAGCCCTCGTCTCCGCCCGCGCCCCTGCCCGCGCCTCAGCCCTCGCCCCGCTCCGCCCCCACGATCCGCAGCGCCGCATCCGCCGTCGCCGCCGCGAACGCCGCCACCGGCCGCGCCGGATCGGAGCGGTGGACCAGGATCACGCCCTCGATCAGCCCGAAGACCAGATCCGTACGGAGCGCGGCCTCGTCCTTCTCCAGCGCCGCGCCCGCCGCGGTCGCGGCCAGCAGCGCGCCGTACGCGTCCTTCAGCTCGGCCCGTACCCGGTGGAAGCCGTCGAAGCGGTCCACCCGGACCTCGGGGAGCAGATACAGCCCGCCGAGGTTGTGCGGCCCGCCGCAGAGAAGTTCGACGTCCGAGCGGCACAGCTCCCACAACCTGGCCTCCGCGGAGCGCTCCTGATCGGCCAGCAGCTCGCGGGCCAGCTCCAGCGAGGGCCGTACGGTCGACTCCAGCAGTGCGGCGAGGAGATCCTCCTTGCCGCCGAAGTAGTGGTACATCGTGGCCTGCCGCAGCCCGGCGCGCTCGGCGACGGCCCGGGTGGTCGTCGCCGCGTACCCGTGCGTGGTGAAGAGTTCGGCCGCCGCGCGCAGCAGCTCCTCGGACGCGGACAGCCCGCTGTCCGGCCGCTGCTCCGCGCGCGGCCGGCCGACCCGTCGTCCCGTGGTCACCATGGGTCCGATCGTCGCACACGCCCCCGCGGTGCCCGTCCGCGGTTCCGCGTGAGTGTCCGGTAACTCCCGCGCAACACCCGGGCAATGGATCCGACGCACCCTCTCCGTAATTTCTGTCGGGCGACAGAAATCACGCGAGTGACGGCGAGTACCGGACACCGCCACCCAGGCGAGTACCGGACACCGCCACCCAACGGAGGCCGAGCCATGGCGACAGCGACGACTTACGGGGCCAGGGACCACGCCCGTGCCCAGGCCGGTACCGCGGCCGAGAACATGCCGACGGTGCCCGCCACCGACTGGCCGGATCCGCCCTGCGAGGCCGGCCATCTCGTCTGGGCGGAGACCGTGGCCGGCGGCGGCTACACCCACCGGACGGTGGCCCGCGGCACCGAGCTCCGGCTCACCGACCGCCACGGCGACGCCTGCGCCCATCTGCTGCTCCTCGCGGCCGGCCGGCCCTGGGAGCGCCTCAACACCGCCGACACCGTCAAGGTGCAGTGGAACGCGTACCTCCGCGCCGGCCAACTGCTGCTGTCCAGCCACGGCCGGGTCCTCGCCACCCTCGTCACCGACACCGCCGACGGCCGCCACGACGCCCTCTGCGCCACCTCCACCCTGGCCGGCAACACCGCCCGCTACGGCGCCGGCGCCCCGCACTCCGCCTCCCCCGCCGGCCGTGAGCTGCTGAAACTCGCCGCGCTCAAGAACGGCCTCGAACCCCGCGACCTGCCGCCGTCCGTCTCCTTCTTCCAGGGCGTGGTGGTACGGGACGACGGCGCGCTGGAGTTCACGGGCTCGGCCGGCCCCGGCGGCTCCGTGACGCTCCGCGCCGAGCAGGACCTGACCGTACTGCTCGCGAATGTGCCGCATCCGCTCGATCCGCGGCCCGCCTACACCAGCACCGCGCTGGAGGTGCTGGCCTGGACCGCGGGGCCCACCGCGCCGGGCGATCCCCTGTGGGACGCCACCCCCGAGGGCCGCCGCGCCTTCCTCAACACCGCCGAGTACCACACCTCGAAGGGCATCCGATGAGCACCACGGCCGTTCCCGCCCGGGCCGCCTGGTCCGCCGTCGTCCCCGCCGGGCACCACCTCACCCTCACCGATCTGCACGGCAACCAGGCCGTGGACTTCCTGGTGTACGACGCGCACGACACCGCCGTCCGCTACAGCGCCCCCGACACCATCGGCGCCCAGGGCAATGTCTTCCTCACCACCGGCAGCGTCCTGCTCTCCAACGAGCACACCCCGCTGATGACCGTCACCGAGGACACCTGCGGCCGGCACGACACCCTCGGCGGCGCCTGCTCCAAGGAGTCCAACACCCTGCGCTACGGCCATCACACCTGGTCGCAGCATGCCTGCATGGACAACTTCCTGAGCGAGGGGGCGCGCCACGGGCTCGGCCCGCGCGATCTCGTCCCCAACATCAACTGGTACATGAACGTACCCGTCGAGAAGGACGGCACCCTCGGCATCGTCGACGGCATCTCCGCGCCGGGGCTGCGCGTCACGCTCCGCGCCGAGACCGATGTGCTGGTGCTGGTCTCCAACTGCCCGCAGATCAACAACCCCTGCAACGGCTTCGACCCGACGGCCGTCGAGATGACGATCAGCGACGGAACGCCGCCGAGCGACGACGGGACCACCCCATGACCTCCGACAGCGTCGACACCTTCGACACGCTCCTCGTCGCGAACCGCGGTGAGATAGCCGTCCGGATCATCCGCACCGCCCGCCGCCTCGGACTCCGTACGGTCGCGGTCTTCTCCGACGCCGACCGCACGGCCCCGCACGTACGGCTCGCGGACGAGGCGGTACGGCTGGGACCCGCGCCCGCCAAGGAGTCCTACCTGGACGCGGGGCTGATCCTGAAGGCCGCGGAGCGGACCGGCGCGGGCGCCGTCCACCCCGGCTACGGTTTTCTCTCCGAGGACGCGGACTTCGCCCGGAGCTGCGAGGACGCCGGGATCGCCTTCGTCGGCCCGACCCCCGGTCAGCTCGACCTGTTCGGCGCCAAGCACACCGCGCGCGCCGCCGCCGAGGCCGCGGGCGTCCCGCTGGCCCCCGGCACCGGGCTGCTGCCGGATCTCGGCGCCGCGCTGGCCGCCGCCGACCGGATCGGCTACCCGGTGATGCTGAAGGCGACCGGCGGCGGGGGCGGCATCGGGATGCGTGCCGTGCACGACCCGGCCGGGCTCACCGACGCCTGGGAGGGGGTACGGCGGGTCGCGGCGGCGTCGTTCTCCTCCGCCGGACTCTTCCTCGAACGCCTCGTCGAACACGCCCGCCATGTCGAGGTCCAGGTCTTCGGCGACGGCGCGGGCCGCGTCGTCACCTTCGGCGACCGGGACTGCTCGCTCCAGCGCCGCAACCAGAAGGTGCTCGAAGAGGCCCCGGCCCCCGGCCTGCCCGACCGGGTCCGCCGTCAACTCGCCGACCACGCGCGGGAGCTGTGCGCCTCGGTCGGCTACCGGTCCGCCGGTACGGTCGAGTTCGTCTACGACGCGGCCCGCGAGGAGGCGTACTTCCTGGAGGTCAACACCCGTCTCCAGGTGGAACACCCGGTCACCGAGGCCGTCTACGGAGTCGACCTCGTCGAGTGGATGCTGCGCCTCGCCCAGGGCGAGCGGTCCGTCGTCCAGGAGCCGCCCGCGCCGCGCGGCCACTCCGTCGAGGCCCGTGTGTACGCGGAGGACCCCGGCCGGGACCACCGACCCGGCGCCGGACTCCTCACCCATGTCTCCTTCCCGCCGGAGTCCGACGCCCGCGTCGACGCGTGGATCGAGACGGGCACCGAGGTCACGACGGCGTACGACCCGATGCTGGCCAAGGTCATCGTCCACGGCGCCGACCGTACGGAGGCCCTCGCGGCGCTCGACCGGGCGCTCGCCGCCACCCGTATCGACGGCATCGAGACCAACCTCGGGCTCGTACGGGCCGCCCTGCGCCACCCCGATGTCAGCGCCGCCGCCCACTCCACGGCCACCCTCGCGACCGTCACCGATCCGACACCGCGCATCGAGGTGACCGCGGGCGGCACCCTCACCACCGTGCAGGACTGGCCGGGCCGCACCGGCTACTGGCAGGTCGGCGTGCCGCCGTCGGGGCCGATGGACAGCCTCTCGTTCCGGCTCGGCAACCGCGCGCTCGGCAACGACGAGGGCGCGCCGGGCCTGGAGTGCACCCTCCAGGGCCCCACCCTCCGCTTCACCACCGCCACCACCCTCTGTGTCACCGGCGCCCCCGCGCCGGTCACCGTCGACGGCACACCTGTCGCGCAGTGGGAGCCGGTCACGGTCCCGGCCGGCGCGACCCTCACCGTCGGCGCGCCCGCCGAGCTCGGGCTGCGGACGTACGTCCTGTTCGCGGGCGGCGGGCTGGACGTGCCGGACTTCCTGGGCAGCGCGGCCACCTTCACCCTCGGCCGGTTCGGCGGCCACGGCGGGCGCGCGCTGCGCACCGGCGACGTCCTGCACGGGCACGCGGCCGGCGAAACGCCCGCCCGGCCGGAGGCCACCGCTTCCGTACCCGCCGCCGAGCGCCCCGCCTTCTCCACCACCTGGCGGATCGCGGTGGTCGAAGGCCCGCACGCGGCGCCGGAGTTCTTCACCGAGGACGACATGCGGGCGTTCTACGCCGCCGAGTGGAAGGTCCACTTCAACTCGGCGCGCACCGGCGTCCGGCTGATCGGCCCCAAGCCGCGCTGGGCACGCGGCGACGGCGGCGAGGCCGGACTCCACCCCTCCAACATCCACGACACGCCGTACTCCGTCGGCGCCGTCGACTACACCGGCGACATGCCCGTCCTCCTCGGCCCCGACGGGCCCTCGCTCGGCGGCTTCGTCTGCCCGGCGACGATCGTCACCGGTCAGCGCTGGAAGCTCGGCCAGCTGCGCCCCGGCGACACCGTCCGCTTCGTGCCCGTCACCCCGGACACGGCCGCCGCGCTGCGCCTGGCCCCCGCCACCGAGCCCGTCGCCGACCGGCCGGACATCACCGACGGTGGCATTCTCGGCCGGGGCGCGTCCGTCACGTACCGCCGCAGCGGCGACGACAACGTGCTGGTCGAGTACGGCGAGATGCGGCTCGATCTGGCGCTGCGGATGCGGGTCCACGCCCTCGCCGAGGCGGTGGCGGCGGAGGAGCTGCCCGGGATCACGGACCTCACCCCCGGGATCCGCTCGCTCCAGATCCAGCTGGACCCGGACACGCTGTCCCAGGACGCGCTGCTCGCGGTGCTCACCCGGATCGAGGGCGAACTGCCGCCCACCGATGAGCTGGTGGTCCCGTCCCGTACCGTCCATCTGCCGCTGTCCTGGGACGATCCGGCGACCCGCGAGGCCATCGCCCGCTATATGGCGGGGGTACGGGACGACGCGCCCTGGTGCCCGTGGAACATCGAGTTCATCCGCCGGATCAACGGCCTGGAGTCGCCGGACGAGGTCTACCGCACGGTCTTCGACGCCGAATATCTCGTGCTGGGGCTCGGTGACGTCTATCTGGGCGCGCCGGTCGCCACCCCGCTGGACCCCCGGCACCGGCTGGTCACCACCAAGTACAACCCGGCCCGTACCTGGACCGCCGAGAACTCCGTCGGGATCGGCGGCGCGTATCTCTGCATCTACGGCATGGAGGGGCCCGGCGGCTACCAGTTCGTGGGCCGGACGACCCAGGTGTGGTCGGGCTGGCAGCAGCGCGGGGCGTTCCAGGAGGGCAAGCCGTGGCTGCTGCGTTTCTTCGACCGGATCAAGTGGTATCCGGTCGGCGCGGACGAACTCCTCACGCTCCGCGCCGACATGGCGGCGGGCCGCTTCGTCCCCCGGATCGAGGAGGGCACGTTCTCGCTCGCGGAGCACGAGCGCTTCCTCGCCGCGAACGCCGCGTCGATCGCGTCCTTCCGGGCCGGTCAGTCGGCGGCCTTCGAGGCGGAGCGGACCGCGTGGGAGGCGGCGGGCGAGTTCGACCGTACCGACGAGGTGCCCGTGGCCGCCGTCCCGCGCGCGGAGATCACGGTCCCGCCGGGCGGACGGCTGCTGGAGGCGGAGTTCGCCGCGTCGGTCTGGCAGCTGAACGTCGCCGCCGGTGACCGGGTGAGCGCGGGTCAGCCGCTGCTCGCACTGGAGGCGATGAAGATGGAATCACGGGTCCACGCACCGGCGGACGGTGTGGTGACGGAGGTTCTGACGTCGCCCGGCGCCCAGGTGGAAGCGGGCACTCCGCTGCTGGTCCTGTCCCCCGCGTAAGGAGCGTTCCCATGCATGTTTTCTCCGCACTCGACCGGGTCCGGGCCGCCTACCGGCGCATCGCGGAGGTGGACCGCCCGGAGATCTGGATCACCCTGCGGCCCCAGTCCGAGGTGGAGGCCGAGGCCCGCGCCCTGGACGCCACCCCCTCGGGGACCGGCGGACCGCTGCCGCTGGCCGGCCGGCTGGTCGCGGTCAAGGGCAATATCGATGTCGCCGGTCTGCCCACCACGGCAGGCTGCCCGTCGTACGCGTACGAGCCGGAGCGCGACGCCCCCGCCGTGGCCCGGCTGCGGGCGGCGGGCGCGCTGGTGCTGGGAGTGACGAACCTCGACCAGTTCGCCACCGGCCTGGTCGGCACCCGCTCGCCGTACGGCGCGGTGCGGGGCTCCCGTGACCCCGAGCGGATCTCGGGCGGCTCCAGCTCCGGCTCCGCCGTGGCCGTGGCGCTGGGGATCGTGGATCTCGCGCTGGGCACGGACACGGCGGGCTCCGGCCGGGTGCCCGCCGCCTTCAACGGCATCGTCGGGCTGAAGCCGTCGCGCGGACTCGTCCCCACCGAGGGTGTGGTGCCCGCCTGCGCGAGCCTGGACTGCGTCACCGTCTTCGCCCGTACGCTCCCCGAGGCGAGCGAGGCGCTCACGCTGATCTCCGTCGCCCCGGGCAGGCCGGCCCCGCACCGGACGCCGGGCCCGTGGCGCGTCGCCGTCCCGGCGGACCTCGCGCAGCTCGGTGAGCTGGACGAGGGCTGGGCCGAGGCGTACGAGGCCGCCGCCGCCCGGCTCGCGGCGGCGGGAGCGCGGCTGGTGCCGATCGATCTGACGCCGTTCAGCGAGGCGGCGCCGATGCTGTACGAGGGCGCGTTCGTCGCCGAGCGCTACACGGCGGTGGGTGAGTTCGTGGACGCCCACATGGACGACGCCGGTCTCGATCCCACGGTCGCCGGGATCATCGGCCGCGCCCGCGACATCCCGGCGCACCGGCTCTACGCCGATCTGGCGCGGCTCGACGCCCTGCGCGCGGCGGCGATGGCCGGGCTCGGCGACGCGGACGCGCTGCTGCTGCCCACCGCGCCGGGCCATCCCACGCTCGCCGAGGTGGCCGCCGACCCGCTGGGGGCGAACGCCCGGCTCGGCCGGTTCACCAACTCGACCAATCTCTTCGATCTGGCGGCGGTCGCGGTCCCCGGCGAGGAGGTACGGGGCCTGCCCTTCGGTGTGATGCTCATCGGCCGGGCCGGTACGGACGACCGGCTGGCCGCGCTCGCCGCGCTGCTCACCCCGCCGGTCCGGCTCGCCGTCGTCGGCGCGCATCTGACCGGGCAGCCCCTCAGCGGGCAGCTCCTGGCCCTGGGCGCCCGGCTGGTCCGTACGACGGAGACGGCGCCGGTCTACCGGCTGTACGCGCTGGACACCACCCCGCCGAAGCCGGGCCTGGTCCACGTGGATCCACGGGGGGCCACGGAGGGAGCGGCGATCGAGGCCGAGGTCTGGGAGCTGCCCCCGGCGGGCCTCGGCGCGCTCACCGCCGCGCGCCCCCGGCCCATGGCGATCGGGCGGGTGGAGCTGGCCGACGGGACCGCCGTCGCGGGCTTCCTCTGCGAGCCCTCCGCGCTCACGCACGCGAAGGACATCACCGAGTACGGCGGCTGGCGCGGGTACCTGGCCGGCTGAGCACCACGACGGCTGACCACCACGGCCAGAGAAGCGGGCCCCCGCCGGAAGGAGAGTTTCCGGCGGGGGCCCGGCCCTGTCGTCGGCCGTGCTGCGACCGCTCAGCCGACCGAGCTGTACGCCACCACCCCGCGCAGCACCGCGTCGACGGCCTTCCGCGCGTTCTTCGCGACCGTGCTGTTCTCCCGGGGGGCCGCCGCCGCGATCTGCCCGAGCACATCGATGACCTGCTTGCACCAGCGCACGAAGTCGCCGGCCGGCATCTCCGCCTCGCGCAGCACCTCGTCGAGCCCCTTGCCCGAGGCCCACATGTGGACCGCCCAGGCGAACCCGACATCGGGCTCGCGCTGGCCGACCCCCTCGGTCTGGCTGATCTTGAGGTCCTCCTCCAGGGCGTCGAGCCGGCCCCAGATCCGGATCATCTCCCCCAGCGCCTCCTTCGCCGCGCCCGAGGGCACCTTCGGCGCGACCGCGTCGTCGGCCTGGCGCGCCTCGTACACCAGCGCCGACGCGCAGGCGGCCAGCTCGGCAGGGGACAGCCCCTCCCAGACGCCGTCGCGCAGACACTCGCTGGCCAGCAGGTCCAGCTCGCCGTAGAGCCTGGCCAGCCGCTTGCCGTGCTGGGTGACCTCGTCGCCGCGCAGATAGTCCAGCTCGGTGAGGAGCGCCACGATCCGGTCGAAGGTGCGGGCGATGGTGTTCGTCCGGCCCTCGATCCGGCGCTCCAGCTGGCGGGTGTCCCGCTGGAGGCGGTGGTAGCGCTCGGCCCAGCGCGCGTGGTCCTCCCGCTCGTCGCAGCCGTGGCAGGGGTGGGCGCGCAGCTCGGTGCGGAGCCGGGCGATCTCCCGGTCGTCGGCCGCCGTCGCGCGTTCCTTGCGGTGCCGCTCGGGCACGATGTGGCCGGCCTTGCTGCGCAGCGCGGACGCCAGATCGCGGCGGGACTGGGGCGAGCGCGGGTTGAACGACTTGGGGATCCGCATCCGCTCCAGCGTCTCCACCGGCACCGGGAAGTCCATCGACGCCAGCCGCTTGACCTGCCGTTCGGCGGTCAGGACGAGCGGGCGCGGCCCGTCCTGGTGCTCGAATCCGCGGTGCCCGTTGGCACGCCCGGCCGGCAGCCCGGGTTCGAGCACGAGCGCGAGCCCGGCGAACTTGCCCGTGGGGACGTGGATGACATCGCCGGGCTTGAGCTTCTCCAGCGACGAGGCCGCCGCCGCCCGGCGCTGCGCCGCGCCCTGCTTGGCCAGGTCCGTCTCGCGGTCCTTGAGGTCGCGGCGCAGCCGCGCGTACTCCTCGAAGTTCCCGAGGTGGCAGGTCATGCCCTCGCGGTAGCCGTCGAGGCCCTCCTCGTTCCGCTGGACCTGCCGGGAGATCCCGACGACCGACCGGTCGGCCTGGAACTGGGCGAACGAGGTCTCCAGCAGCTCCCGCGAGCGGTGCCGGCCGAACTGCTGTGTCAGGTTCACGGCCATGTTGTACGAGGGCCGGAAGCTGGAGCGCAGCGGGTACGTCCGGGTCCCGGCGAGTCCGGCCAGCGCGCCCGGGTCCATGCCGCGCTGCCAGAGGACCACGGCGTGGCCCTCGACGTCGATGCCCCGGCGTCCGGCGCGCCCGGTGAGCTGGGTGTACTCGCCGGGGGTGATGTCGGCGTGGGTCTCGCCGTTCCACTTGACGAGCTTCTCCAGCACCACGGACCGGGCCGGCATGTTGATGCCGAGGGCGAGTGTCTCGGTGGCGAAGACCGCCTTGACCAGCCCGCGGACGAACAGCTCCTCGACGACCTCCTTGAACGTCGGCAGCATCCCGGCGTGGTGCGCGGCGATGCCCCGCTCCAGGCCCTCCAGCCATTCGTAGTAGCCGAGGACGTGCAGGTCCTCGCCGGGGATGGCGGCCGTGCGCTCCTCGACGATCTCGCGGACCCGCTGGCGCGCCGCGTCGCTGTTGAGCCGCAGTCCGGCGAAGAGGCACTGCTGTACGGCGGCCTCGCAGCCGGCGCGGCTGAAGATGAACGTGATCGCGGGCAGCAGCCCCTCGGCGTCGAGGCGTTCGATGACCTCGGGCCGGGAGGGGGTCCAGATCCGGCCGCGCTGGCGCCGCTCGCGCTCCCGGTCCGCCTCGCGGACCATCTTGCCGCGGCGCCGCTCGCGCGGGTTGTACGTGCGCTGGTTCTCCATCCGGGCCAGCCGGACGAGGTCCGGGCTGACCTCCCGCTTGGCGATGCCCCGTCCGCCGTGGTCGGTCTCCTCCTCGAAGAGGTCGTACATCCGGCGGCCGGCCATCACATGCTGCCAGAGCGGTACCGGCCGGTGTTCGGAGACGATCACTTCGGTGTCGCCGCGGACGGTGTCGAGCCAGTCGCCGAACTCCTCGGCGTTGGAGACGGTCGCGGAGAGGGAGACAAGGGTGACCGACTCGGGGAGGTGGATGATCACCTCTTCCCAGACGGCGCCCCGGAAGCGGTCGGAGAGGTAGTGGACCTCGTCCATCACCACATAGCCGAGCCCCAGCAGCGACTGCGAGGAGGCGTAGAGCATGTTGCGGAGGACTTCGGTGGTCATCACGACCACCGGCGCGTCCGCGTTGACGCTGTTGTCCCCGGTGAGCAGGCCGACCTTGTCGGCGCCGTAGCGCTTGGCGAGGTCGGTGTACTTCTGGTTGGAGAGCGCCTTGATGGGGGTCGTGTAGAAGCACTTGCGGCCCTCGGCGAGGGCCAGGTGCACGGCGAATTCGCCGACGATCGTCTTGCCGGAGCCGGTGGGCGCCGCGACGAGCACGCCCTTCCCCGACTCCAGCGCCCGGCACGCCTCGATCTGGAACGGGTCGAGACCGAAGTCGTACATCTCGCGGAACGGTGCGAGAGCCGTGGCCTGATCGGCGGCGCGGATCCGGGCAGCGGCGTAGCGCTCGGCTGGTGAGAGGTCCTCTGTCATCTTGCGTTCGAGCCTACCCGCCACCTCTGACAGTCAGCCCGATCTTTAATAGTGCTTGGGCCACGGTCGGCACGGCGACAGACGCCGCGGGGCCCGCCGGTTCGTTCCGGCGGGCCCCGCGGCATCGAGCGCGTCGAGCGCGTACGGATCAGGTGACGTCGTCGTAGCCGTTCAGCCGGTCCGTGCGGCCGCCGTCGGACTGGGCGGGCAGCTCGGGGCGGCCCGAGGCGGCGACGGTCGCGGTCCCGTTGATGGGCTCGGGGGTCAGGTCCAGCTCGGAGGCCTCGTCGTCGTCGAGGTCGCGGTCCGGGTTGCCGAGGTTCCGCCGCCGGTCGTTGATCAGCGAGAAGCCGCACGCCAGGAAGTACAGGACGGCCAGCGGGAGGGCGAGCACCAGCATGGAGATGGGGTCGCCGCCGGGGGTGGCGATCGCGGCGAAGATCGTCAGGCCGACAACCATGCCGCGCCACCAGCCGAGCATCCGCTTGCCGCTGAGCACCCGGGTCATATTGAGCAGGATCAGCAGCAGCGGCAGCTCGAAGGCGAGCCCGAAGACGATGACCATGCGCGTGATGAGGTCGAGGTAGTCATCGAGCGGCAGCAGGTTCTTGGCGTCCTCGGGGGTGAAGCTCAGCATGATCGACGCCGTCTCCGGCAGGATCGTGTACGCGAGGGTCGCGCCGCCCAGGAACAGCGGGACGCCGAGCGCCACGAAGCCGAGCGAGTAGCGCTTCTCCTTGCTGTGCAGCCCGGGCGCGACAAACGCCCACAGCTGGTAGAGCCAGACCGGGGTGGCGGCCAGGAACCCCGCCATCAGCGACACCTTCAGCGCGATGGTGAACGGCGACATCAGTCCGCTGGTGACCATGTCGGCGCACGGCTTGCCGTTGACCATGGTCGTGGCGCCGTTGGTGCAGCCGACCGAGGAGAGGATCGGCTCCATCAGGAACTTGAAGATCCGGGCCTGGAAGAACATGGCGATGATGACCGCCACGAGAATGGCCAGAACCGCCTTCAGCAGACGGTTCCGCAGCTCACGCAGGTGCTCCGTGAGGGGCATGCGCCCCTCGGTGTCTCTCTCCTGCTTCGGGGCAGACTTGCGCAACCCGCGTCCCTCGTCTCGTTCCGGAAAGCGTCCGACCGGTCAGTCGTGTACGCGTCAGCTCTGCGCGGTGCGGTTCGGCTCGGTGACCGGACGAGCGCTGGTGACGTCGCCGGGCGCGGCCTGGATGGTGCGCGCGGCGGCCTGGGGCTGGGCGGCGGCGTCCGCGGGCTGCTCGGCGGCGGGGGCCGCGGCGGCCTCGTCGTCCTTCTTCATCGCCTTGGCCTCGCTCTTGAGAATGCGGGCCGACTTGCCGAGCGAACGCGCCATGTCGGGAAGCTTCTTGGCACCGAACAAGAGAAAGACAATGCCGACGATCAGGAGAAGCTCTAGGGGCTTGAGGTTGCCGATCATGGAGATTCCTTCTCACTGGAGGCGGCTGGATGGGGAAGACACCGTCACCGTAACCGCCGGACCTGTGTGTCCGGTAGGTGGTGCTCCGGCGATCGTAACCCGCGGGGGTGAACGTGGGGCAATGCCCTTGCGTACGTCCCTTCTCGGCACGGACCACCGGATTTCCGGACTCCGCTCCGCAGCGTACCCCGCGTACGGGCCCCCGCAGCAGAGGGCGGACCTGCCCGAAAGTTATCGGAGGGCGTCGCCGGTGGCGGCCAGCCGGGTCGCCGAGCGCTCCAGTTCCTCGGCCGCCCGGTGGATCTCTTCGGTGGTGGCGGCGACCTGCCGGCCGAGCCGCTGGGCTTCGAGGAAGACACGGACCGCCAGCACACCGAGCACGGCGATCCCGCAGAATCCGAGGGCGATGGCGAGCATGGGCCAGAACATGAGCGGAAGACCGGTCCTTACAGAGTGGAGTGGAGCCGCAGCGTCCGCACGCCGCCCCCGGTGAGGAGTTCGACGATGCGTTCACCCGCGGGCTTGCGGACCGAGGACTGGCACTCGGGGCAGGTGAAGGAGTAGAAGGTGGTGCTGCGGCTGGCCCCTATCGCGAGGCGCAGCGCGCCGGCGGACAGTTCGAAGGCCGCGCGGCACTCGGGGCAGGCGGCCTTGAAGAGGACCGGGACCACCGCCGAGAGCCCCGGCAGTCCTGACGTCGCCGACATTTTCCTGGTTCTCCTCTGTGCATCGTCGCTTGTGCATCGTCGCTCGTGCTTCTTCGCTCAGGATCCGTGACACACGGCCGGAACCGGCCGCCACCGGCAGTCCACCCGGCGCCACCGGCCGCTTCCGGCCTCAGACTCCGTACGCCGCCAGCGCTTCGGCCGCGGCCCGCCGCGCGCTCGCCGCGAGGTCCGGCGGCGAGACGATCCGGCCGTCGCCGCCCAGCCGCAGCGCGAGCCGGCGCAACGAGGCCGGCTCGGGGGTGCGCAGGGTGATCCGCAGCCCGCCGCCGGGCAGCTCCTCGGCGGAGTCGTGCGGGTAGTACTCGGCCACCCACCGGCCCCCGGGGCCCACCTCGACGACCACCTCGGGGTCCTCCGCCGACGGCTGCACCAGCCCCTCGGACAGATCCCGCAGCTCCAGCTCCGGGGGTGCGGCCGGGGCGTCCAGCAGCTTGATCTCGGCCACCCGGTCGAGCCGGAAGGTCCGGCGCGCCTCGGAGAGCCGGCACCAGGCCTCCATATAGGTGTGGCCGACGGCGAACAGCCGGATGGGGTCGACCTCGCGCTCGGTCAGCTCGTCCCGCGCCGGCGAGTAGTAGCGCAGCCACAGCCTGCGCCGCTCGGAGATGGCCCGGTCGACCTCGGCGAAGACGCCGCCCTCCGACTCGAAGATCACCGAGAGCCGGGAGCTGGCGCCCGCCGCCTCGCCCGCCGCGGTCTCCAGCTTGGCGGTGGCCCGCAGCAGCGCCTCGCGGTCCCCCTCGCGCAGCCCCGGCAGGGTCGCCACGGCGCGCGCGGCGACCAGCAGCGCCGTCGCCTCGTCGGCGGCGAGCCGCAGCGGCTCGGCGACATCGTCCGGGTTGTGCCACCAGATGCGGTCGCCGTCCGTGTCGATGTCGAGCAGATCGCCGCCCCGGAAGCTGGTCCCGCACATGGGCAGCACGTCGAGGTCGGAGATCAGCTCGTCCTCGGTGATCCCGAAGGCGCGGGCCACATCGCTGACGTGCGCCCCGGGGCGCTCGCGCAGATAGGTGACCAGCGAGAGCATCCGCCGGGTCTGGTCGATGGCGTTGGCTGCCATGGTCTTGCGACTCCCCCTCAGCCCCGGGCCACGGCGCGCAGCCGCTCCAGGACATCGGCCCGCAGATCCGCGGGCTCCAGCACGAGCACGTCAGGGCCGAACTCCACCAGCCAGGCGTCGAGGCCGTGACCGTACGGGATCTCCAGCTCGTCCCAGCCGTCGCCCAGTTCGCGCGACGACACGGCCCTGGCACGCAGCGGATAGCCGCAGCCGGTACGCAGCCTGATCAGCGCCGAGCGGGTCGCCGTCTCGCCCGCCCAGCTCTCCACGGTCTCCCGGACGGTGACCACGTCCGGTACGGGCGCGCCGAAGGCCCCGGTGCGCGAGCGGACCCGGCCGGTGATGCGGGAGAGCCGGAAGACGCGTTCGGCGCCCCGGTCGCGGTCCCAGCCGGCCAGATACCAGTGGCCGCGCCAGCACTCCAGCGTCCACGGTTCCACCTGGCGCTGCTCGGGGCTGGCGGAGTTGGCCTTGCGGTAGTCGAAGACCACGGGCCGGCGGTCGCGGCAGGCCAGCATCAGCGGTTCGAAGGCGGCCTCGTGGACGGGGATCCGCGGTTCGAGGGCGCCGTGGTGCGCCTCGTACGCGTCCTGTGCCTCCGGCATCCCGGCGGCGCGCAGCTTCTGCAGCGCGCCGCTCGCCGCGCCCGCGAGCCGGGCCTGCTGCCACACCTTGGCGGCCAGCCCCAGCGCGGCGGCCTCCTCGGCGTCGAGGGTGATGGGCGGGAGCCGGTTGCTGTCGCGCCGGGCCAGATAGCCGACATCGCCGTCGAGGCTCTCCACCGTCTCGATGACCAGGCCGAGTTCGCGCAGATCGTCCTTGTCTCGTTCGAACATGCGGTTGAACGAGTCGTCGTTGCCGGCTTCGAGATACGCCTCGATGGAGCCGCGCAACTCACGTTTGCTGAGCGGGCGTCTGGTCCCGAGGAGACACAGCGCCAGATTCATCAGTCGCTCGGCCTTGGCAATGGCCATCGACGTCTCGCACCCCTTTGATCGTGGAGCTCCGCCCGCTGACCGTACCGTCCCCGGGTCTCGCGGCAAAAGCCGAGGGTCCATGCCGGACGGCATGGACCCTCGTGTCTCCGGTACGGATCAGACGGAGACGAGGTCGCAGACGAAGATCAGCGTCTCATTGGGCGCGATGGGGCCCTGGCCGCGCTCCCCGTACGCGAGGTGCGCGGGGATGATCAGCTCACGCCGGCCGCCGACCTTCATGCCCTGCACGCCCTGGTCCCAGCCCGGGATGACCTGACCGGCGCCGAGCCTGAACGGCAGCGGGGCGCCGCGGTTCCAGGAGGAGTCGAACTCCTCGCCGCTGGAGAAGGCCACACCCACGTAGTGCACCTTGACGTTGGCGCCGGCCTTGGCCTCCGCGCCGTCGCCCTCCCAGATGTCACGGATCTGGAGATCGGCCGGCGGCTCGCCACCCGGGAAGTCGACCTCGGGCTTCTCGATGCTCACTGAACTGCTCCCTCTGAATGATGAACGGACAACCGGGACAGTGTTACACCTTCGCCAGGATGTCCACGGCGAACACCAGCGTGGAGTTCTTCGGGATGCCCTGCTGCTCCTGGTCACCGAAGGCCTGGTCCGGCGGGATCACGACCAGAATCCTGCTGCCCAGCTTCTTGCCGACGATGCCCGACTTGAGGCCCTTGAGCGTGAGCTGCGGCAGCGGGAACGTCGTCGTACGGCCCGTCTTGTACGTGGAGTCGAACTGCTTGGCGCCCTTCCAGAGGTACGCCGCGTAGTTCAGCACGACGGTGTCCGAGTCCTTGACGACCTCGCCCTTGCTCTCCAGCACATAGTTCGAGACCAGCTTCTTCGGCGGGTCGCCCTTCGGGATCGTGACCGTCGGCTCCTTGCCGTCGTCGTTCGTCCCCACCACCGGCAGCGCCTTGTCGTCCTGCGGCACCGCGGAGCCGGCGGCGGACTTCGGCACCTGGGTCGCCTTCAGAATGTCCACGACGAAGACCAGCGTGGCATTGGGCTTGATGTCGCCCTGCCCCTGGGCGCCGTACCCGAGGTCCGGCGGGATCCCCAGCTCGACCCGGCTGCCGACCTTCTGGCCCTCGAGACCCTGGTCCCAGCCCTTGATGACCATGCCGGCACCGACCGTCAGATCGAGCGGCTGCTTACGGTCGAAGCTGTTGTCGAACGGCTTGTCGGAATCCCAGCTCTGCCCGAGGTAGTTGACCTGGATGGCGTCGCCCTTGACGACCTTCGCGCCGTCACCCTGGCTCAGGACATCAACCTTCAGCGCCTTCGGCGGTGTGCCCTCCCCCTTGTCCAGGGTCGGCTTCTGTCCGAACTTGGCACCCTCGCTGATCGCGGGGAGACCGTTCTTGGACGGGGTGGTGGAGTCGGAGCCTCCGTCGCCACCGCAGGCCGCGGTCAGCAGCAGCGCGGGGACGATGATGAGGCCGGCAAGTCGGCGCACGTGTTCCTCAGATCTCAGACGGCACGGTAGGCGCCCACTCTAGGGCGTGCCACGGGCCCCGTACGCGATATGTACGGGGCCCGTGACACGCATTACGCCGACGGAGTCGGCTCCGGCTCACATACCGGCGATGAGCTTTTCCACCCGTTCGTCCACAGAACGGAACGGGTCTTTGCAGAGCACCGTGCGCTGCGCCTGGTCATTGAGCTTCAGATGCACCCAGTCGACCGTGAAGTCCCTGCGCTGTTCCTGGGCACGGCGGATGAAATCGCCGCGCAGCCGCGCCCTGGTGGTCTGCGGGGGCACCGATTTACCCTCGAAGATCTTCATGTCATTGCAGATCCGCGCGGCCTGGCCGCGCTTCTCCAGCAGGTAGTAGAGACCACGACGGCGGTGAATGTCGTGGTAGGCGAGGTCTATCTGAGCGACCCTCGGATGCGACATGGTCAGATTGTGCTTGGCCCGGTACCGCTCGATGAGCCGGTATTTCATGACCCAGTCGATCTCGGTGGAGATACGGTCGAGATCCTCCGCCTCGATCGCGTCGAGCGTGCGGCCCCACAGCTCCAGGACCTGTTCGACCGTGCCGGTACGGATTCCGCGGCGCTCCACGAAATCCACGGCCTTCTCGTAGTACTCGCGCTGGATCTCCAGGGCGGAGGCCTCCCGGCCGCTCGCCAGGCGCACCTTGCGCTGTCCGGTGAGATCGTGGCTGACCTCGCGGATCGCCCGGATGGGGTTCTCCAGGGTCAGATCGCGCATCACCGTGCCCGCCTCGATCATGCGCAGCACGAGATCGGTGGCGCCGACCTTGAGCAGCATGGTCGTCTCGGACATGTTCGAGTCGCCGACGATGACATGGAGCCGCCGGTAGCGCTCCGCGTCGGCGTGCGGCTCGTCCCGGGTGTTGATGATCGGACGGGAGCGGGTGGTGGCGGAGCTGACCCCCTCCCAGATGTGCTCGGCGCGCTGGCTGGCGCAGAAGACGGCTCCGCGCGGGGTCTGGAGCACCTTGCCCGCGCCGCAGATGAGCTGCCGGGTGACGAGGAAGGGGATGAGAATGTCCGCGAGCCGGGAGAACTCCCCGTGGCGGGCGACGAGGTAGTTCTCGTGGCAGCCGTAGGAGTTTCCCGCCGAGTCGGTGTTGTTCTTGAAGAGATAGACGTCGCCCGCGATTCCCTCCTCGTGCAGGCGGCGTTCGGCGTCGACGAGCAATCCTTCGAGAATGCGCTCGCCCGCTTTGTCGTGCGTGACCAGTTCGGTCACGTTGTCGCATTCGGGAGTCGCGTATTCCGGATGCGAACCCACGTCGAGGTAGAGGCGGGCGCCGTTCCGCAGGAAGACATTGCTGCTGCGGCCCCATGACACAACACGGCGGAAGAGGTAGCGCGCCACTTCGTCAGGTGACAGTCGGCGCTGTCCCCTGAACGTGCACGTGACGCCGTACTCGTTCTCCAGCCCGAAAATGCGGCGGTCCATGTCTGAACATTACGCCTGATGACCGGAGCTGAAACCGGGTTGGGCCGCACCGCTTGGATCATTTTCCGTCCGGATGGTGGCATCGGCCGGTCCCGCGGGAGCCACGAGGACCCGCTGAGTGGCCAGCAGGACCAGCAGCGCGGCGGCCCCGCCGCCCCCGGCGACGGCGAAGCCCGCCACCGTACCGCCCAGCTCCACGGCGGGTCCCGCGACGGCCGTGCCGAGCGCCGTGCCGACGCCGAAGGTCGTCACGAGCCAGGAGAACGCCTCGGTGACGGTGCCGCGCGGGGCGTGCCGGTCGACCACGATGAACGCGCAGGCGATGGCGGGCGCCAGGAAGACTCCGGCGAGCGCGAACAGCCCGTTCATCGCGAGGATGCCCGGGGCGATCATCAGCGGCAGGTAGCAGAGCGCGAGGAGCGCGACGATGGCCCGCAGCCGCCGTTCGGGCGCACCGGCCCACTGCCTGGCCCCGTACCCCAGCCCGCCGACCAGCGCGCCGAGCCCGAGGGCCGCCATCAGCCAGCCGTACACCGCCTCGCGGCCCCGGTCGTCGGCGTACGCGAGGCCCGCCACGGTGATCGAGCCGAGGGCCACCCCGATGAAGAGGAACGCGCCGAGCAGTACGAGCAGTCCGGGCGAGCGCAGGGCGCCCAGCCAGTGCGCCTCGCGGGGCGCCGAGCGCCACTGCCGGGACGGCCGGGACAGGACGACGGAGAGCGCGCCGAGCACGCCTATGGCGTTGATGACGAGCAGCGCGGCGGCCGGGGAGCGGAGCGAGACCAGCAGGGTGACCAGCAGCGGGCCGACCGTGAACATGACCTCCTGCGCCACGGCGTCCATGGCGTACGCCCGGTGCACCCGCTCCTCACCGCCGAGGACGCTGGGCCACAGCGCCCGCAGCCCGCCCTCCAGCGGCGGGGTGAACACCCCGGCGACGGCGACGGCCGGGTAGGCGAGTGCCGGGGAGTCCGCGCCGGCGAGGACGAGCAGCACCATCCCCAGGGCGGAGACCACGGCGGCGGGCAGCTGCACCCGGGGCTGGCCGTAGAGGTCCACGGCCCGGCCGAGCAGTGGCTGGCCGACCGCCGTGGCGATGCCGTAGACCGCCGCCAGCGCCCCGGCCAGGCTGTAGCTGCCGCCGCCCGCCCGGACGAACAGGACGATCGCGATCGGGGCCGTGGCGCTCGGCAGCCGCCCCACGAGCGTGCCGGTCAGCAGGCGCGCGGCGTACGGCGCCTTGAGGATGTCTGCGTACCCGGTGGGTCGCGCGGCCATGTCCCGCCCTCTCCGTCGTTCTCCCGGCGGTTCGGCACCGGGCGAGGTTTTACGTATAACGTCAGGGTCATACGTACCATGAGCCCAGTTCCCGGGTCCACCGCGATTCCCGCCGCACGACGGAGCACGCCAGCCATGACAGAGCAGCCCGCCCGGCCCACCAGCAGGGACGTCGCCCGCGCGGTGGGGGTGTCCCAGGCGACGGTCTCCCTCGTCCTCGGCGGCAAGTGGCCGGGCCGGGTCTCCGAACGGACCGCCGGCCTGGTGCGGGACGCGGCACACGCCCTCGGCTACCGCCCCAACCTCGCCGCCCGCAGCCTCCGGCTCGGCACCACCCGGACGGCGCTGCTGGTCGTCCCCGCCCTCACCAACGAGTTCTTCGCCCGCGTCTACACGGGCGCGGCCGAGGTCGCCGCAGCGCACGGCTTCGGCGTGGTCCTCTACCCCTCCCCCGCCGGCACCGGACCCGCCAGGGATCCGTTCGCCTCGGCACGGACCGCGCTCGACGGGGTGATCGCCTCCTCCATGGCGACGGACGCCCTCGACGCGATCAGCGGCGCGGACGGCACGGATCTGCCGCTCGTCATGCTCGACAGCGACCCCGCGGCGCCCGGCGCCGCCGCCCGGGTGAATCTCGACATCGCCGACGGCATGCGGCAGGTGACGGAGCATCTGCTGGGCCTCGGCCACCGGCGGCTGCTCCACCTTGCCTCCGCCGTCGCCTCCTGGACCTTCGACGTACGGGCCCGCGCGCTCGCCGAGACGGTACGGGGGGTGCCCGGCGCGACCGTGAGGACCGCCTCCGCGCTCCTGGACACCGGTGCCGCGCGCCAGGCGGTGGAGCACGCCCTGGCCGCGCCGGGCCCCCGCCCCACCGCGCTGATCTGCGACGACGACATCCTCGCGGCGGGCGCCTGCAAGGCCGTACGCCGCCTCGGGCTGCGCGTCCCGGAGGACATCTCCGTCACCGGCTTCGACGATCTGACGCTGGCGACGGCGCTCGAACCGGAGCTGACCACCGTACGGCTGCCCGCCGAACAGGTCGGCGAGCGCGGTATGACGGCGCTGCTCACCGTCCTGGACGGCCGCCGCCCGGAGACCGGTGACCTGCCGGTCTCCCTCGTCGTCCGCGAATCGACAGCGCCCCCGGCGCCCGCGTGAGCGGACCGGGGGCGCGATCGGCACGGTTGGTCCGAGGACCGGCCGCGGCTACGCTTCCGTGCTCGGAGCGCTCTCCGTACCCTCCGTACCCTCCGTACCGTCCGGCTCCTCCGTGTCCGAAGGCGCGTCCGTCGGCGTCGAGGCGGCGCCGTCCGCCTCCAGCAGCCGGGCGAGCTGCCGGCCGACGATCCGCTTGAACTTCCGCTGCTGCGGTCGCGTACGGTCCAGCACGGCCACTTCGAGCCGCTCCGCGGGGATCTCCCGCTCGCCGCCGTTGGTGTCCCGGGACAGCGCCTGGACCGCCAGCTTCAGCGCCTCGGCCAGCGACATCCCGTCCCGGTGACGCTGGTCGAGATAGGTGCTGATCTGCTCCGAGCTGCCGCCCACCGCGACCGAGCCGTGCTCGTCCACGATCGAACCGTCGTGCGGCAGCCGGTAGATCTGGTCACCGTCCGCCGTGGCGCCCACCTCGGCGACGACCAGCTCCACCTCGTACGGCTTCTCGGCGGCGCTGGAGAAGATGGTCCCGAGCGTCTGGGCGTAGACGTTGGCCAGCCCACGGGCCGTCACATCGTCACGGTCGTAGGTGTATCCGCGCAGATCGGCGTAGCGGACGCCGCCGATGCGGAGATTCTCGTACTCGTTGTACTTGCCGGCGGCGGCGAAGCCGATCCGGTCGTAGATCTCGCTGAACTTGTGCAGCGCGCGGGACGGGTTCTCGCCGACGAAGACGATGCCGTCGGCGTACTGGAGCACGACCAGGCTGCGACCGCGGGCGATGCCCTTGCGGGCGTATTCCGCCCGGTCGGCCATGGCCTGCTGGGGTGAGACATAGAACGGCGTCGACACCGGCTATCCGTCCCTTTCTGTCGGTGGCAGGTTCTGGTTCATCAGAGCAGCGCGGCGCGCGGACCGTCGGGCTGGGTCAGCCGGCGCTCAAGGATCGCGCGGGCGATCTCGGAGGACTCGTCGTCGGTCAGCCGGCGGAAGCCGTCCTCGGTGATGACGGTGACGATCGGATAGATCCTGCGGGCCACATCCGGGCCACCGGTCGCCGAGTCGTCGTCCGCCGCGTCGTACAGCGCCTGGATGACCAGGGTGGTGGCCTGCTGCTCCGTCAGCTCCTCGTGGTAGAGCTTCTTCATCGCGCCACGGGCGAAGATCGAGCCCGACCCGGTGGACGCGTAGCCCAGCTCCTCGGAGCGCCCGCCCGTCACGTCGTACGAGAAGATACGGCCCCGCTCGCGGTCCACGTCCCAGCCCGCGAAGAGCGGGACGACGGCCAGGCCCTGCATGGCCATCGCGAGATTCGAACGGATCATCGTGGAGAGCCGGTTGGCCTTGCCCTCCAGTGAGAGCTGCGCCCCTTCGACCTTCTCGAAGTGCTCCAGCTCCAGCTGGAAGAGCTTGACCATCTCCACGGCGAGCCCGGCGGTGCCGGCGATCCCCACGGCCGAGTACTCGTCGGCCGGGAAGACCTTCTCGATGTCGCGCTGCGCGATCATGTTCCCCATGGTCGCGCGCCGGTCTCCGGCGAGCACCACGCCGCCGGGGAACGTCACGGCGACGATCGTGGTGCCGTGCGGCGCCTCGATCGCCCCCTGAAGAGGCGGCAGCGAGCGCTTGCCCGGCAGCATGTCCGGCGAGTGGTGGGACAGGAAGTCCATGAACGAGGACGAGCCGGGCGTCAGGAAGGCAGCTGGTAGACGCCCGGTGCTACGAGTGTTGGCTTCCACGCGTTTCCCTCCAGGTAAGCGACGGCCCGACGCAGGGTGTCGGGATCGTCTCCCAACTTGCCGATGGCCGAATTGCAGTTGAAGCACAGTACGCCACGGACCCTACCCGTCTCATGGCGGTGATCCACATGAACGGCGGGAGCGGCCGGGCGGGATCGCGCGGCTCCCCCGCCGCGCTGCCCGCACCACCGGCGCCCGTTCACATCCGCGACTACTGTCCGCCCTTTTGTACGAATCCGCGGACGAACTCCTCGGCGTTCTCCTCCAGGACGTCGTCGATCTCGTCCAGGACGGAGTCCACGTCGTCCGTCAGCTTCTCCTGGCGCTCCTTGAGGTCCTCGGACGCCTGCGCCTCCTGCGCCTGCTCCTCGGTCTGCTCCGTGGAACGTGTGGCCCGCTGCTGTCCGCCGTCGGTGTCCTTGGCCGCCATAACCCTCACCCCGCTCGGTTCGCCCCGCTCGATGTGACCTTCAAGATCCGACCCTACAAGGAGGGTCGGACATCGGCCCCGTACTTGCCTCATCCGGGACAACGTCCGGGGACCACTTCGATCATTCCCACCCCGGGACCGTTTCAGCCTCCGGAAAGGACCCGGACCAGCTCCTCCGCCGTGCGGCAGCGGTCCAGCAGCTCCTTGACGTGGTTCCTGGTGCCGCGCAGCGGCTCCAGGGTGGGGACCCGCTGGAGCGAGTCACGGCCCGGGAGGTCGAAGATGACCGAGTCCCACGACGCGGCGGCCACATCGTCCGCGTACTGCTCCAGACAGCGCCCACGGAAGTACGCCCGGGTGTCCTCCGGAGGGCTGGTCCTGGCCCGGTCGACGTCCCGGTCGTCCAGCAGCCGCCGCATCCTGCCGCGGGCCGCCAGCCGGTTGTAGAGGCCCTTGTCGGGGCGTACGTCCGCGTACTGGAGGTCCACGAGGTGCAGCCGGGAGGCGTCCCAGTCCAGGCTGTCGCGGCGCCGGTAGCCCTCCAGCAGCTCCCGCTTGGCGATCCAGTCCAGCTCGCCCGACAGGCTCATCGGATCGTTCTCCAGCCGGTTGAGCGTGTCCTCCCAGCGGGCCAGGACGTCCTTGGTCTGCTCGTCGGCGTCGGCCCCGTACCGCTCCTCGACATACTTCCTGGCCAGCTCGTAGTACTCCATCTGGAGCTGGACCGCGGTGAGTGTCCTGCCGCTGCGCAGCGTGACCAGCCGGCCGAGCGTGGGGTCGTGCGAGACCTGGTGCAGGGTACGGACCGGCTGGTCCACGGCGAGGTCGACGTTGATGAAGCCGTCCTCGATCATGGAGAGCACGAGCGCGGTCGTACCGAGCTTGAGATAGGTGGAGATCTCCGAGAGATTCGCGTCGCCGATGATCACATGGAGCCGGCGGTACTTCTCCGCGTCCGAGTGCGGCTCGTCGCGGGTGTTGATGATCGGCCGCTTGAGGGTCGTCTCCAGCCCGACCTCGACCTCGAAGTAGTCCGCGCGCTGGCTGATCTGGAAGCCGTGCTCGCGGCCGTCCTGGCCGATGCCCACGCGGCCCGCGCCCGTGACGACCTGCCGGGAGACGAAGAACGGCGTCAGATGGCGCACGATGTCCGAGAAGGGGGTCTCCCGCTTCATCAGATAGTTCTCGTGGGTGCCGTAGGACGCGCCCTTGTTGTCGGTGTTGTTCTTGTACAGATGGATGGGCTGGGCGCCGGGGATCCGAGCCGCCCGCTCGGCCGCCTCGGCCATGATGCGTTCGCCGGCCTTGTCCCAGAGGACGGCGTCACGCGGGTTGGTGATCTCGGGGGAGCTGTACTCCGGATGGGCGTGGTCGACGTAGAGCCGCGCGCCGTTCGTGAGGATCACATTGGCCAGGCCGATGTCCTCGTCGGTGAGCTGGCTGGAGTCGGCGGTCTCGCGGGCGAGGTCGAACCCGCGGGCGTCCCGCAGCGGGTTCTCCTCCTCGAAGTCCCAGCGGGCGCGGCGCGCCCGGTGCATCGCCGCCGCGTACGCGTTGACGATCTGGGACGAGGTGAGCATGGCATTGGCGTTCGGGTGTCCCGGGACGGAGATGCCGTACTCCGTCTCGATGCCCATTACTCGCCGTACGGTCATGCGGCCCTCCTTGCCCGGCGGCGCTCCGCGACGCCGCGGTACGAAAGAGACTAGAACGCCTCTGCGCCGGCGGGCAGATCATTTCCGTCATTGGCCTGGTGTGGTGGACGGTGCGGGTAGCAGGTCCAGGTGCGGGTGCGGGGAAAGCAACCGGCTGCGGACGCCCTTCGGACATCCGCAGCCGGTCCGCGCTCTACAGGTACTGACCGGTGTTCGCCACCGTGTCGATGGAGCGCCCGGTGTCCGCGCCCTGCTTTCCGGTCACCAGGGTGCGGATGAAGACGATCCGCTCGCCCTTCTTGCCGGAGATACGGGCCCAGTCGTCGGGGTTGGTGGTGTTCGGCAGGTCCTCGTTCTCCTTGAACTCGTCCACGCACGCCTGGAGGAGATGGGAGACCCGCAGACCCTTCTGATTGTGGTCGAGGAATGCCTTGATGGCCATCTTCTTGGCCCGGTCGACAATGTTCTGGATCATCGCGCCGGAGTTGAAGTCCTTGAAATAGAGGACTTCCTTGTCACCATTGGCGTAGGTGACCTCCAGGAAGCGGTTCTCCTCGGACTCCGCGTACATCTGCTCCACGACGGACTGGATCATTCCGTGCGCGGCGGCTTCCTTCGAGCCCTTGTGCTCGGAGACGTCGTCCACGTGCAGCGGCAGGGTGGGCGTGAGGTATTTCGCGAAGATGTCCTTCGCGGCCTCGGCGTCCGGGCGCTCGATCTTGATCTTCACATCGAGGCGGCCGGGGCGCAGGATCGCGGGGTCGATCATGTCCTCGCGGTTGGAGGCGCCGATGACGATGACGTTCTCCAGGCCCTCCACACCGTCGATCTCGGCGAGCAGCTGGGGGACGATGGTGTTCTCCACGTCCGAGCTGACGCCGGAACCACGGGTGCGGAAGAGGGATTCCATCTCGTCGAAGAAGACGATGACGGGGGTGCCCTCGCTGGCCTTCTCGCGGGCCCGCTGGAAGACCAGGCGGATGTGGCGCTCGGTCTCGCCGACGTACTTGTTGAGCAGCTCGGGGCCCTTGATGTTGAGGAAGTAGCTCTTCCCCGCGGGCCGGCCGGTCACCTCCGCGACCTTTTTGGCGAGCGAGTTGGCCACGGCCTTGGCGATCAGTGTCTTGCCGCAGCCGGGGGGGCCGTAGAGCAGGATGCCCTTCGGCGGTCGGAGTTCGTGTTCCTTGAAGAGGTCGGGGTGGAGGTACGGGAGCTCGACGGCGTCGCGGATCATCTCGATCTGGCCGCCGAGGCCGCCGATCTTGTCGTAGTCGACGTCGGGGACCTCTTCGAGGACCAGCTCCTCGACCTCGCTCTTGGGGATCACTTCGTAGACATAGCCGGAGCGCGGTTCGAGCAGCAGGGCGTCGCCCGGGCGGATGGTGATGTCCAGCAGCGGCTCGGCGAGCCGCACCACCCGTTCCTCGTCGGTGTGCCCGACGACCAGGGCGCGCTCGCCGTCCTCAAGGATCTCCTTGAGGGTGACGATGTCCCCGGCACGCTCGTACGCCATGGCCTCGACCACGTTGAGCGCCTCGTTGAGCATGACCTCCTGGCCGCGCCGGAGATCCTCCACTTCGACGCCGGGGCTGACGTTCACCCGGAGCTTGCGGCCCCCGGTGAAGATGTCGGCCGTGCCGTCCTCGTTGGTCTGGAGGAAGACTCCGAAACCGGCCGGCGGCTGTGCGAGCCGGTCGACCTCCTCCTTGAGTGCCACGATCTGGTCGCGGGCCTCGCGGAGTGTATTGGCGAGCCGCTCGTTCTGCGCGGACACGCCCGCCAGATTGGTCTGCAACTCGACGATCCGCTCTTCGAGAATTCTCGTGTGCCGCGGAGAGTCGGCGAGCTTACGTCGCAGGACGGCGATTTCCTGCTCGAGATAGGCAACCTGGCCGGCTGGGTCTTCGGACCCCCGCCCGGGCCGGATGCCGCGGTTGATGTCGTCGTCGTGGGCTGCCACGGTCCTCACCTCCTCCAAGGGGAGCTGGACGCTTCCTGACCCTACCTGGGTGGGTGATGATTGAAACCCCTAGATCAGAAACACTGTCGGGGTATGACCGATCTTCACCCTTGCGCCCTCTCCCTACAGCGGAGGGAATACCCACCCGAGGGCGTCGGAAAGCGGCCGGTTGTATCGTCGAACTGTTCAACACCCGTCAGGGCTGGCGCGACTTACCTCAGAACGCGTCGCCCGGCGCAGAAAACGGCAGGAGAGATGACCGTGCAGCAGGAGGCTCCGACCGAAGGTGTCACCGGGACCGGTGAGCCGCTGGAGGTCTGGATCGACCAGGATCTCTGCACCGGGGACGGCATCTGTGCCCAGTACGCCCCCGAGGTGTTCGAGCTGGACATCGACGGGCTGGCCTATGTGAAGAGCGCGGACGACGAGCTGCTCCAGTCCCCCGGCGCGACCACCCGGGTACCGCTGCCGCTGCTGAGCGATGTGGTGGATTCGGCCAAGGAGTGCCCGGGCGACTGCATCCATGTGCGGCGCGTCGCGGACCGGGTCGAGGTGTACGGGCCCGACGCGCAGTGATCGGTCACATACCCCGGGCGACCGGCTGCGGGCCCCGGACGAACGCGCCGTCGCGCCAGGTCCAGGAGGTCCGCTCCGCCTCGTCGGGGCAGCAGGACGGCACGTCGGGCCCCGAGTAGCCGAGCAGGGTGGCCAGGACCGCCCGGTCGCGTACGGCGAGCCCGGGGGCGATGCTGCGCCGGTCCGCGGGGTCCACGAGGGTCGCCACGATCCTGGGCTCGCCGCCCGCTCCGGTGAGGACGTAGACGCCGCTGGGCGGGGTGCCGGCACCGGCCCGGCAGCGGACCACGACGACGGTCTCGGGGACGCCGTCGCCGTCGAGGTCGCCGTAGGCCCGCTGGACGATGACGGTGTCCGCCCCGTCGCACTCCAGCGGGAAGTCCACCGCCGCCGGGTCGGGGGGCTCCGGGGTGGCCGGGGCGGTGGTGCCCGCGCTCTTCACCGAGGGTTCGCCTGGCGGGGTGGCGATGGCCGTGGCGGCGCCGGGCGTGGAGATACCGGCGAGGCCGACGACAACGGACAGTGCGGCGGCCGTGGCGAGCCAGTGGACGGGCCGGGGCCGGGCGTGCGCGTGGTCCGGGGCGTCGGGGATCTGCACGCGGAGCGTCTCCTGTGAGGGTGGGAGGAGACAGCATCGTGCCACATGTCACACGGGCGCGGAACCGTGGGGTCCGTACGGCCGACCGGTCCAGGGCCAACGTAAAGAGGCCGCCGCCGAGTTCCTCCGTACGGGACGGGAACTCGGCGGCGGCCGGGCAGCGTTGACGGTGTCAGCGGGCGGCGCCGCCGCTGGCGCTGCCGGGGCCCTCGTAGTCGTCGCCGTAGGAGCCCTTGGAGGGGCGGCGGCGGCGCAGCGGGGGTTCGACGCCGTCGGCGAGCCGGCGGGCGGTCACCAGGAAGCCGGTGTGCCCGATCATCCGGTGGTCCGGGCGCACGGCGAGCCCTTCGACGTGCCAGTTGCGGACCATGGACTCCCAGGCGGCCGGCTCGTTGAAGGTGCCGAACTCCCGGATGGTCTCGACCGTGCGGGAGAGCTGGGTGGTGGTGGCCACGTAGGCGCAGAGGATGCCGCCGGGGACCAGCGCCTTGGAGACGGCCTCGATGCACTCCCAGGGGGCGAGCATGTCGAGGATGACGCGGTCGACGTCCGTGTCCGACAGGTTGTCCTGGAGGTCACCGACCGTCAGTTCCCAGGCGGGGTGGGGCTCGCCGAAGTAGCGTTCGACGTTCTGCCGGGCGATGTCGGCGAAGTCCTGGCGGCGTTCGTAGGAGTGCAGCATCCCCTGGTCGCCGATGCCGCGCAGCAGGAAGCTGCTGAGCGAGCCGGAGCCCACTCCGGCCTCGACGACGCGGGCGCCCGGGAAGATGTCGGCGAAGGCCAGGATCTGGCCGGCGTCCTTCGGGTAGACGACGGCGGCGCCGCGGGGCATGGACAGGACGTAGTCGGGGAGCAGGGGGCGCAGCGCGAGGTAGGCGACGTTTCCCGTGGTACGGACAACACTGCCCTCGGGAGCACCGATCAGCTCGTCGTGCGGGAAGGACCCTTTGTGGGTGTGGAAGTTCTTCCCGGCTTCGAGCGTGAAGGTGTAGTGGCGTCCCTTGGGGTCGGTGAGCTGGACCTGGTCCCCGACCTTGAAGGGGCCGCGACGTCGGGCGGCACCGGTCGGTTCGGACATACGGTCAGCTTAGCCGCTCTTTCGGAAGGCTCTTCGCCGTGCTCAGGCTACTGAGGGCGGGCCATCGCCGATACGAAGGCGCGCTCGACGTCGGCCGTGGAGAGGACGCCGTAGATCTCGCCCGTCTCCTCCAGTACGAGGTACTCGGTGGCGGGGCTGGCCCTGAGGCGTTCCAGGAGGGCCTCGCCGGCGAGGTCGGCGGGGACCTTCATGCCGTCGGTGAGGTCCTGGGCGAGGCCGCTGACGGCGACCCAGGGGCGGCGGTGCTGCGGGACGCCGACGATCGCCGACTCGCGGACCAGGGCCCTGGGGTCGCCGTGGCCGTCGACGACGACCAGCGCGCGGGCGCCGGCCTCGTTGGCACGGCGGAGGGCCTCGGAGAGCGGGGTGCTGGACTCGACGGGGACTGCGCGCCGGGTGAGGGCGCGGGCCTGGAGTTCGGGGAGGTGCTCGCGGAGCCGGGCCATGCGCAGGCTGTTGCCTGCGCCGGTCCAGATGATGGCGGCGAGGATGGCGGCCAGGAGCGCGTCGGTGACGGTCTCCATGCCGCTGACGTCCCGGGTGGAGGTGCCGAGTGCGCCCGTGCGGGTGAGCAGCGGGAGGCCGATGAGGACGGTGACGGCGAGCGCCCTGCCGACCCAGGCGGCGGCGATGGTGCCGCTCATGGGCTTGCCGGTGATCTTCCAGACGACGGCGCGGAGCATCCGGCCGCCGTCCAGCGGGAGGCCGGGCAGCAGGTTGAAGACCGCCACGATGAGGTTGGAGACCATCAGTCCGGCGAGGAGGACACCGGGGACGGTGCGGGGCTCGACGGTCAGCAGACAGAGGTAGAAGACCCCGGAGAGGACCAGGGAGAGGAGCGGGCCGACGAACGCGAGGATGAATTCGCGGCCGGGGGTCTCGGTCTCCTTCTCGATCTCGGAGACGCCGCCGAAGAACTGGAGCTGGATGCGGCGCACCGGCAGTTTGAAGCGCAGGGCGGCGACGGTGTGGGCCAGCTCGTGGACGAGTACGGAGGCGTAGAAGGCGACCGCGAAGAAGAGCGCCACGAGGTAGCGGAGATTGCCCAGTTCGGGCAGGACCCGGTCGAGCTGGCCGCCGAAGATCCAGGTGATGAGCGCGGCCACCACGAACCAGCTGGGGGCGACGTAGACCGGCACCCCGAAGGGGCGGCCCATGAGGATGCCACCGCCGGGGTCTTCACGGCGCGGCGGCTTTCCGCCGGGACCCGAGTCCCCCTTGCCGGGCCGCGGCAGCTTGCTCGCGCCGCTCTCGTCGTCCTCTTTCACGGGTTCCCTTCGTCGGCAGGGTCGCTCGCTCGATCATGCAGTGCGAGAGGCTCTGTAGTCGATGGTATGCGGATCGCTGTCAGTGTCGGGTCGTAGGGTCTGCGTCATGAGTACGAGCCTGCCGCCCTCCTCGCTGTCGCCGTCGCGTGCGAACGACTTCATGCAGTGCCCGCTGCTGTACCGGTTCCGGGTGATCGACAAGTTGCCGGAGAAGCCGAGCGAGGCGGCGACGCGCGGCACGCTGGTGCACGCGGTGCTGGAGCGGCTCTTCGACGCGCCGGCCGCCGAGCGGACGCCGTCGCGGGCCCGGGCGCTGGTGCCCGGGCAGTGGGACCGGCTGCTGGAGGCCCGCCCTGAGCTGGCGGAGCTGTTCGCGTCGGATCCGGCGGGTGAGCGGCTGGCGCGCTGGCTGACGGAGGCGGAGCGGCTGGTGGAGCGGTGGTTCTCGCTGGAGGATCCCACCCGGCTCGAACCGGCGGAGCGCGAGCTGTTCCTGGAGGCGGAGCTGGATTCGGGGCTGCGGCTGCGCGGGGTGATCGACCGGGTCGATGTGGCGCCGACCGGTGAGGTGCGGATCGTGGACTACAAGACGGGCAAGGCCCCCCGTCCGGAGTACGCGGAGAGCGCGCGGTTCCAGATGACGTTCTACGCGCTGGTGGTGCGGCGCCTCAAGGGCGTGCTGCCGCGCCGGCTCCAGCTGGTGTATCTGGGCAGTGGCGAGGTGGTCACGTACGACCCGGTGGAGGCGGACCTGGAGCGGGTGGAGCGGAAGCTGCTGGCGCTGTGGGAGGCGATCGAGCGGGCGACCGTGACGGGTGACTGGCAGCCGCGGCGTACGAAGCTCTGCGGCTGGTGCGATCATCAGGCGGTGTGTCCGGAGTTCGGCGGGACACCTCCGGTGTATCCGCTGACCGTGGTGCCCCCGAGGACGGCCGGGGACGCACGCGAAGGGGCGGAGGCGGCGGTGCCGGAGGGCGTGTAGGCGCCCGGACGCGGCAGGGCAGAATGGGACCGGTCTATCCGAAGGAGATCCCTCGTGACTGTCCGCGTCCTACTGGTCGACGACCAGCCGCTGCTGCGCACCGGATTCCGGATGATCCTGGAGGCGGAGCAGGACATCGCGGTCGTCGGCGAGGCCGGGGACGGCCTCCAGGCCATCGACCAGGTCCGCGCGCTCCAGCCCGATGTGGTGCTGATGGACATCCGTATGCCGCGGATGGACGGGGTGGAGGCGACGCGCCGGATCACCGGTCCCGGCCGGGACGGTCCGGCGAAGGTGCTGGTGCTGACGACGTTCGATCTGGACGAGTACGTGGTGGAGGCGCTGCGCGCGGGCGCCAGCGGGTTCCTGCTGAAGGACGCGCCGGCCAATGAGCTGGTGCAGGCCATCCGGGTGGTCGCGGCGGGCGAGGCGATGCTCGCGCCGAGCGTCACGCGCCGGCTGCTGGACAAGTACGCGGATCATCTGCCGTCGGGCGAGGAGCCGCTGCCTGACACGCTGCACACGCTGACCGACCGTGAGGTCGAGGTGCTGAAGCTGGTGGCGCGCGGGCTGTCGAACGCGGAGATCGCGGCGGATCTGTTCGTCAGCGAGACGACGGTCAAGACGCATGTGGGCCATGTGCTGACGAAGCTGAGCCTGCGTGACCGGGTGCAGGCGGCGGTGTACGCGTACGAGAGCGGCCTGGTGCGGCCGGGCGCCCAGTAGGGCGGGAAAGAGGCCGTGGAGTACGCCGAAGGGCCCCCGGGAGGTTCCCGGGGGCCCTTCGGCGTGTGTCCGCGTGAGACGTCAGGAGCCTGTGCCGCGGCGCAGCTCCCAGAGGTGCAGTTCGGCGGAGGAGTTGACCGCCCACTCGACCCCGGCGATGTCGCTGCGGGAGGCGACGTACTGCTTGCCCTGCCAGAGCGGCAGTACCGGGACGTCCTCGGCGACGATGTCCTGGATCTCGCCGAAGGTCTTGGCGGCGGCGCTGCGGTCGGCCTCCTTGCGCGACTTGGGTATCAGGTCGTCGCGCAGCTTGCGGTTGTCGTAGGGGGTGCGGAGGAAGCTGTCCTTGCCGAGGAACGGGTCGATGTAGTTGTCGGGGTCCGGGAAGTCGGGGAACCAGCCCATGCCGTAGACGGCGTACTCGCCCTTGATCTCATTGGGCCGGAAGGTCGCCCACTCGGCGCCCTTGATGTCGATGTCGAAGAGCTTGCTGGCGTTCAGCTGGTCCCTGAGGGTCTCGAACTCCTTGGCCGTGGCGGAGCCGTAGTGGTCGGTGGTGTAGTTCAGGGTGAGCTTGACCGGGGTGGTGACGTTCGCCGCCGTCAGCAGGGCCGCGGCCTTGGAGACATCGGCGTCGCCGTACTTGTTGAAGAACGGGTTCGTGTGGGTGGCGACGGTCGACGGGATGAGCGAGTAGAGCGGCTCGGCCATCGCGCCGTACACCTTGTTGATGAGCTGACCCCGGTCGATGGTGTACGCCATGGCCTGGCGGACGGCCTTCTCCTTGACGCCGGGCGCTTCGGTGTCGAAGCCGAGGTAGCGGATCTCCAGGCCGGGCATCTCGGTGAGCTGGATGTCGTCGTCGGGGTTCTCGATGAGGTCCTGGACCTGCTCGGGCGACATGGCGCGGGTCATGACGTCGATGCCGCCGGAGTTCAGCGCCTTGCCCATGGTGTCGGCGTCCTTGAAGGGCCGCAGCTCGACCTTGTCGCTCTGGAGCTTGACCGCGCCCTTGTACGTCGGGTTCCTGGTGAAGGCGGCCTTGACGACCTTGTTGTCCTTCACCTCGGCCTTCAAGGTGTACGGGCCGGAGCCGGAGAGCTCGAACCCCTCGCGGAGCTTCTTCGCCTGGTAGTCCTTGGGGTTGACGATGCCGGCCGGCGGCGTGGTCAGCTTGTACGGGAAGGTCGCGTCCGGTGTCTTCAGGTGGAAGATGATCCGCGAGTCGCCGTCGGTCTCCATGGTGTCGATGTTGGCGAGCAGACCGGCGATCCCGGAGGGGTCCTTGATGTCCAGGACACGCTTTATGGAGAACTTCACGTCCTCGGACGTGATGGGGTCCCCGTTGGAGAACTTGAGGCCCTCGCGCAGGGTGCAGCGGTAGCTCTCGTTGCTGCGGTCCGTGAAGACGCACTCGGAGGCCGCGTCGGGCATGGGCTGGCCGCCGCCGCGCGGCACGTACATCAGCGTCTGGACGACCTGGCGCAGCACGTTCCAGGTGCCCGTGTCGTACGCGAAGGCGGGGTCCAGGGGCGCCGGGCCGTCCTCGGTGGCGATGTACTGGTCCGTGGTCCCCACGACTATGGCATCACCGCCGGAGCCGCTGTCCGAGCCACCGCAACCGGCGAGCACGGGCGCAAGCAGGCCGACCACGACCGGCAGCACCAAAGTCTTGCGGTTCATCCTGGACGTACTCCCTCATCCGGCACCGAGATACAGCGGTATTAAGGAGACTCCGCCGCGTATACCCGGTCGGGGCAGTGCGATCGGGCCGGGATACAGGGCGATCGGTCCTGTGTGCATGGCGACTTGGGTGGCCGTCGGGACACGTCGTTGATGCGGCGAAGTGCTCGCGATGAGATTAGTCGGAGGCACCGGGAATGCCGGACCGGGCCCGATCTGAAACGTAATCACACAGTGATCGACAATAGCGTCCTGTGAATATGCCAGCTCAGGAATCTTTCACTCATGCCCTCACCAACCCGGACACAAGGGCACAGGAACAGCCGTCGACGGCGGTACTGGATCAACCATATCCGCCGCTGTCGACGGCAAGAGAGGTGACAAACCTCACTCGGAAAGCATTTCCGTACGGCTTCCGCCGAGAACCGGGACGTTACGGAAAACATCCGCGCCAATGCGATGAGTTCTCTTCTCGCATTCCCTCACGACGCTCTGTGTGCGGGACATGCCCTTTGCGTTACCTTTGCGTCATCAGATCACGCAGGAATACCAGGTCGACGTCTTCCAGCGAACCGACGACGGTCCGTCCGGGGGCCGCGGCGATGGGCGCGACTGACGGTACGGCGACGACCTTGCAGCCCGCGGCCTCGGCGGCGGCCACGCCGGTGGCGGTGTCCTCGACGACCGCGCACCGCGCCGGGTCGACGCCGAGCCCGCGCGCGGCGAGCAGGTAGGGGTCGGGGTTCGGCTTGGTACGGGGCACCTCGTCGCCGGCGACCGTGAGCGCGAAGTTCTCCGGGCCCAGCGAGGTCAGGACGCGGTCGATGATGCGCCGGTGCGAGGCGGAGACCAGCGCGGTGGGCACCTCGTGCGCGGCGAGTTCGGCGAGGAGGCGCTGCGCGCCCGGCATCAGCGGCACACCGAGCCCGATGCGCTCCTCGAAGGTGTCGTTGAGGAGCACGGTCAGCTCGGCGAGGGTGATGTCCGCGCCGGTGGCCTCGATCAGGAAGCCCGCGCTGCGGGTCATGGGCCCGCCGACCACCACATCGCGCCAGGACTCGTCGAGGACATGGCCGAGGGTCTTGAAGACCTCGACCTCGGCGTCCCACCAGAACCCCTCGCTGTCGACCAGGGTGCCGTCCATGTCGAGGAGCACCGCCTGCAGGGCGGACCCTTCGGCCGTACGGGTCAGGGACGCGGGGACCGTACTGGTCATCCGGCACACCTCCATGGGGGACGAGAAGGCCGGTCCCCCGCCCGGTGGGCACTTCCCCACCGGGACAGGCGACCGGCCTGCGCTGGACCGACCAGTGTACGACGCGTGCGCCGTGGGTGCTCAGCGGGCGTTGAAGTACTTCGCCTCGGGGTGGTGGATGACGATGGCGTCGGTGGACTGCTCCGGGTGGAGCTGGAACTCCTCGGAGAGCTGGACGCCGATGCGCTCCGGCTCCAGCAGTTCGGCGATCTTGGCGCGGTCCTCCAGGTCGGGGCAGGCCCCGTAGCCGAGCGAGAAGCGGGCGCCGCGGTACTTGAGCGCGAACATGTCGGAGACGTCGGCCGGGTCCTCGCCGGCGAAGCCCAGTTCGGAGCGGACGCGGGCGTGCCAGTACTCGGCGAGCGCCTCGGCGAGCTGGACGGAGAGCCCGTGCAGTTCGAGGTAGTCGCGGTAGGAGTTGGCCTCGAACAGCTCGGCGGTCGCCTCGCCGATCCTCGATCCGACGGTGACGACCTGGAGGCCGACCACGTCCGTCTCGCCGGACTCCTCGGGGCGGAAGAAGTCCGCGAGGCAGAGGCGGCGGCCACGGCGCTGGCGCGGGAAGGTGAAGCGGGTGCGCTCGGAGCCGTCGTCGCCCAGCAGGATCAGGTCGTCGCCCTTGGACACGCAGGGGAAGTAGCCGTAGACGACGGCGGCCTCCAGCATGTTCTGGGTGTGCATCCGGTCCAGCCAGCCGCGCAGGTGCGGGCGGCCCTCGGTCTCGACGAGCTCCTCGTAGCTCGGTCCGCCCTTGCGGGACTCTTTCAGCCCCCACTGGCCCTTGAAGAGCGCGCCCTCGTCCAGCCAGGAGGCGTACTCCTTGAGCTGGATGCCCTTGACCACGCGGGTGCCCCAGAACGGCGGCGTGGGGACGGGGTTGTCCACGGAGACGTCCGAGCGGACCGTGCCCTCCTCGGCGCGCTCCTCGACCACCAGGGCGGGCGCGGCCTTGACGCGGCGCTGCTTCAGCTCAGGGAGGACGGCGCCGGGGACGCCGCGCTTGACGGCGATCAGGGCGTCCATCAGCCGCAGGCCCTCGAACGCGTCGCGGGCGTAGCGGACTTCGCCCTCGTAGATCTCGTGGAGGTCCTGTTCCACGTAGGCCCGGGTGAGCGCGGCGCCGCCGAGGATGACGGGGTAGTCAGCCGCCATCTGCCGCTGGTTGAGCTCCTGGAGGTTCTCTTTCATGATCACGGTGGACTTGACCAGCAGTCCGGACATGCCGATGACGTCGGCGCGGTGCTCCTCGGCCGCGTCGAGGATGGCGGCGACGGGCTGCTTGATACCCAGGTTGACCACGTTGTAGCCGTTGTTGGAGAGGATGATGTCGACGAGGTTCTTGCCGATGTCGTGGACATCGCCGCGGACGGTGGCGAGCACGATGGTGCCCTTGCCCTCGTCGTCGGACTTCTCCATGTGCGGTTCGAGGTGCGCGACCGCCCTCTTCATGACCTCGGCGGACTGGAGGACGAACGGCAGCTGCATCTGGCCGGAGCCGAACAGCTCGCCGACGACCTTCATGCCGGCCAGCAGAGTGTCGTTGACGATCTCCAGGGCGGGCCTGCCGGTGAGCGCTTCGTCGAGATCCGCCTCCAGGCCGATCTTCTCGCCGTCGATGATGCGGCGCTGAAGGCGCTCCTCCAGCGGCAGCGCGAGGAGCTCCTCGGCGCGGCCGGCCTTCATCGACTTGGTGTTGACGCCCTCGAAGAGCTCCATGAGCTTCTGGAGCGGGTCGTACCCCTCGGCGCGGCGGTCGTAGATGAGGTCGTGGGCGGCCTTGAGCTGCTCCTCCTCCAGCCGGGCGATGGGCAGGATCTTGGAGGCGTGCACGATGGCGGAGTCCAGTCCGGCCTTGACGCACTCGTCCAGGAAGACCGAGTTGAGGACGATCCTGGCCGCCGGGTTCAGCCCGAAGGAGATGTTGGAGAGGCCGAGGGTGGTCTGCACGTCGGGGTGGCGGCGCTTGAGTTCGCGGATCGCGCCGATGGTGGCGATGCCGTCGCCCCGGGACTCCTCCTGGCCGGTGCAGATGGTGAAGGTGAGGCAGTCGATGAGGATGTCCGACTCGTGCACGCCCCACTTGGTGGTGAGGTCGGTGATCAGCCGCTCCGCGATGGCCACCTTGTGCTCGACGGTACGGGCCTGGCCCTCCTCGTCGATGGTGAGCGCGATGAGCGCGGCGCCGTGCTCGACGGCGAGTTCGGTGACCTTGGTGAAGCGGGACTCGGGGCCGTCGCCGTCCTCGTAGTTGACGGAGTTGATGACGGCCCGGCCGCCGAGCTTCTCCAGTCCGGCGCGCAGGACCGGCAGTTCGGTGGAGTCGAGGACGATCGGCAGCGTGGAGGCGGTGGCGAACCGGCCGGCGAGTTCGGCCATGTCGGCGACGCCGTCGCGGCCGACGTAGTCGACGCAGAGGTCCAGCAGATGGGCGCCCTCGCGGATCTGGTCGCGGGCCATCTCCACGCAGTCGTCCCAGCGGCCGGCCAGCATGGCGTCGCGGAACTTCTTCGAGCCGTTGGCGTTGGTGCGCTCGCCGATGGCGAGGTACGAGGTGTCCTGGCGGAACGGCACGGTCTGGTAGAGCGAGGCGGCGCCCGGCTCGGGGTGCGGGGTCCGCTCGGTCGGAACGGCGCCCCTGACCCGCTCGACGACCTGGCGCAGGTGCTCGGGCGTCGTACCGCAGCAGCCGCCGACCAGGGAGAGGCCGTACTCGCGGACGAAGGTCTCCTGGGAGTCCGCCAGGCCCTCGGGGCCGAGCGGGAAGTGGGCGCCGTCCTTGGTCAGTACCGGCAGACCCGCGTTCGGCATGCACATCAGCGGCGTGCGCGAGTGGCGGGCCAGATAGCGCAGGTGCTCGCTCATCTCGTCCGGGCCGGTGGAGCAGTTGAGGCCGATGAGGTCGATGCCGAGCGGTTCCAGGGCGGTGAGGGCCGCGCCGATCTCGGAGCCGAGCAGCATGAAGCCCGTCGTCTCGAAGGCGAGGGAACAGATCAGCGGCACGTGCACGCCGAGGGCGTCCATCGCGCGGCGGGCGCCGATGATGCTCGACTTGGTCTGGAGGAGGTCCTGTGTGGTCTCCACGATGAGGGCGTCGGAGCCGCCCGCGAGGAGGCCCTCGGCGTTCTGCTGATAGCCGTCGCGCAGCACGTCGTACGCGATGTGGCCGAGCGAGGGCAGCTTGGTGCCGGGGCCCACGGAGCCGAGCACCCAGCGCTGGCGGCCGTCCCCCGCGGTGAACTCGTCGGCGACCTCGCGGGCGATGCGGGCACCGGCCTCGGACAGCTCCACGATGCGGTGGGCGATGTCGTACTCGTTCGCCGCCGAGTGGTTGGAGCCGAAGGTGTTGGTCTCGACGCAGTCGACGCCGACCGCGAAATACTCTTCGTGCACGGATCGGACGATGTCCGGGCGTGTCACGTTGAGGATCTCGTTGCAGCCTTCCAGATCCTGGAAGTCCTCCATCGTCGGATCCTGCGCCTGGAGCATGGTGCCCATGGCCCCGTCGGCGACCACCACGCGGGTGGCGAGCGCCTCGCGCAGGGCGTCGATACGGGTCCGGCTGTCGGTGGAGGGGGTCGGCAACGAGGCCATGTGAGTACTCCCGGGTTGCGACGGCTGTCGGCTTTGCGCCTGGCTGGTGGCAGACGCACCCGGCCAGCGTAGCGGGGACGGGCCCGATCCGGTGCGGTGTCCCAGCGACTGGACGGCATCCTGTGTCCGGGAATCTCCCGGGCACGCGGTCTTGAGGGACCCTTCTCCCTGAGGAGAATGGGTCGGCATCGACCGATAGTGTTCAGCATTGTCGAACGTAGTGGAGGTCCGGGTCCGATGGCGAAGAACATCCAGTCGCTGGAACGGGCGGCGGCCATGCTCCGGCTGCTCGCGGGCGGCGAGCGCAGGCTCGGCCTGTCCGACATCGCCGCCTCGGTCGGGCTGGCCAAGGGAACGGCGCACGGCATCCTGCGCACCCTCCAGGCGGAGGGCTTCGTCGAGCAGGACGCCGCGTCAGGGCGCTATCAGCTGGGGGCCGAGCTGCTGCGGCTCGGCAACAGCTATCTGGACGTGCACGAGCTGCGGGCCAGGGCGCTGGTCTGGACGGACGATCTGGCCCGGTCCAGCGGGGAGAGCGTCCATCTGGGCGTGGTGCACCAGCAGGGCGTGCTGATCGTCCACCATGTCTTCCGGCCCGACGACAGCCGGCAGGTGCTGGAGGTGGGCGCCATGCAGCCCATGCACTCCACGGCCCTGGGGAAGGTGCTCTCCGCGTACGACCCGGTGGCGCACAGCGAGGCGGTGGAGAGCGACCGTACGGCCTTCACCCCGCGCACCATCACCGCCCTGGCGGACTTCGAGGCGGTGCTCGACCTGACCAGGGCTCGCGGCTGGGCGGCCGACGTCGAGGAGACCTGGGAGGGCGTGGCCGCGGTGGCGGCGCCCATCCACGACCGGCGGCGGATGCCGGTGGGGGCCATCGCCATCACCGGTGCGGTGGAGCGGCTCTGCCCCGCGGGCGAGCTGCGGTCCGAGCTGGTGGCGGCGGTCCGCGAGTGCGCGCGCGCCGTTTCCCGGGACATCGGCGCCGGGCGCTTTTGAGCGGAATGCCCGATCATCGGTATGGAGTGAGGTTTCGACCGCCGAACTCTTGACGGAACATCCCCCAGCGGAGAAAACTGCCGGTCAACGGTCGGCATTGTCGAACACTTATCGGCAATACGAGTTAGTGTGTGACAACGCCACTGGCCGGTAACGCCCTCAGCCCTGAGGGCGCGGACCATCCGGTGCGAGCCGGAGGTCTGCCCTCCCCCTGGACGAAGGAGTCTCGGGTGTCCAACTTCGACATCTTCATAGGCGAGGTCACAGGTACCGCCCTGTTGATCCTGCTCGGTGGCGGCGTAGTCGCCGGGGTTGTTCTCAAGCGTTCCAAGGCCCGGGACGCGGGCTGGGTGGCCATCAGCTTCGGCTGGGGCTTCGCGGTCATGGTCGGCGCGTATCTGTCGGCGCCCATATCCGGCGCGCTGCTGAACCCGGCCGTCACACTCGGTCTCGCGATCGAGGGCGGCATCAAGTGGGGCGACGTCCCCCTGTACATCGCCTCCCAGATGCTGGGCGCGATGATCGGCGCCTTCCTCGTCTGGGTGGCGTACCTGGGCCAGTTCAAGGCCCATCTCACCGACCCGGAGATCCTCGCGGCACAGCCGTCGGTCGAGGGGCTCGTCGACCAGAAGACGGCCCCCAAGGCGGGTCCCGTCCTCGGCGTCTTCTCCACCGGACCCGAGGTCCGGAACGTGGTCCAGAACATGCTCACGGAGATCATCGCCACGTTCGTCCTGGTCATCGCCATCCTCACGCAGGGTCTCAACGACAAGGGCAACGGTCTCGGGGTGCTGGGAGTGCTGATCACCTCGTTCGTCGTGGTGGGCATCGGCCTCTCGCTGGGCGGTCCGACGGGATACGCCATCAACCCGGCCCGTGACCTGGGTCCGCGCATCGTGCACGCGCTGCTGCCGCTGCCCAACAAGGGCGGCTCCGACTGGAGCTACGCGTGGATACCGGTGGTCGCGCCGCTGATAGGCGCCGCGCTGGCCGGCGGCTACTACAACTGGCTGCTGAAGTGACACCCCCGACCGCACCTCCCCTCCCCCTTCGCACCGAGCAGGAGCAGACACCGTGAGCGACACCAACACCGGCACCTCCTCCCACGGCACGGGCCCCTTCATCGCGGCCATCGACCAGGGCACCACCTCCAGCCGCTGCATCGTCTTCGACCGGGACGGCCGTATCGTCGCCGTCGACCAGAAGGAGCACGAGCAGATCTTTCCCAAGCCGGGCTGGGTGGAACACAACGCCGTCGAGATCTGGACGAACGTCCAGGAAGTCGTGGCCCGCGCCATCGAGAAGGCGGGCATCACCTCCGCCGACGTGAAGGCGATCGGCATCACCAACCAGCGCGAGACCACCCTGCTCTGGGACAAGAACACCGGCGAGCCCGTCCACAACGCCATCGTCTGGCAGGACACCCGTACCGACGCGCTCTGCCGCGAGCTGGGCCGCAACGTCGGCCAGGACCGCTTCCGCCGCGAGACCGGGCTGCCGCTGGCCAGCTACTTCGCCGGCCCGAAGGCCCGCTGGCTGCTGGACAACGTCGAGGGGCTGCGCGAGCGCGCCGAGCGCGGCGACATCCTCTTCGGGACCATGGACTCCTGGGTCATCTGGAACCTGACCGGCGGCACCGACGGCGGTGTGCACGTCACCGACGTCACCAACGCCTCCCGGACCATGCTGATGAACCTGCACACCCTCGCCTGGGACCCGAAGATCCTGGAGTCCATGCAGGTCCCGGCCGCGATCCTGCCCGAGATCCGGTCCTCCGCCGAGGTGTACGGACACGCCAAGGGCGGCGCGCTCGACGGCATCCCGGTCGCCTCGGCGCTCGGCGACCAGCAGGCGGCCCTCTTCGGCCAGACCTGTTTCGCCGAGGGCGAGGCCAAGTCCACGTACGGCACCGGCACCTTCATGCTGATGAACACCGGCGGTAAGCCCGTCAACTCGTACAACGGTCTGCTGACCACGGTCGGCTACCGCATCGGCGACCAGCCCGCCGTGTACGCGCTGGAGGGGTCCATCGCGGTCACCGGCTCGCTGGTGCAGTGGATGCGCGACCAGATGGGCCTGATCAAGTCCGCGGCCGAGATCGAGACCCTGGCGTCCTCCGTCGAGGACAACGGCGGCGCGTACTTCGTCCCCGCCTTCTCCGGTCTCTTCGCCCCGCACTGGCGCCCCGACGCCCGCGGTGTCATCGCCGGTCTCACCGGCTACGTCACCAAGGCGCACATCGCCCGCGCGGTGCTGGAGGCCACGGCGTGGCAGACCCGCGAGATCAGCGACGCCATGACCAAGGACTCCGGCGTCGAGCTGACCTCGCTCAAGGTCGACGGCGGCATGACCTCCAACAACCTGCTGATGCAGACCCTCTCCGACGTCCTGGACGCCCCCGTGGTGCGTCCGATGGTCGCCGAGACGACCTGCCTCGGCGCCGCCTACGCCGCAGGACTGGCCGTGGGCTTCTGGCCGGACACCGACGCCCTGCGCGCCAACTGGCGCCGGGCCGCCGAGTGGACGCCCCGGATGGAAGCGGCCACCCGTGACCGCGAGTACAAGAACTGGCTCAAGGCCGTCGAGCGGACCATGGGCTGGCTCGACAACGAAGACAGCTGAAACCGGACAGCTGACGAGCCGCAGAGCCGGCGAGAGCTGAAGAGGAGTTACGCATGAGCACCCTGCAGAGCGTTCCCGCACTGGGGACGCACCCGGCCGGCGGTTCCCTGCCGAGCCGCGCCGAAACCCGGGACCAGCTGGCCAGAGCGGAGTACGACCTGCTGGTGATCGGCGGCGGCATCCTGGGCATCTCCACCGCCTGGCATGCCTCCCAGTCGGGACTGCGGGTGGCCCTGGTGGACGGCGGCGACTTCGCCGGCGCCACCTCCTCCGCCTCCTCGAAGCTGCTCCACGGCGGACTGCGCTATCTCCAGACCGGCGCGGTGAAGCTGGTCGCGGAGAACCACTTCGAGCGGCGCGCGGTGTCCCGGCAGGTGGCACCGCACCTGGCCAATCCGCTCACGTTCTATCTGCCCGTCTACAAGGGCGGCCCGCACGGCGCCGCCAAGCTCGGCGCGGGCGTCTTCGCCTACTCGGCGCTCTCCGCGTTCGGGGACGGCGTCGGCCATGTCATCAGCCCGGACAAGGCGCGGCAGGCCGTGCCCGAGCTGCGTACGGAGAACCTCAAGGCCGTGGCCGTGTACGGCGACGACCAGATGAACGACGCGCGGATGGCGCTGATGACCGTCCGCGCGGCCGTCGACTCCGGCGCCACCGTCCTCAACCACGCGTCGGTCACCGGGCTCCGCTTCACCCAGGGCCGGGTCACCGGCGCCGAGCTGCGGGACGCGCTCGACGGGACGGAGTTCGGTGTCGACGCCCGGCTGGTGCTGAACGCCACCGGCCCCTGGGTCGACCACCTGCGCAAGCTGGAGAACCCGGACGCGGCGCCGTCCATCCGGCTCTCCAAGGGCGCGCACCTCGTCCTCAGGCGAACCGCCCCGTGGAAGGCCGCGCTCGCCACCCCCATCGACAAGTACCGCATCACCTTCGCCCTCCCGTGGGAGGACATGCTGCTGCTCGGCACGACCGACGAGGAGTACGAGGGCGAGCCCGCCGATGTCGCGGTCAACGAGAAGGACATCGCGCAGATCCTGGACGAGGCCGCGTTCTCGGTCCGGGACCAGCAGCTGACCCGTGATCTGATCACCTACTCCTTCGCCGGACTGCGTGTCCTGCCCGGCGGGCCCGGGAGCACCTCCAAGGCCAAGCGCGAGACGGTCGTGACCGAGGGCCGGGGCGGCATGCTCTCGGTCGCGGGCGGCAAGTGGACCACCTTCCGCCATATCGGCCGCACCGTCCTGAAGAAGCTGGAGTCGCTGCCGGGCCACCCGCTCGGCCAGGGCATGGAGCCCGTGTCGCAGCTGCCCAAGAAGCTGCCGCTGCCCGGCATCGCCAGCCCGAACGCGGTCGCCCACCGGCTCCTGATCGACGGCGGCGGCACGGGACCCTCCATGTCCCCCGACACCGCCCGCCATCTCGCCACCCACTACGGCTCGCTGGCCTTCGACATCGTGCGGCTGGCCAACGAGTACCCGGAGCTGGCCGAGCGGATCCACCCGGACGCCCCGGAGATCTGGGCGCAGGTCGTGTACGCCCGGGACCACGAGTGGGCCGAGACGGTCGACGACGTACTGCGCCGCCGTACCACCCTCACCATCCGGGGACTGGACACGGAGCCGGTCCGGGCCCGGGTCGCGGAGCTGCTGGCCGAGCGGAGCTGACGGCGGACGTCCGCGGTGTGCGGGCGAGGGTGTGACTCCCGCCGGGGAGAGGCCCTCGCCCGCCGTACGTGTCGGCCCGCATAATGGGGCGATACATCGGATGTCTGGAGGTCGCCCGTGGCTGTCACTGACGAGGCCATCGAGAAGATCAAGGAAATGATCGTCTCCGGCGCCCTGCGCCCCGGCGACCGTCTCCCCAAGGAGAGCGAACTCGCCGCCGAGCTGGGGCTGTCCCGCAACTCGCTGCGCGAGGCGGTGCGCGCGCTGTCGCTGATCCGCATCCTCGATGTGCGCCAGGGCGACGGTACGTATGTGACGAGCCTCGACCCGCGGCTGCTGCTGGAGGCGCTGAGCTTCGTCGTGGACTTCCACCGGGACGACACCGTGCTGGAGTTCCTCGCCGTACGCCGCATCCTGGAGCCGGCCGCGACCGCGCTGGCGACCCCCCGGATCACCGGGGCGCAGCTGGACGCGCTGGACGCGGCGCTGAACGCGCTCGGGCCGGCGCCGTCGGTCGGCGAACTGGTCGCGGCGGACCTGGAGTTCCACCGGTCGATCGTGCGTCACTCGGGCAACACGGTGCTCTGCTCGCTGCTGGACGGGCTGTCGGGGCCGACCACCCGGGCCAGGGTCTGGCGCGGGCTGACCCAGGAGGACGCCGTCGCCCGGACGCTCCACGAGCACCGCGCGATCCTCGCGGCGCTCCGCGACCGGGACGCCGAGGCGGCCCGGTCGTGGGCGACGGTGCATGTGGCGAGCGTGGAGATGTGGCTCAGATCGGCCCTCTGAAAGAGGGACCGACCGTGCTCGTCAGGTCAGGGGGCGCAGGCGCAGCCCCTGCATCCCGCCGTCGACCGCGAGCGCCGTTCCCGTGACGGCCGCCGCCGCGGGTCCGGCGAGATAGGCGACGGCCGCCGCGACCTCGTCCGCGCCCACCAGCCGGCCGGACGGCTGGCGCGCGGCGAGGGCGGCGCGTTCGGCCGCGGGGTCGTCGGCCGCGTCGAGGAGCCGGCCGACCCAGGGGGTGTCGGCGGTGCCGGGGTTGACGCAGTTGACGCGGATGCCCTCGCGGACGTGGTCGGCGGCCATCGCCAGGGTCAGCGAGAGCACCGCGCCCTTGCTGGCGCTGTAGAGCGCGCGCTGCGGCAGCCCGGCGGTGGCGGCGATCGAGCAGGTGTGGGTGATCGAGACCGCGCCCGGCCGCTCGGCGGCGGCGCGGCGCAGATGCGGCAGGGCGTGCCGGGCGGTGCGGACCATACCGAGGACATTGACGTCGAGGACGCGGCGCCACTCGTCGTCGGGGTTGTCCTCAACGCCGCCGATGGCGCCGATGCCCGCGTTGGAGACAACGGTGTGCAGCGCGCCGAACTCCCGGGCGGCCGTGTCCACCGCCGTACGGACGGCCGCGTCGTCGGTGACGTCGGCGGTGAGCGCCAGGGTCCCGGCGGGCGCGCCGCCGGTCTCGCGGTCCAGTACGGCGACGCGCGCGCCGCGCGCCAGCAGCAGGGCCGCGACGGCCGCGCCGATGCCGGAGGCGCCGCCGGTGACCAGGGCGCCGAGGCCCTCGAAGTCCTGTACCGCCGTCATGATCCGTTCTCCTTCCGCCGGCCGGGAGCGCCGGTACGGGCCGCCCAGACGGGTCCGTCGGGGTAGTGGTGGGCGGCGAGGGACGCGGGGAGCATCCTGGCCGAGAAGCCGGGCGCGGTGGGCGCGGCGTAACGTCCGCCGGTGACGACGACGGGGTCGGCGAAGTGCTCGTGGAGATGGTCGACGTACTCGATGACGCGGTCCTCCTGGCTGCCGGAGACGGCGACGTAGTCGAACATCGCGAGGTGCTGGACGAGTTCGCAGAGGCCGACCCCGCCCGCGTGCGGGCAGACGGGGACGCCGAATTTGGCGGCGAGGAGCAGGATCGCCAGGTTCTCGCCGACGCCGGCGACCCTGGCCGCGTCGATCTGGACGTAGTCGACGGCCTCCGCCTGGAGGAGCTGTTTGAACACGACGCGGTTGGCGGCGTGTTCGCCGGTGGCGACCCTGACGGACTGTCCGGCGCGGATGGCGGCGTGGCCGAGGATGTCGTCGGGGCTGGTCGGCTCCTCGATCCAGTGCGGCGCGTACGGGGCGAAGTCGGCCAGCCGGCGCAGCGCTTCGGGGACGTCCCAGCGCTGGTTGGCGTCCAGGGCGATCCGTACCCCGTCGCCGACGGCGGCGCGGGCGAGCCGCAGCCGCCGGACGTCGTCGTCGGGATCGGCGCCGACCTTGAGCTTGATCTGCCGGAAGCCGTCGGCGACGGCCTGCCGGGCGAGGGTGACGAGCTTGGTGTCGGAGTAGCCGAGCCAGCCGGGCGAGGTGGTGTACGCGGGGTAGCCGCCGGCCCGCAGCCGGGCGGCGCGTTCGGCGCGGCCGGGCTCGGCGGCGCACAGGAGGGCGAGCGCCTCGTCGGGGGTGAGCGCGTCGGTGAGATGGCGGAAGTCGACGAGCGAGACCAGCTCCTCGGGGGTCATCCCGGCGAGGAACTCCCAGACCGGCAGGCCCGCGCCGGTGGCCGCGAGGTCCCAGGCGGCGTTGATGACGGCGCCGGCCGCCATGTGCATCACCCCCTTCTCCGGTCCTAACCAGCGAAGCTGGGAGTCGTGGGTGAGCGCGGTGGAGAGGTCGGCGAGATCGGCGGCGGTGCGCGGGGCGGGCCGGCCGACGACATGGGGCCGCAGCGCCTCGATGGCGGCGGCCATGACCTCGTTGCCGCGTCCGATGGTGAAGCAGAAGCCGTGCCCCTCGCCGCCGGCCGACGTGCGGAGCACCACGTAGGCGGCCGAGTAGTCGGGGTCGGGGTTCATGGCGTCGGAGCCGTCGAGCTGCTCGGAGGTCGGGAAGCGGATGTCGTGCACGGTGAACCCGGTGACGGTCTCGGTCATGCGCGCCTCTCGTACAGAACATCGGATCTCTTTGCGAACATCCGATGTATAGCGCCGCCCACGGGCGACCGTCCAGAGCGGGGTCGAAATCGAGCCGCAGTGCTCGGATGAATCACCGGGAAATTGGACAGGGAGAGAACGGGGAAGGGACGGGGACGAGCGCGGACGGGACGGCGGCCCAAGTTCACCCGGCCGTGCACAGGGGCTGCGGCCGGGGACGGGGAAAGCCGTAAGGTTGGTGCGGAGAAAAAGGAAACTTCGGAAGGAGGCACTGGGTGATCGAGCTCGACGGGGTTCCCGAGCTGATCGACCCGGTCATGGTGGCCGCGTTCGAGGGCTGGAACGACGCGGGCGACGCGGCCTCCGCGGCGGTGGCTCATCTGCACCGGGAGTGGAAGGGCGAGGTGTTCGCGGCGCTGGACGCCGAGGACTACTACGACTTCCAGGTCAACCGGCCCACGGTCTATCTGGAGGGCGGCCAGCGGAAGATCACCTGGCCGACCACCCGGCTCTCCGTGGTGCGGGTGGGCGGGGAGACCCCTCGTGACCTGGTGCTGGTGCGCGGCATCGAGCCGTCCATGCGCTGGCGCTCGTTCTGCAACGAGCTGCTGGGCTTCGCCCATGAGCTGGGCGTGGAGATGGTGGTCATCCTGGGCGCGCTGCTCGGTGACACCCCGCACACCCGGCCGGTGCCGGTCAGCGGGGTCACCTCGGACACGGATCTGGCCAGGACGATGGATCTGGAGGAGACCCGGTACGAGGGGCCGACCGGCATCGTCGGCATCCTCCAGGAGGCCTGCACCCACGCGGGCGTGCCGGCGGTGAGTCTGTGGGCCGCGGTGCCGCACTACGTGTCGCAGCCGCCCAATCCCAAGGCGACGCTGGCGCTGCTCAACCGCCTGGAGGATCTGATCGGGCTGCGGATCCCGCTGGGCGAGCTGGCCGAGGACGCGCGGGCCTGGCAGCTGGGTGTCGATCAACTGGCCGCCGAGGACAGCGAGGTGGCGGAGTACGTCCAGTCGTTGGAGGAGGCGCGGGACACGGCCGAGCTGCCCGAGGCGACCGGCGAGGCCATCGCCCGGGAGTTCGAACGGTATCTGCGCCGGCGTGACGGCGGTCCGGGCCCCGGCCAGGGGTCAGGACCGGCTCCGGGCGGCCATGCCACGGAGGGCGGGGACGGCGCGCCGTATCTGCGCGACGCCTCGGGCGGTGGCCGCACCCGCCCGCCACGGCCACCGCGCGACAGCTCGGGCCCGGGCAGAGCCCCGGGATCCACGGACGGTCCCGTGGACGAGCCGGGGGACGACGAGGACGACTCCTCGGACGACTGAGGGGGACGGGCGACAGCCGGCGGGGCCGGTGCGGCAGGGGATACGACGGGCCCTGCCGCACCGGCCCCGCCACCTTGCGTACGGCGCCCCGCCGCCTTGCGTACGGCGCGATCCGGCCAGTAGTCCGGGCCAATGGTCGTAAGTGATCACAACGGGTCTACCCTGCTCCGCAGTTGACCGCGGAGAGGTGTGGATTGATGAAGGTGCTGGTGACCGGCGCGTCGGGGTTTCTCGGCGGCCATCTGGTGGACGGCGCCGTGCGCGCGGGCCATGACGTCCGGGTCCTGGTGCGCCCCGGCAACGACCTCACCCGGCTGACGGCACTGCCCGGGGTCGAGCCGGTGTACGGCGATCTCGGCGACGCCGACGCGCTGCGCCGCGCCACCGAGGGCGTCGACACCGTGCACCACAGCGCCGCCCTGGTCGGGCAGCGCGGCAGCCGCGCCCAGTTCTGGGAGACCAATGTGGCGGGGACCGAACGGCTGCTGACGGCGGCCCGGAGCTCCGGGGCGCGGCGGTTCGTCTTCATCAGCACGCCCAGCGCGCTGATGGACCCCCGGGACGGCGACCGGTTCGGCATCGACGAGAGCATCACGTACCCGGACCGGTTCTTCAACCTCTACTCCGAGACCAAGGCCGCCGCCGAGCAGCGCGTACTGGCCGCCGACGGGCCGGAGTTCACCACGGTCTCGCTGCGTCCCCGGGGGATCTGGGGGCCGCGCGACCGCTCCGGTTTCCTGCCGAACCTGATCGCCAAGCTGGTGGCGGGCAAGCTGCCCGATCTCGCCGGCGACAAGCGGGTGCTGACCTCGCTGTGCCACTGCGCCAACGCGGTCTCCGCCGCGCTGCTCGCCGCCGGGGCCCCGGCCGAACGGGTCGGCGGCCGGGCGTACTTCATCGTCGACCGGGAGCCCGTCGAGGCGCGGGAGATGATCCTGCGGCTCACCGAGCTGTTCGGCGGTACGCCGCCCACCCGCACGGTGCCGCCGCTGGTGCGGGACGCGCTGGTCTCGGGGGTGGAGCTGCTCTGGCGGATCCCGGCGCTCGCGGCCCGGCGCGAACCTCCGCTCAGCCGCTACTCGGTGGCGCTGATGACCCGGTCCCGTACGTACGACACGTCCGCGGCCGAGCGGGACTTCGGGTACTCCCCCGTGATGGACACGGAGACGGGTCTGCGGGAACTGGCGGAGTGGGTGGAGTCGCTCGGCGGCACCGAGGCGTTCGTACGCTCCGTGTCCTGACCGCGACGGGGCCGCGACCGGACCGCGAACCGGGGTACGGCCCGACGGTCGTACCCCGGTACCCCGTACCCCGGAGCGGCTCCGAGTCCCCTACAGCGCGACGCCGAGCAGCGCGTCGACGGTGCGCGAGACCACGCCGGGCGCGCCTTCCTCCGTACCGCCCGTGGACTCCTGGAGCGCGGCCCAGCGGTCGACGGCCGCGAGCGCCGCGGGGGCGTCCAGATCGTCGGCCAGTGCCGCGCGGACCTCTTCGACCAGCGCCTCGGCGGGCGGTCCGTCGGGCCGCGACACCGCGGCCCGCCAGCGCGCCAGCCGCGCGACGGCGTCCTGGAGGACCTGGTCGGACCACTCCCAGTCGGAGCGGTAGTGGTGCGCGAGGAGCGCGAGCCTGATCGCCGCCGGGTCCACGCCGGCGCGGCGCAGGGTGGACACGAAGACGAGATTGCCCCGGGACTTGGACATCTTCTCGCCGTCCAGGCCGACCATCCCGGCGTGCACATACGCGCGGGCGAAGGGGTGTTCGCCCGTCAGCGCCTGGGCGTGCGAGGCGCCCATCTCGTGGTGCGGGAAGGCCAGATCGCTGCCGCCGCCCTGGACGTCGAAGCCCATGCCGAGATGGTCGAGGGCGATGGCCACGCACTCGATGTGCCAGCCGGGCCTGCCGCGGCCCAGGGAGCCGCCGTCCCAGTTCGGCTCGCCCGGCCGGGCGGCCAGCCAGAGGATCGGGTCGAGCGGGTTCTTCTTGCCCGGCCGGTCGGGGTCGCCGCCGCGCTCGGCCGAGAGCAGCCGCATCGCCTCGGCGTCGAGCCGCGAGACCTCGCCGAAGTGCGGATCGGCCGCCACGGAGAAGTAGACGTCGCCTTCGAGTTCGTACGCGGCGCCGGCCTCGACCAGCCGCTCCACCAGCGGCACGATGCCCGGTATCGCCTCGACGGCGCCGATGTAGTGCCGGGGCGGGAGCATGCGCAGGGCGGTCATGTCCTCGCGGAAGAGCGCCGTCTCGCGCTCCGCGAGCCCGACCCAGTCCTCCCCGTCGCGCTCCGCCCGTTCGAGCAGGGGGTCGTCGACATCGGTCACGTTCTGGACGTAGTGAACCTGCCGCTTCGTGTCGAGCCACACGCGCTGCACGAGGTCGAACGCGTTGTAGGTCGCCGCGTGACCCATGTGGGTCGCGTCGTACGGCGTGATGCCGCAGACGTAGATACGGGCGACGGGACCGGGCGCGAGGGTGACGCGGCCGTCGGTCGAGGTGTCGTGAATCGTGAGGTCGCGGCCCTTGCCAGGCAGGGCGGGGACCTCGGAAGCGGGCCAGGCATGCATGTCATGAGCGTAACCGGATGGAAGTTCCGGATACGAACCGGATGGCCGGCCATGGCCGATGAGGCACTCTTGCGCGTTCCGTCACGGGCTGCATTCGGCGCCGGGCGCGCCCCCTTCCGCAGGCCGGCGGGCTCTAAACCGTGTGGGGACTCACACCGGCGGCCAGGGAATCGGCGGCCACTGCCCGGACGGTTCCGGGTGCCGGCCCGTGTGGCGCAGCTCACGGACCCGGGCGCGGACGGCGTCGGTCTCGGCCACGGTGATGAGTTCGGCCAGTCGGGTGGCGAGGGGCGCGGCGGGTGCCAGGGCCTCCTCCAGCCGGGCCAGCACCGCCAGCGCCTCGTCGGTCAGCGGCTCGCCCGCCCAGCCCCAGAGCAGGGTGCGCAGCTTGTCGTCCACGTGGAAGGTGACGCCGTGGTCGATGGCGTAGAGGTGTCCGCCGGGCGCGGGCAGCAGGTGGCCGCCCTTGCGGTCGCCGTTGTTGATCACGGCGTCGAGCACGGCGAGGCGCCGCAGCCGCTCGTCGTCGGCGTGCACCAGCAGAGCCGTCCGGCCCTCGCCGACCTCGGCGCGCCCGACGGCCTTCCAGCCGTCGCCGGGCTCCTCCTCGTCGACGAGGGCGAGCAGCGGCCCGGACGACGGGTCAAGGCCAAGGTCCAAGTCCGGATCCGTCTCCGCGTCGTCCGCGTCATCGGTGTCGTCCGCGTCGGCCGGCTCCATGTCGATCCAGAGCTGGCACATGCCCTGGCCGTACGGTCCGTCCCGGAGCACGGTCGCAGGAACGAGGCGCCAGCCGGTCGCCTCGGAGACCTCGTACGCCGCCACCTCGCGCTGGGCGAGCGTCCCGTCGGGGAAGTCCCACAGGGGGCGCTCCCCCGCGACGGGCTTGTAGACGCAGGGGGCCTCCCGGCCCTCGTACGCGACCGAGCAGTAGAGCACCCCGTTGGACGCCTCACGGATCCGGCCACGCACCGTCAGCTCGCCCTTGGTGAGCAGCTCGACGTCGGTCACGCTCCGCGGCGGTATCCGTTCTGGCGCGGGCATACGTGTCCTTCCGGGTCGAGCGGCAGGCTGCACAGCGGGCACGGCGGCCGGCCCGCGTTGACCACGTCCAGCGCGCGCTTGGCGAAGGCCCTGGCCTGGGTGCCGGAGAGCCGGACGCGGAGCATCGGCGGACCGTTCTCCTCGTCCTGGAGGAGCCGCTCCTCGGCCTCGGCGAGATCCTCGTCGGTGTCGGCCTCCAGCTCGACGAGCGCCTGCGCCTCGATGATCATGCGCTGTTCGTCGCCGTCCCAGGCCAGCGCCATGGTGCCGACCCGGAACTCCTCCTCGACGGGCGCGTCGAGCGGGGCGGAGTCGGTCACCTCCGCGGGCGCCACGGCCGGGACGGGCGCGTTGCCGCCGGTCCGGCGCACGACCTCGTCGAGCAGCTCGTCGATGCGCTCGGCGAGCGCCGCCACCTGGGTCTTCTCCAGGGCGACGCTGGTCACGCGCCCGGCGCCGGACGCCTGGAGGAAGAACGTACGGCGTCCAGGCAGCCCGACCGTACCGGCCACGAAGCGGTCCGGTGGGTCGTAGAGGAACACCTGACGGGACACGTCCTGTCTCCCTTGGAGATCGTCGGAATCGGAACAGAGGAATCGGAACAGAGCGGGGGGAAGCGCCGCCCTCGGCATCGCGCGGACGGCGCGTCCACCCTACTGCGCCGATCGATCACGTCGCTCCCGCGCCGCCCCCCACCGTGCCCGGTCCCTCGGCCGGTCCGGCGCCCCGGCTCTCGCGCGGGGCCAGACCGGCGAGATCGCCCGTGTCACCGAGCCGCAGCACAAAGGGGCGCAACCGGGTGTAGCGGACCGCCGTCACCGAGCACGGGTCCGCGTGGATGCGCTGGAAGAGATCGAGATGCATCCCCAGCGCGTCCGCCACGAGGGCCTTGATGATGTCGCCGTGCGAGCACATCAGGAAGACGGCGTCCTCGCCGTGCTCCTCGTCGATCCGCGCGTTCCACTCCCGTACGGCCTCGACGGCGCGCGCCTGCATGGCGCGCATCGACTCGCCGCCGGGGAACACGGCGGCGGAGGGGTGCTGCTGCACGACCGCCATCAGCGGCTCGTCGGCCAGCTCGGCGAGCTTGCGGCCCGACCAGTCGCCGTAGTGGCACTCCCCGATCCGGTCCTCGGTACGCACCTCAAGCTCAGGCCTGGCGTCCAGCAGCGGCCGGAGCGTCTCCAGACAGCGCTGCAGCGGGCTGGAGACAACGGCGGCGAGCGGTATCCCCGCCAGCCGTCCGGGCAGCGCGGCGGCCTGCGCGGCGCCGCGCTCGTCGAGGGCGACACCGGGCGTCCATCCGGCGAGCAGCCCCGCGGTGTTGGCGGTGGACCGCCCATGACGTACGAGGATCAACGTGGCCATGCCTGCCAGCGTAGGGCCTCGGTACGACAACGGTCCGCGCCCGCCGACAGCCGGGGGATGCGCTCCTGGCCGGAAAAGGGAAGAATGCCCGCCGTGATCGTGGACTGTGCCATCTACCGCGGCGGACGCCGTACCGACGGGCCCGCCGACTTCTCCGACGCCCTCGCCGAGGCCAGGGCCGAGGGCGACGCGTTCCTCTGGCTCGGGCTGCACGAGGCGACGGTGAAGGAGTTCGAGCTGGTGAGCCGCGAGTTCGGGCTGCATCCGCTGGCCGTGGAGGACGCGCTCACCGCGCATCAGCGGCCCAAGCTGGAGGTCTACGACGACTCGCTGTTCATGGTCCTCAAGCCGGTGGTCTACGACCACGGCAGCGACAGCGTGTCCACGGGCGAGCTGATGGTCTTCATAGGCGACTCGTTCGTCGTGACCGTCCGGCACGGCGAGGGGGCCCCGCTGGCGGCCGTACGACGCCGTCTCGAGGCCGAGCCCGAGGTGCTCAAGCACGGCCCGACCGCCGTCATGTACGCGGTCAGTGACGCGATCGTCGACCACTACATCGAGGTGGCCGGGGAGCTCCAGGCCGATCTGGAGGAGCTGGAGGCCGATGTCTTCGCGCCGGACGGCGGCGACGGCGGGTCCGGCTCACGGAGCGCGGGCACCGGGACGCCGACCGCGGCGCGGATCTACGGGTTCAAGCGGCAGGTGCTGGAGTTCCGCCGGGCCAGCGGCCCGCTGGCGGCGCCGATGGCGCGGCTGTCCGGGACGGGCGTGCCCTTCGTCCATGAGCACGCGCAGCCGTTCTTCCGGGACGTCAACGACCATCTGCTGCACGCCAACGAGCAGGTGGAGGGGCTCGACCGGCTGCTCTCCGACATCCTTTCGGCGCATCTCGCGCAGATGGGCGTGCGGCAGAACGACGACATGCGGAAGATCTCGGCGTGGGCCGCCATGGCCGCCGTCCCCACCATGGTCGCCGGGATCTACGGGATGAACTTCCGGCACATGCCGGAGCTGAAGTACGTATGGGCCTATCCGGCCGTGCTCGGCTTCATGGCGATCGTGGTGTTCGGGCTGTACCGCCAGTTCAAACGGCGCGGCTGGCTCTGACGACCGGCGCGGGGCGACCGCGCCGGTGTCGTGGGGCAGAGGCCGTACGGCGCCGGGATCTACGAGGCGAGCCCGGCGCGCTCCAGGGCCTCGGTGCCGGTCCGCAGCGCGGTGATCCGCTCGTCGAGGGTGAACCCGGCCGGCGCGAGGGTCAGCGTGGTGACGCCCGCCTCCGCGTACTCCGTCATCCGGTCGGCGATCCGCTCGACCGTGCCGAGCAGCGTCGTCGAGTCGATCAGCTGGTGCGGCACGGCCGCGCCCGCGCCCTCCTTGTCGCCGGCGAGGTACTTGTCCTGGATCTCGGCGGCCTCCTTCTCGTACCCCATGCGCTGGGCGAGCTGGTTGTAGAAGTTCTGCTTCCTGCTGCCCATGCCGCCGACGTAGAGGGCGGTGTACGGGCGGAACGTGTCGGCGAGCGCGTGGATGTCCGTGCCGACGGCGAGCGGCACAGTGGGACAGACATCGAAGCCGTCCATGGTCAGACCGGCCTTCTCGCGGCCCGCCCGCAGATACCTGATCGCGGTCTCCTCCAGGTGGCCGGCGGAGGGGAAGATCAGCAGCGCGCCGTCGGCGATCTCGCCGGTCTGCTCCAGGTTCTTCGGGCCGATCGCCGCGATGTAGAGCGGGATGTGCTCGCGCTCCGGGTGCACGGTGAGCTTCAGCGGCTTGCCGGGGCCGCCGGGCAGCGGCAGCGTCCAGTGCTCGCCCTCGTACGCGAGCCGCTCCCGGGACATGGCGCGGCGGACGATCTCGACGTACTCGCGGGTGCGGGCCAGCGGCTTGTCGAACTTCACGCCGTACCAGCCCTCGGAGACCTGCGGCCCCGAGACGCCGAGGCCGAGCCGGAACCGGCCGCCGGAGAGCGAGTCGAGGGTGGCCGCGGTCATCGCGGTCATCGCGGGCTGGCGCGCGGGGATCTGGAGGATCGCGGAGCCTACGTCGATGGACTCGGTGTGCGCGGCCACCCAGCTCAGTACGGTCGGGGCGTCGGAGCCGTACGCCTCGGCGGCCCAGCAGACGTCGTAACCGAGCCGGTCCGCCTCCTGCGCGACGGCGAGGTTGTCGCTGTCCATTCCCGAGCCCCAGTAACCGAGATTGATGCCGAGCCGCATAGCCACTCCCTGTGCCGATCGGCAGTACGCCGATATGCCGATATACCGATGGATTACTGACGGGTAACGTGCCTGTTCACGGGACTCTAGCGCGCCGCCGGGTGATCCGTCAGGGCCCTCGGGCGGCTCCATGACGGCCACGTTGTCCACAGGCTCGCTCGGCGTGCCGCAACGGCCAGTAATCTCAACCGCCATGGAGCAGAGGCATCTCGGCCGTACCGGCCTGCGTGTGTCCAGGATCGGGCTCGGCACCCTGACCTGGGGACGGGACACCGACGAACATGACGCCGCCGACCAGTTGAAGACATTCTGGGAGGTCGGCGGCACACTGGTCGACACCGCGGACGTGTACGGCGGCGGGGAGGCCGAGTATCTGCTCGGCCGCATCCTTGAGCGGCTCATACCGCGCCGGGACCTGATCATCGCGACGAAGGCCGGCAGTGTGCCGGATCCGTACCGGCGCTTCGACGGGTCCCGGGGGCATCTGCTCGCGGCGCTGGACGACTCGCTGGAGCGGCTCGGTACGGACTATGTCGATCTGTGGCAGGTCCACGCCTTCGACACCGAGACACCGCTGGACGAGACGCTCAGCGCGCTGGACATCGCGGTCACCAGCGGCCGGGCGAGATACGCGGGAGTGTCGAACTTCTGCGGCTGGCAGCTGGCCAAGGCCGCCACCTGGCAGCTCGCCGCGCCCGGGACGCGCACCCGGCTGGCCAGCACCCAGATGGAGTACTCCCTGCTCCAGCGCGGGGTGGAGCGCGAGGTGCTGCCGGCCGCGAACGACCTCGGGGTGGGGCTGCTGCCGTCCTCCCCGCTCGGCCGCGGGGTGCTCACGGGCAAGTACCGGCACAGCACACCGCCGGACTCGCGGGGCGCGTCCGAGCAGATGGCACCGTTCGTCGAGCCCTATCTCGACGGCGCGGCGCGGCGGATCGTCGACGCCGTCGCGACGGCCGCCGACGGGCTGGCGACGACCCCGCTGGAGGTGGCGCTGGCCTGGGTCAGGGACCGGCCTGGCGTGGTCGCGCCGATCGTCGGCGCGCGCAACGCGCAGCAGCTCACGGCCGCACTGTCAGTGGAGAGCCTTAGTCTTCCTGACGAGATCTGCCGGGCGCTCGACGATGTGTCGGCGCCCGTGCACCGCTATCCCGATCAGGACTGGAGCACGCTGTGAGTACGGATCGCGACCCCACCGCCGTGGAGGAGGCCGAGCCCGTGCCGGTGCCCGAGACCGAGCCCGCCGACACCGCTGCTGCTGACACCGCCGCTGACACCGACACCGACACCGGCACACCGTCCGAGGCCACCGATGCGGCCGATGCGGCCGATGCGGCCGGGACCAAGGCTGCCGAGCCCGAAGTGTCCGAGGCCGCCGCCGAGTTGGCGGCGCAGCGGGAGCTGCGGGAGCGGATCGAGCAGCGCAAGGCGGAGAAGGAGGGGCCGATCGCCGCGGGCACCAAGCTGAGCGGGCAGGCCGCCGATCTGCTCGCCGCCGTGCGGGCCCTGGAGAGCGGCGCCCCGGTGGACCCGTCCCTGCTGGCGCGCGCCGCGCCGGTACGGACACCCGCACCGGCCGCCGCACCGGCCGCCGTACCGGCACAGGCGCCCGTACCGGCGGGGGCGTCCGCGCCCGCCGCCCCCGGCCCCGCGTCCGCGGCGCCGCCCGAGGCGACGGCCGCCGTACGGAGCGTGCTCGGGGAGGGCGGGGCCCCGGAGTCGCTCGCCGGGCAGCTCTGTGCCGTTCTCGGGGAGCGGGCCGCCGACGCGCTGCGCGCCAACCCGTGGCTGCTGCTCGCCGTCCCGGGCGTACGGCCCGAGCAGGCCGACGGGTTCGCGCGGGCGCTGCTGGGAGCGGCGTGCGGCCCGGGTGACGAGCGCCGGGCCGCCGCGCTGGTCGGCCGGCTGCTGGAGCGCGCCGCGCTCCGGGGCCACACGGCGCTGGAGGCGTCCTCGGTGCGCTCCGCGCTCGCCGGGCACGCGGTGCCCGACCCGGACGAGGCCGTGCGGCACGCCGTGGCCGAGGGCGCCGTACTGGTGTTCAGGGACGGCGCCGGGGACGAGGACATCGAGGAGGGCGCGGCGGAGCCCCACGACACTGGCGAGGCCGGGTCCGGGGCCGGGGCCTCCGGGGAGGATGAAGCCGCGCCGTCGGCGCCGGTGCTGCTGGGCCTCGACCGGTACGCGCTCGCCGAGGAGAGCCTCGCCGACGGGCTGGCGCGGCTGGTCAAGACCGGCCAGGAGGCGTCAGGGGCTGCCTGGTCCGGCGCGTCCTGGGCGGAGGCCGCCGCGGGGGCCCCCACGCCCTCGGCCGCCGAGCTGATCCGGGCCGTCACCGGCCACGGGCTCGTCCTGCACACCGGCGGCGAGGCGGCGCGCGCGGAACCGGTCGCGCTGGCCGCCGCGGCGCGCGCGCTCGGCCTGCGCGTGGTGGTCGCGGCCCACAGCGAGAACGGCCGCGCGCGGCTGGGCGCCGAGGCCGGCGCCGTCACCGTGGCCGGGCTGCTGGCCGGCGCGGAGGGCCCCGGTCGGGACGCGGACGGCGCCTTCGCGCTCGACCTCCTCGTGGTGCTGGACGCGCCACAGCTGGATGTGGAGACGGCCGCGATGCTCGTGGAGTCCCTGCCGGACGGCGCCCGGCTGGTGCTCGGCGGCGACCCCGGGGTGCTGTGGTCGGCGGGCGCGGGACGGGTCTTCGCGGACCTGCTGGCGGCCGGGGTGTGCCCGCGCGTCGCCTCCCGTACGCCCGATCCCGGCCCGCTGGGCGAGCTGGTCTCGGGCATCGGCGCCGGCGAGCTGTCCCCGGTGGAGGCGCCCGGCAAGGAGGTCGTGATCGTCCCGGTGCGGGACGCGGGCGAGGCGGTGCACCGGGCCGTACAGCTGGTGGCGGAGTCGGTGCCGCGCGCCTTCGGCGTGGCGGCCGGCGAGACGCAGGTGATCACCGTGGGCCACGGCGGCCCCTGCGGCACCCGCGCGCTCAACGCGGCGCTCAAGCAGCGGCTCAACCCGGGACCTGGCGCGTTCGGCGGCTTCGACCCGGGGGACAGGGTCGCGTACGTACCGGCGCCCGGTCGGACGCTCCAGGGCTCGGTGGTCTCGGCGGACGCCGCGGGGCTGCGGCTGGACTGCGCGGGGACACCGGTCGTCGTGGACCGGGAGCGGGTCGAGCAGTCCGTACGCCACGGCTGGGCGCTCACCGCGCACCAGGCGGCGGGGATGCGCTGGCCGGCGGCGGTCGTGGTGCTTCCGGGCGACGCGGCGCAGGGGCTGAACCGGCCCTGGGTCTATACGGCGTTCAGCCGGGGGGACCGCCATCTGTCGGTCGTCCACGGTGTCGACCAGGCACTGGCGCGCGCGGTGTCGGACATCCCGTCCGAGGAGCGCACGACGCGGCTGCGCCCGCTGCTGACGGCGCTGCTGGCCCCGGCGGCGGCACAGCCGGGGTGAACCACGGCCGGGACGCCGGGAACCCCGGGGACGGAGGTGCGCGGCGTCCCCGGGGTTCCCGGCCCGGCCCGGAGATTCCCGGCCCGGAGATTCCCGGCCTCAGGCGTCCTGCTCCTCCAGATCGTCGAGGTCGGCGTCGAGGTCGTCCTCGTCGAAGACGGCGCTGACGTCGAACCGGCAGACCACCTGCTGGGGGTCGGCGTGGTCGAAGGGCGCCGACAGCCACTCCCCCGGTTCCGGGAGATCGTCCGCCGCCGCCACCCAGAGGGTGGAGTCGCCCTCCTCCAGGCCGAACTCCTTGTGCCGGGAGGCGATCTCGTCGGGTTCGTACTCGCCGAAGAGCACACCGAGCGCGGCATGCACACTGCCGCCCGCGATCGCTCCGCGGTCGCCCTCCCCCTCCACGTCGGCGATGCGCTGTGCCTGTGCGAGCAGCCGCTGCGGCTCCGCCACCGCGTAATCGCGCCTGATCAGTACGCTCAGGGCGTTGGGCTCCTCGGGGCCGGTATAGGGCGGCAGGGAGTCGTCGGGGTCCGGGATCTCGAAGGGGGTGACTTCGTCGTAGCGGTGGTAGAGCCGCTCGTCGTAGACCTCGGCCGCGACGGCAAGGGCGTTGAACGCGTCGGAGACCGCCGGATCGTCCTCACCCGTACGGTGTTCGACCGCTGCCAGATGGCGGTCCAGAGCGACCTTGACCGCCTCGGCGGCAGCGCGTACCTCGGCAGCGGTGGGCTGCGCAGCATCAGACATAGTGCAGACGCTATCCGTACCGGGCCGCTGCACGCACAATAGATGCGATGCCGGAATACGAATTTGTCGACGTGTACGTGCCGCGCGGAGTCTCTCGCAAGGATGCGGCCCGTCTGCTCACCGACCACGCCGAGTACCGACACTGGGAACTGGACCGACTGAGCCTGCACCGGGACGGCAGCCGAAGGGTGCGGCTGCGCCGTCGCATCATCCGTCAGGTGCGCGCCACCTGGTGAGTGGTGCGGAACGGGCCCCGCTGCTGCGGGGCCCGCCCTTGTTGTCCCTGCTGCCCCTCTGTGCGCGGCCGGTTACGCGGAGGCGCGGGCGCGGCGGTAGAGGATGCTGCCCGCGAGCAGCAGTCCGGCGCCGGACCCGATCGCGATCCCGAGCCCGCCCGCCCCGGTCTCGGCGAGCACCTCCTTCTCCTCCTCGGGCTTCGCGACGGAGTGGGTCTCCGGGGTGTTCGGTGTGCTCACCTGCTCCGGGGCCGGCGGCACCGCGCGCTCCTCGGTCGGCCGGCCGGGCTTGCCCGGGGTCACCGGGTGCTCCGGCAGGACCGGCGGGGTGACGGGCGTCTCGACGTTCGCGCAGCCGTTGCCGAAGACCGGGTTGAGCAGCCCGATGATGTCGATGCTGTTCCCGCAGGCGTTCACGGGGACGTCGATCGGCACCTCGACGCTGTTGCCGGAGCCGACACCGGGCGAGTGGGCCGTGGTGTTCCCCGCGTGCGCGCCGCCGCCGGCGTGTGAGCCGCCGGCCGGCACGGTGTGGGTGGCGCCGGGGTGCGAGCCGCCCTCGTGGTGGCCGCCGTACGACGGGGTGGTGGTGTGCGCGCCGCCGCCGTACGCGTCACCGTGTCCGCCGCCGGACTGCTGCTTGCCGGACACGTTGGCGCAGGTGTTGCCGAACGCCGGGTTGAGCACTCCCACGACGTCGACGGTGTTGCCGCACACGTTGACCGGGACGTGTACGGGCACCTGGACGTTGTTCCCGGACAGGACGCCCGGGGAGTTCGCCGTGGTGCTGCCGGCTCCGGCGTCCGCCTGCGCGTAGCCGCCGCCGAGCGCGAGCACGCCGCCCGCTGCCGCCACGGTGATCAGGCTCTTGCGCGTGACCTGCCTCATTGCTTCGATTCCTGCCTTCTGCCTTGGGGACTGCCCCTGGGCGTCGGTGCCGGGGCAGGATGCCCAGCGGCCCCGGAGCGCATAGCGCGCGCTCCGGGGCCGGGGCCGGGCTCAGACCCTCACGGGTGAGCTACGACGTCACTTGTTGATGCAGGTGTTGCCGAAGGCGGGGTTGAGCAGACCGATCACGTTGATCGAGTTGCCGCACAGGTTGACCGGCACGTGGATCGGGACCTGGAGCACGTTGCCCGAGAGCACGCCGGGGGAGCCCACGGCGGTGGCCTGCGCGCCGGAGTCCGCGACGGCCATGCCCGCGCCCGCGAGCACGAGACCACCGGTGACAGCGGCAGCAGTGACGACCTTCTTGAGCATGTGTTCCTCCTCGTAGACAAGTGCGGTCCCAGCCTCCTCGGACCGCACATGTGTAACGAAGAGCGACGAGCGAGGCTACGACCGGCCGGTCGCATTCACTCTTCTCAGTCACCGACGCACAGATTGGCGAATTACCCGGTCAGCTGTGATCGATGAAACGGTCGAGGACGCGCACACCGAACTTCAGCCCGTCCACCGGCACCCGCTCGTCGATCCCGTGGAACATGCCGGCGAAGTCCAGCTCCGGCGGCAGCTTCAGCGGGGCGAACCCGAAGCCGCGGATGCCGAGGTCGTCGAAGGACTTGGCGTCCGTACCGCCGGACAGCATGTACGGGACGGCCCGCGCGATCGGGTCCTCGGCGACCAGCGCGGTCTGCATGGCGTCCACCAGCTTCCCGTCGAAGCTGGTCTCCAGCGCCTTGTCGCCGTGCACGTCCTCGCGCCGGACGCGCGGGCCGAGAATCCGGTCGAGGTCGGCGAGGAACTCCTCCTCGTACCCCGGCAGGAACCGTCCGTCGACATGGGCGGTCGCCTGGCCCGGGATCACGTTCACCTTGTAGCCGGCGCCGAGCATGGTGGGGGCCGCGGAGTTGCGCAGGGTGGCCCCGACCATCTTGGCGATGCCGCCGAGCTTGGCGAGGGTCGCGTCCATGTCCTCGGGGTCGAGCGGGGTGCCGAGCGCGTCGGACAGCTCGTCGAGGAACGACCGTACGGTCTTGGTCACCCGCACCGGCCACTGATGGCGGCCGAGCCGCCCCACGGCCTCGCACAGCTCGGTGATCGCGTTGTCGTTGTTGGTCATCGAGCCGTGCCCGGCGGTGCCGTCCACGGTCAGGCGCATCCAGTGCATGCCCTTCTGGGCCGTCTCGACGAGATAGAGCCGCAGGTTCTCGTTGACGGTGAAGGAGAAGCCGCCGACCTCGCTGATCGCCTCCGTCACGCCCTCGAAGAGACCGGGGTGCTTGTCGACGAGATACCGCGCGCCGTACGTACCGCCCGCCTCCTCGTCGGCGAGGAAGGCCAGCACGATGTCGCGCGGGGGCTTGCGCCCGCTGCGCATCCGGTCGCGGACGACCGCGAGGGTCATCGCGTCCATGTCCTTCATGTCGACGGCGCCCCGGCCCCACACACAGCCGTCCGCGATCTCACCGGAGAAGGGGTGGTGGCTCCAGTCATCGGCGTTGGCCGGGACGACATCGGTGTGGCCGTGGATGAGCAGCGCCGGCCGGGAGGGGTCCTCGCCCTCGATCCGGGCGACGGTGGAGGCGCGGCCCTTGTGCGACTCGAAGATCTTCGGTTCGAGCCCCACCTCCGCGAGCTTCTCCGCGACGTACTCGGCGGCGAGCCGCTCCCCCGGCCCCGAGTGGTCACCGTAGTTGCTGGTGTCGATCCGGATCAGATCCCGGCAGAGGTCGACGACCTCGTCCTCGCCCGATACGGCCCTGCCCGCGTTCGGCTCGCCCACGCTGCTCACTCCCACGGTCGTCGCTTGCTGTCCCTCGTATCCTCCCGCGATCCGCCCCCACACCCAAGACCGGACCCGGCCTGTCACACGCCCGTCACACAAGGCGGCCCGGGACCACGGCGTGATCGGGCACCCCCGATTGTTTGCTATGGTTTTCCACGTCGGAACGCCGCGAGGCACTCCGGCAGACACCTGGTCCGGGTGGCGGAATGGCAGACGCGCTAGCTTGAGGTGCTAGTGCCCTTTATCGGGCGTGGGGGTTCAAGTCCCCCCTCGGACACAGACAGATAGCCACCCCATGGGGTGGCGCACCGGCTATCAGGCCCGGGTGGAGGTTCTCCTCCGCCCGGGCCTGCTGCTTTACCCGCGCCGACGCGTCGGGCTCAGCCCGTGGCGATCCGCAGGACGAACGTGACCGCGGCCAGGATGCCCAGGGTGAGCGCCGGGGCCATGGCCTTCACGGGGTCCTTGACCCTGATGTGCCCGATGAAGGCGCCGGCCATCAGCAGGACGAGACCAGCGGCGGCGGCGGCTCCGAGCGGGGCCCAGAACAGGCCGATCAGCAGGCCGGCCGCGGCGGCGATCTCCAGCAGTCCGATGACCCGCAGACGCCCCGGCGGCAGGCCGATGTGCGCGGCCATCTCGGTGTTCTTCGGCCGGTCGGGCAGCTTGGAGCTCCCGGCCGCGGCGTACACCACGGCCAGGAGCGCGGACAGAATGACAGTGGCGATGAACAACGTGCACTCCCTGGAAGGACAGGAACGGCAGAAGGGGGACGGTGGGAACCGGGGTCAGACCCAGGCCGGCAGTCGCCCCAGGACGGGGATGATGTGCTCCTCCTCCAGCGTCAGGTGCTCCTCCAGATGGTCGGCGAGCGTGCCGACCGCGGAGTGCGCCGTCGCCCAGAGCGGATCGTCTCCGGACAGCGAGGCGACCGCGTCGGTCACCGCGTTGAGCAGTGTCCCGATACGCCGGTGGTCGGCCTCCAGTTTCGCCACCACGGGGGTGAGTTCCGGGGCGGCCCTGAGCACCGCGGGAAAGATACGGAAATCCTCTATGGAATGGTGGGTTTCCAGCGTCCGGCAGTAGAAATCGCAGAAAGACTTCAACTGCCAGGCATTCTGGCGCATAGCCAGGTTGTCGACGAGTGCGTGTACTTCGGCCGCCGTGGCGGTCGACCGCTGCGTCAGCAATGTCAATGCCTGCCGCAGGCTGTCCATGTCATTGCGTAAACCCGCGTGGGCGGAGAGCAGTTGGCTCACCATCGCCTCACCGGAAGGAGTTGTCCTGACCGTCATCGCGACTGCTTTCCCCATTCCTTCTCTACCGCCTCGCGAACCGCCGGAACGACTTCCTGGGCAAAGGTCTCGACCTGCCACGCATAGTCGAGGCCGGGTTCGAAAAGCGCGAGCTGGATTCCGCTGACACCGTGGTCGATCACCAGCGAGGTGAGCCGCTCGGTCCAGCCGGCGACACCCTCGTGGAACGGCTCGCCGCCCTTGGGGTCGATGTGGCCGACGATGTTGTAGAGCCTGCGGACGTCACCGGGCGACCGCCCCGCGGCCACCGCCGCTTCGTCGATCCGCTTGTTGCGCTCGGTCAGTCCGGCCGGGTCCACGTACGGGTACGACGGCAGCCATCCGTCGCCCAGCCGGCCGACCACCTCCAGCGACCTGGGCCCGTAGGCACCGACCCAGATCCCGATCGGGTGGGCGGGAGCCGGGCCCGCCGCGACGCCCTCCACGCTGTAGTGCTCGCCCTCGAAGCTCACCGGCTGCTCCGGCTCGCCCCACACGAGGCGGATCACCTCGATCGCCTCGGCGAGCGCGGCCACGGCCTCCCCGGGGGTGCGCCGCGGAGCGCCCGCGCCACCGCTGCCCCGGGTGGCCAGCACACCACTGCCGAGGCCCAGTTCGACCCGGCCACCACTGAGCAGGTCGAGCGAGGCGGCGGCCCGCGCCAGCATCACCGGCGGACGGAACGGCAGGTTGGCCACGTCAGGGAAGACCCGGATGCGCTCGGTACGGGCGGCGACGGCCGTCAGCAGCGTCCACGCGTCCAGGTTCGTACCGGTGTAGGGGTGGTCGATGATTCCCAGCAGTTCCAGACCGAGAGTGTCGGCCAGCTCGGCAAGGCCGACCAGTTCGTCCGCCTTCACGGCGTCCGTCCCCAGGGCCAGGCCGAACTGGGGAGCGGCGGGTGCACGCTGGACCTGCGCAGGCATCGCGGTGTTCCTCACTGTTGGTGGTGGGGATCCATTCAAGCCCGTGCGCCACCACCGATGACTTCTGTGGGAGTGACGGTTACCAACGGGCGGCGTAAGACGGAGTGACGGTGCGGGAGGTTTGCGGCGCCGCGCCGGTCCGCCGGGTCTCCCTCGCGGACCGGCGCGGCAGCCTCGACCGTCCTTCGTGCGCGGGCTACTTGCGGCCGACCACCACGGAGACCGGGCCCTGGAGCGGTCGGACCGTACAGTCCCTGAAGCCGGCGTCAGCCATCCAGCCGAGGCAGTCCGCGCCGCTGTAGTCGAACCCGTCGGGGCTCTCCAGCAGCATGTGCAGGCTGGTCAGCAGGCCGAAGGCGTTCTCCCGCCGGTCGTCGTCGATCATCGACTCGTAGACCACGACCGCGCCGCCGGGCGCGAGCGCCTCGTACGCCTTGGCCAGCAGCATCCGCTTGGTTTCCAGGCCCCAGTCGTGCAGCACCCGCCCGAAGACGATCACGTCGGTCGGCGGCAGCGGGTCGGTGAGGAAACTGCCGCCGGCGAACCGCAGCCGGTCCGCGAGCCCGACGCGTGCCACCGTGTCCTGGAAGCTCGGGGCGACCTGCGGCAGGTCGAAACCGACCCCGTTCAGATGCGGGTGCTCCGCCAGCACGGTGCTGAGCAGGATGCCCTCGGAACAGCCGACGTCGACCACCCGGGAGAACTCCGCCCAGGGGAAGTGCCGGGCCAGGGCCTGGGCGGCGGCCATCGAACCGCCGGTCATCGCCTTCTGGAAGCGGCGGGTCAGCTCGGGGTCGTTGTAGAGCGCGTCGAAGGGATCGCCGTCCTTGCCCGCCAGGTTGTTCTGCGGCTGCCCGGTGCGCAACGCCGTGGTGAGGTTGCCCCACGACCGGTACCACTGCTCGCCGGCCATCTCCAACAGGCCGCCGATATAGGTGTCCCGCGCCCGGTCCAGGAACGTCGCGGAGTGCGGGGCGTTGCGGTACACGCCGTCCTCGCGGTCCAGCAGCCCCAGCGCGACCTGGCTGTCGAGGAAGTCGCGGGCGCCGCGCTCGTGCAGCCCCAGCCGGGCCGTCAGGGTCGCGGCGTCGGCGGGACCCGCCGCCGCCAGCTCCGAGTACAGGCCCAGCTCCAGGGCGGTCAGCAGCACCTTGGCCGGCCAGAACCCGAGGCCGAGCTGGACGAGCCGGTCCGGCGCGTCCTCGGCGTCCGCGCCGGGCAGGCCACCGGGCCGCGGGGGCCGGCCGGCGTCGCTCGCCGGGGCGGTGTCCGGCTCGATCAGCCGGAGCAGTTCGCCTGCGTCGAAATGGTCCTCGAACCGGACGGCCCTGCCGTCGGCCAGCGTCCAGGAGTGGACGAAGCGCAGGGCGGCGCTGCGGCCGTCGAGTCCGGTGACCAGGCGGGTGCCGAAGACGGCCACCCGGTCGCCGTCGACCAGGAACTCCTCCGGGTCCATGCGCATCCCGCCGAGCACGGAGGGCACTTGCGCGAGGAACTTCCGCACGCCCGCGTGGCCGTGCTCGGTGCCGCCCAGGCCCAGGCCGGACAGCGAGTCGGGGTACACCCACTCGATGTCCGGGTGGAAGAACTCCAGAACGGCGTCGATGTCCCTGCGGTGAAACGCTTCGTAGGAGGCCCGGATACGGTCCTCGACCCGGATTTCGGCACGCTGTTCGGCACTCATCGGCTGATCCCTTCGGGAGGATGGAGTCGGGTAAGTGGTACGGCAGTGTGCGGCTGTTGCAGTCGAACGCGCGGCGCGTCGGCCGACCGGCGGTGAAGGGCCGGATACGGACGCAAAAGGGAATGGGATGCGGAAATATCGATCGGGCGTGACCGCTGGGCCGGGAATCTACCGGGAAACCCACTCGGTGCACCAGATCCCACCATCGCGGGGGCACGGAGAAAATGCGGCGCCATCCGTGGATTTGATCCGGGATGGGATGTCCGGAAGCGCGCCGGTCCGGTGTCCCGCGTCGGGAATTCGCTCAGGATATGAGGCGAGTTATTTCGAGTTCCACCGAACGGCACACGGCGGAACGGCTATGGGGCCTCGTCCGCGAGCAGGGCGCGGACCAGTTCGTCGGGTACGGCGGCGGGCGAGGTGTGGGTCCAGTGTGCGTCGCGGGTCTTGTCGACCAGGACGGCCCGTACGCCCTCGGCGAAGTCGGGTTCGCGGACGAGCCGGGACGCCACCGTGAGATCGCGGCGCAGGCAGCCGGCGAGGTCGTCCCGGGCGCCGAGGCGGAGCAGTTCGTCGGTGAGGCGCAGGCTCAGGGGGGACGCGGCGGCCAGGAGTGCGCGGGTGCGGGCGGCCCACTCGGCGCCGCCGGCTCCGGGGACGCCCGCCCGCTCGTGGGTACGCAGCCGCTCGTCGATCTCGTCGAGGGAGCCGGGCGCGAACACCGCGTCCACGGCCCCGCGCAGGCCGTCCGCCTCGGCCGGTACGGGCCTGGCGGCCTTGTCCAGCAGGTCGTCGAGCCCGGTGGTGCCCAACGCGGAGATAAATTCGGGGAGTTCGGCCGAGGCGACGAAGTGGGTGGCGAGTCCGGCCCCTACCGACCTGGCCCCGTCCAGCCGGGCGCCGGTGAGCCCGAGGTAGCGGCCGTACGCGCCCTGGAGGCGGGGCAGGAAGTAGCAGGACCCCACGTCGGGGACGAACCCGATCGCGGTCTCCGGCATCGCGAACACCGCCCGCTCCGTGGCCACCCGGACCGCTCCGTGGACGGAGATACCGAGCCCGCCGCCCATGGCGATGCCGTCGATCAGGGAGACGTAGGGCTTCGGGTACTCCGCGATCTCCCGGTTGAGCGCGTACTCGGCGCGGAAGAAGCCGCGCGCGGTCCCGTGCTCGTCGCGCAGTACCGCCTCGCGGAGCGCGCGGACGTCGCCGCCCGCGCAGAACGCCTTGGGCACCGCGCTGCGTACGACGACCGTGCGGACGTCCGGGTCGTCGCGCCAGCGGTCCAGCGCGGTCCGCATGGCCGTCACCATCTCCGCGTCGAGCGCGTTCAGCGCGGCTGCCCGGTCGAGCACCAGATGCGCGACGCCCGCGCGCACCGACGTGGTGACACCAGTCATCGGAATTCCTCTCGGCTGGGGCCTGCCCGGCTCGGGGGCCTGCCCGTTCGTCCTCGCATGCTCTCCCGGGCACCGGCCGCCGGTCACACCGCCCCGGGCGCGGGCCGGAGCGGCGCCGGCCGGAGCGGCGCGGGCTCGTGCCGCCGTACGCCCCCTCCGTACCACCGGCGCTCCGCGGGGGTCACCGGAATGGTGAACTCCGCTCCACCGGAGCGACCGGGACGCTACGGTACGTGACAGGAATGTCACCCGTTCCCGAACTTGTTCCCGACTTCTCCGCTTGAGGTGATCCGCCATCAGCGCGTCTCCCGGATCCTCGCTGGCCGTCTGGCTGCGCACCCTCGATCCCGAGCGCCTCCGCCGGGTGCTGGCCGCACGGAGCGATGCCGTGCGCGAGCCGGCCCCGCGGTCGCTCGGGGAGGCCGCCGAGCGGATGGGGCGGCTCGAATCGGTGGTGCTCGTCCTGCCGTTGCTGCCCCGGCCCGTGCTCCAGACCACCGAGGCGCTGGCCGCGCTGGGCACGCCCGCGCCGGTCGGGGCGCTGGAGAAGCTGCTGGGGGTGCCCGTCGACCGGGGGCCGCTGGCCTCGGTGCTGCGCACCCTGGCCGACCACGCGCTGGTGTGGCCCGCGCCCGACGGGCGGCTGCGGATGGTGTCCGCGCTGCACCAGTGGTGGACGTCCCCGCTCGGGCTGGAGGCCCGGCTCGGCGCCCTGCTCTCCGACAAGAGCTCCGAGGAGCTGCGCCGGATCACGGAATCGCTGGGGCTGGGCGCCGGCCGGACCCGGCAGGAGCGGCTGGACCGGATCCTGGAGCACCACCGGGACCCCGCGCGGGTGCGCGAGGTGGCGGACTCGGCTCCGGAGGGGGTACGGACGCTGCTGTACGGGCAGGCCGCGGGCAGCACGCCTCCCGTGGCGGCCTCCGGCGGGGGCGCGCGGTACGCGGACGAGCGCTGGGCCACGGACCGCGCGCTGCTGGTGCGCCGGCACTACGGTTCGCGCGCCGCGCTGCCCGCCGAGGTGACGCTGGCCCTGCGCGGCCCCGACTGGCGCGCGCCCTTCGACCCGCTGCCGCCGAAGCCTGATCTGCGTCCGCTGACCGCCGCCGAGGTGGAGCGGGAGGCGGCGGCCGTCGCCGCCGAGCTGACCGGGCACGCCGCCGCGCTCCTCGCCGAGTGCGCCCGGCGGCCCCCGGCGCGGCTGCGGACCGGCGGGATCGGTCCGCGTGAACTGGTCAGGCTCACCAAGGCCGCGCAGTGCCCGGAGGACGTGGCGCGGCTCGTCCTGGCGTGCGCGTACGCGGCCGGGCTGCTGGCCAGGGACGGCGAGACGCTGCCGGTCACCGGGGCGTACGACGAGTGGGCGGAGCGGGAGCCGGCCGAGCAGCTCGTCCGGCTGCTGCGCGCCTGGTGGACCCTGGGCCGTACGCCGACCCACGCCCACGACGCGGAGGGGCGGCCCCGGCCGGCGCTGGACACGGCGCCGCCGTCGGCGGAGTGCGTCAGGGACCGGCACGCGCTGCTGGCGGCTGCCGCGCGGCTGCCGGTCACCCATGGCGTACGCGAACCGGCGGCCCTGGGGCGGCTGGTGAGCTGGCACCGGCCGCTGGCCGCGACGCATCCGCAGGACCGGACGCCGTTCGCGGCGCTGGTGCGGGAGGCCGGTCTGTTCGGGGTGCTGGCGCGCGGCGCGCTCTCACCGCTGGGCGCGGCGCTGCGCGCGACCGGACCGGGCGAGAGCCGTCGGAGCGGCGGAAACGATACGTCCGGGGACGCGGCCGGAGGCTCGGGCGGGGGTACGGCCGGAGGCCCCGGCGGGCTGGCGGAGTGCGCGCGGCGCCTGCTGCCGTCGGCGCTGGACCGGGCCCGGATCGGCGCGGATCTGACGGCGGTGGTCCCTGGCGTGCCCTCCGCGCGGCTGGCGGGCGTGCTGGACTCCGTCGCCGTACGGGAGGCGCGCGGTACGGCGTCGGTCTGGCGGTTCGGCCCCGACTCCGTGCGCGGCGCGCTGGACGGGGGCCGCAGCGCCGAGGAGATCACCGCCGAGCTGGCCGCGGTCGCGGAGGCGGACGCGCTGCCCCAGCCGCTCGTCTATCTGATCGCGGACACCGCCCGCCGCCACGGGCAGGTGCGGGTCGCCGGGGCCGGCTGTGTGATCCACGGCGTACAGCCCGCGCTGCTCACCGAGATCGCCTCCCACCGGCGGCTGTCCCGGCTCGGCATCCGGCCGCTCGCGCCGTCCGTCCTGCTCTCCGGACTGCCGCTGGAGGAGACCCTGACGGCTCTGCGCGCCGAGGGGTACGCGCCGGTCGCGGAGGAGAGCGACGGTACGGCGCGGGCGGAGCGGCAGGCCCAGCCGCGCGCCCGGCCGGGGGCGGGGGCCGGTTCCGGTGCCGGTGAAGGGGCGGCAGGCAGGGCGGTACGGGCGCGGGCCGGTGCCGTTCCGCGTCCCCGCGACGGGCGCCCCCGGGCCGGCTCCTCCCCTGCCGTCCCCGATCTGGCGGAGCTGGCGGCGCTGCTGCTCGCCGCCGCACACGATCCGCTGGACGGCGCGCCGTATCTGAGCCGGACCGAGGAGACGCTCGCGCACCGCTGCCCGCCCCGGCTGAGCCGCACCGAGCTGCGCAGGCTCGCCGCCGCGCTCGAAGAGGAGTCCCCCGTCACCATCGAGTACGCGGACGATGCCGGCGACAGCGACGACAGCGGCGGGCGGACCGTATATCTGCTGCGGGAGCCGTTCCTCGATCCGCCGGAGCTGATCGGCCGGTGCCCGGGTGAGCCCGGTGAGCGCTCTTTCTCGCTGGCGCGCATCCGGTCGGTCCCGCCTACGTGACGCGCCGGGGCCCCGGCGGGGCGCCCGCCGCGAGGGGCGAGCGGGCCAGCTCCAGACAGCCCGCGGCGATCAGCGCTACGGCGGCGAGTTCGGGCAGCAGCCACCAGCCGGTGCGCAGGGTCTCGCCGAAGAGCGTGACGCCGTACGCGATGCTGATCAGCGCGTCCCCGAGCGTGAGCATCGGCTGCGACGCGGCCAGGGAGCCCGCCTGGAGGGCGTTCTGGAGCAGGAAGAGCGCGCCCACCCCGGCGGCGGCCATCGCGTAGAGCTGCCAGGACGCGAACACCGCGCCGATGCCGCCGGGCTCGAAGCGGGCGACCGCGTCCTTCATCAGGGCGGCGGTCAGCGCGTATCCGCCGGCCGCGGCGAGGCCGAGGAGCGCGGCCCGCGCGTTGCCGCGCAGCCGCAGCGACCAGAGGATCAGGCCGGCCTCTGCGGCGCCGGTGACCAGCAGCGCCGGGATCCAGGCGGCTCCCCTTACGGTGTCGGTGCCGCCGCCGGGGGCCGCCGTGGCCATGCCCAGCGTCAGCCCGAGGGTCACGGCGGCCACCCCGTACCAGGCGGAGCGGGCCAGCCGGGCGCGGAAGAGATAACTGGCGATCAGCAGCGTGGCGGGCAGCTCCAGTACGAAGATCGGCTGTACGACGGCGATCGGCCCGGTCGCGAGCGCGACCGCCTGGCACGCGGCGGCCACCAGCACCAGCCCGATCCCGGCCAGCCACACCTTCTGCCGCAGCAGCCGCCCGATCAGCGAGAGGCGCATGGCCTCGGTATCGGGAACGGTGGCCGCGGCCCGGCGCTGGAGCACCGCGCCGGAGCCGTTGCTGATCGCGGTCAGGATGGCGAACAGGACACTGATCACCGGGCCATCATGCGGGCGGGGCGTCCGCGAACCGGTCTCATCGGGGCGGGCGGGCCGTCGGGCCGGACCGAATGGGGTACGCGCGGCCCGCGCGTGATGTTCCGTCAGCGCACGCCCGCGGCGCGGCGCAGCGCCTCGGTGGCCAGCCGGGTCGCACCGGCCCGGGTGTCGGGGGCGAGCAGCGAGGTGAGGACCGGCCCGCCGGCGGCGAGGTGACGGTCGTACGGTACGACCACGACCGGCACGCCGGTCTCCTCCAGATGGCGCGTGGCCGCCTTCACCCCGAAGGCCGCGTCCGGCGCGGAGACGGTGAGCGCGATCACGGTGCTGGCCAGCACGGGCCGGGGCAGCCCGGCCATCCAGTCGAGCACCGCGCGCGTGCTGCTCACGCCCTCCAGGGTGGCCGGCGCGACGAGCACGCGCGCGTGCGCGGTGTCCACGGCGGTACGGGCCAGTTCACCGGGGAGCGTCTCGCAGTCGACGACGGTCACACCGAAGTGGCGGCGCAGCGCGACCATCACCGTGCGGTACGCGGCGATGCTCAGCGGCGCGCCGATGCGCCCCTGGCTGCCGGGCAGCAGCCAGCCGCCCTCCAGCGGGACGAGATAGCCGGTGATGTCGGTCAGTTGCATGGCCGGGTCGAGGATCGCCGCGAGATCCGCGCAGCTCCAGCGCACGGTCTCGGCGCCGAGCCGGACGGGGAGCGTACCGAGCGCGGCGTCGGCCTCCACGGTGAGGACCGGGTCCTGGCGGTACTGGTTGAAGGTGCGGCTGAGCAGCGCGGTGACCGTGGTCTTCCCGGCGCCGCCCCTGATGCTGGTCACGACGATCTGCCGCCCGGAAGCGACGCGCAGCCGCAGCTCCTCGGCCACCGCCGGGTCATCACCGGCACCGTCCCGCCCACCGACCCCGATCAGCCCACGCGCGGCCCGGGTGGAGCGCCGGACGAGCGACTCCCCGTGCCGGGGCCGCCCCGCGGCGGCGGCGAGGGAGGGATCGGTGACGGCGACGGACTCGGGGGCGGGCATACGGAGGAGGGGTGCGGGGGCCGCCGGGGCGGCCGTTGGCACCGGGGCCGCCGGGGCCGCCGAAGGCGTTGGCGTCCCGCCGGGCGCGGGCGCGTACGGGACCACCGGCTGGGCAGCCGGAACGGCCTGCGGTACGACGGGTACCGGCCCGGGCACGGGGCCCGGCGCAGCCGGGGGTTGAGCGGACAGAACAGCCGGGTGAGCCTGCGGCGTCACGGACGTGGGTCCGGGCGTGGGCGCGTACGAGGCCGCCGGGGCGGCCGAGGGCTTCATACCCGTCGACACGGGCACGGGCACGGCCACCGGGGCGGTCGGGGGCTGCCCCGGCGCGGTCGCGGGTGCGGCCGGGGGCTGCACGCCCGTCGGCGTGGGCGCGATCACCGGCGCGGCCATCGGCCCGGCCGCCGAGAGCGGCACGACCGCCGGTCCGGCCGGTGGTGGGGTGTGCTGGGTGTGGTGGTGGGACGGGCCGGGACGGCCGTCGTGTTGTTGCCGGTCCTGACCGGACATCTCGGATCCCCCTCCAGGCCGACGCCGCGCCGGGGCGGCTGATCGAACCTATCATCGGACCATCAGCCTTCGGCCAGCCCCAACAGACGCCGCATCCGGGCGTATTTGGCCGTCAGGCGCTCCCTCGTCGCGGCGTCCAGCGCGGCCAGCCGGGCGGGATCCGCGTTGTGCGCGAGGTCGGCCTCCTTGATCAGGCGCGTACCGGGAACGGCGAGGATCCGGGCCGCGTACTCCTCCGGCGGCTCGCCCTCGCGTTTGGTCATCGCCAGCACCATGTCCTTGACGGCCGGCGGCAGCGGGGCCGCGTCGAGCCACGCGCGGGACAGCGCGTCGTCCTCGATCGCGTCGTGCAGCCAGGCGGCGGCGATCTGCTCGACGCTGCCGCCCCGCCGGGCCACCCCGTCGGCCACCGCCGCCAGGTGCTCGGCGTACGGCCGCCCCGCCTTGTCCGTCTGTCCCGCGTGCGCCCGGCGGGCGAGCGCCGCCACCTCGGGCAGGGGCAGATGTTCTGCCGTCTTCCGGTCTTCCGTGTCCTGGGCTTCGGTCTCTTCCACGCTTGGATGATCCCTCTTGTGCGTCCGGTCGGTACACTCCCGGGCCGTGGCCCGTCGACACCGTCCCCCGCCGCCCGCCCCGCTCCCCCAGCGCGCCGGGATCGATCCCGTACGGCTGCGGCTGCCCGCCGATCCGGACGGGGAGTGGGCGACCGTACGGGATCATCTCCTGGCGCGGTTCGGCCCGGCCGTCGGTGCGGCGCGGGTCGAGGAGATGCTGCGGGACGGGCGGTTCGTGGGGGTGGACGGGGCGGCGGTCGGGGGCGGGGAGCCGTACACCGCCGGGCGGTATGTGTGGTTCCACCGGGACTTCGCCGCCGAGGAGCGGGTGCCGTTCGAGGTCGGCGTCGTGTACCGGGACGAGCGGATGGTCGTCGCCGACAAGCCGCACTTCCTGGCCACCACCCCGCGCGGCGGCCATGTCACCGAGACCGCCCTCGCGCGGCTCCGCGACACCCTCGGGCTGCCGGAGCTCCAGCCCGCGCACCGGCTGGACCGGCTGACCGCCGGGCTGGTGCTCCTCGTCGTACGGGCCGGGGACCGGGGCGCGTACCAGACGCTGTTCCGGGACCGGGCGGTGCGCAAGGAGTACGAGGCGATCGCGCCGTACGACCCGGCCGTGGCGCTGCCCGTCACCGTACGGAACCGGATCGAGAAGGAGCGCGGGGTGCTCACCGCGCGGGTGGTGCCGGGCGAGCCGAACGCCGAGAGCCGGATCGAACTCGTCGAGCACCAGGGCGGGTTGGGCCGCTACCGGCTGCTGCCCGCCACCGGCCGCACCCATCAGCTGCGGGTGCATATGAACGGTCTGGGGCTGCCGCTCCTGGACGACCCGCTCTATCCGGTCGTCCAGGACCGCGCTCCCGACGACTACGCGCGCCCGCTCCAGCTCCTCGCGAAGGTGCTGGAGTTCACCGATCCGGTGACGGGCGCGCCGTGCCGTTTCGAGAGCCGGCTGCGGCTGGCTCAGTGGCCGCGCTGAATCCACTCCGCCAGCTGCGGGGCCTCGGCGCCCACCGTCGTGCTGTCGCCGTGTCCCGTCCGGACGACCGTCTCCGGCGGCAGGGCCAGGAGCCTGTCGCGGATCGAGTCGATGATCGTCGGGAAGTCCGAGAACGACCGGCCGGTGGCGCCGGGGCCGCCCTGGAAGAGCGTGTCGCCGGTGAAGACCGTCGCCAGCTCGGGGGCGTACAGGCAGACCGCGCCCGGCGCGTGGCCGGGGGTGTGCAGCACGGTCAGTGTGGTGCCGCCGACGGAGAGGGTCCCGCCGTCGGTCAGCTCGCCGTCCGGCAGCCGCTCGGGGTGGGTCTGCTTCCACAGCGGCAGGTCGTCCGGGTGCAGCAGGACGGGCGCGCCGGTCCGGGCCGCGAGTTCCGGGGCCGCGTCGATGTGGTCGTTGTGCGCGTGGGTGCAGACGATGGCGCGCAGCGTACGGCCGCCGAGCGCGGCCTCGATGGCGGCGGCGTCATGGGCGGCGTCGATGACGATCGCCTCGGTGTCGTCGCCGACGATCCAGACGTTGTTGTCGACGTCCCAGGTGCCGCCGTCGAGCGAGAACGTGCCCGAGGTGACGAGATGGTCGATGCGTACGGCCATCAGAGTGCCACCACCGAGCGCAGGACATCGCCCTCGTGCATGCGCGCGAACGCCTTCTCGACGTCGCCGAGTCCGATGGTCTCGGTGACGAAGGCGCCGAGGTCGATACGGCCCTGCTGGTGCAGGTCGATGAGCATCGGGAAGTCGCGGGACGGCAGGCAGTCGCCGTACCAGGAGGACTTGAGCGCGCCGCCGCGGCCGAACACGTCGAGCAGCGGCAGTTCGAGCTTCATCTCGGGGGTGGGGACGCCGACCAGGACGACGGTCCCGGCCAGGTCGCGGGCGTAGAACGCCTGCTTGTACGTCTCGGGACGGCCGACCGCCTCGATGACGACGTCCGCGCCGAAGCCGCCGGTCAGCTCGCGGATCGCCTCGACGGCGTCGGTGGAGCGGGAGTTGACGGTGTGGGTGGCGCCCATCGTCTTCGCCGTCTCCAGCTTCCGGTCGTCGACGTCGACGGCGATGATGCGGGCCGCGCCCGCGAGCCGCGCGCCGACGATCGCCGCGTCGCCGACGCCGCCGCAGCCGATGACGGCGACGGAGTCGCCGCGGCCGACCTGGCCAGTGTTGATGGCGGCGCCGATGCCGGCCATCACGCCGCAGCCGAGCAGTCCGGCGACGGCCGGGGAGACGCTCGGGTCGACCTTGGTGCACTGGCCGGCCGCGACCAGGGTCTTCTCGGCGAAGGCGCCGATGCCGAGGGCCGGGGACAGCTCCGTGCCGTCGGTCAGGGTCATCTTCTGCTTCGCGTTGTGCGTGTTGAAGCAGTACTGGGGCCGGCCTCGCAGACAGGCCCGGCAGTTCCCGCACACCGCACGCCAGTTGAGAATGACGAAGTCGCCGGGGGCGACCTCGGTGACGCCCTCGCCGACCGACTCCACCACGCCCGCGGCCTCATGGCCGAGGAGGAAGGGGAAGTCGTCGTTGATGCCGCCCTGCTTGTAGTGCAGATCGGTGTGACAGACGCCGCACGCCTGGACCTTCACCACGGCCTCACCGGGGCCCGGGTCGGGGATGACGATCGTCTCGACCCGTACCGGCTCGTTCTTGCCGGGAGCGATGACCCCTTGCACCTGCTGCGCCATGCCAGGACCTGCCTTTCCTCGTACCTCGGGAACCTCACGAATGTACGTCAGGAGGAGACGGCTCAGGGCGCCAGTACGTCGAGTTCGTGCAGGGCGCCCACCGCGATCTCCCTGGTCAGCTCCTCCGCGCGGGCCGCGTCGCCCGCGCGGATGGCCTCGGCGACGCCCACATGGAGGGTGACGGCGGCGGGATCCGGGTCCGCGAACATCACCCGGTGCTGGGTACGGCCGGTGAGGACCTCGGCGACGACATCGCCGAGCCGGGCGAACATCTCGTTGCCCGACGCGTTGAGCACCACCCGGTGGAAGGCGATGTCGTGGACGAGGTACTCCGCCAGCCGGCCGCCCCGGGAGGTGGCGACCATGCCGAGCGTCTCCTCGGTGAGCGCCGCGCACTGCTCGGGGGTGGCGTGGCGGGCGGCGAGCCCGGCGGCGACCGGTTCGACGGCGGAGCGCAGAGTGGTCAGCGAGCGGAGCTGGCGGGGCCGGTCGGCGCCCGCGAGCCGCCAGCGGATGACGCGCGGGTCGTAGACGTTCCACTCCTCGGTGGGGCGTACGGTCACGCCCACCCGGCGCCGGGACTCCACCAGATGCATGGATTCCAGGACGCGGACGACCTCGCGGACGACGGTGCGCGAGACATCGAAGCGCTGCGCGACCTCGTCGGTGCGTACGACGCTGCCCTGCGGGTATTCGCCGGCGGTGATGGCGAGACCGAGGGTGTCCAGCACATGGGTATGCAGGCCCCGGCCTTCAGTGGTCATGGGAACAGCCTACGGGGCACGGTCCGGCAACAATAAGTACGACGTTTATGTCACAGCCTCTTGAATAAGTCGTACCTAATGGGTTTCAGTAGCGCGACGGACGCGTGTCCGTCGGTGAACCGATGTCGAGGAAGACAGCGAGGCAAGCGATGAGCACCCCCCACGTCGTCGTGGTGATGGGCGTAGCAGGGACCGGGAAGACCACGGTCGGGCCCCTGCTCGCCGAGGCGCTGGGCGTCCCGTACGCCGAGGGCGACGACTTCCACCCGCCGGCGAACATCGCGAAGATGTCCGCCGGTACGCCGCTGGAGGACGCCGACCGGTGGCCCTGGCTGGACGCGATCGGCGCGTGGGCCCACGGCCGGGCGGCGCTGGGCGGGGTGGCGAGCAGTTCCGCGCTCAAGCGGGTCTACCGGGACCGGCTGCGGGCCGGGGCGCCCGGGATCGTCTTCCTCCACCTCACCGGTGACCGGTCGCTCGTCGAGAAGCGGATGGGGGAGCGCAAGGGGCACTTCATGCCCACCGCGCTGCTGGATTCGCAGTTCGCCACCCTGGAGGACCTGGGGGCCGACGAGGCGGGTGTGGCCGTCGACGTGTCGGGCACGCCGGAGGAAATAACCGAACGGGCCGTCGCCGCGCTGCGCCGGCTGGAAAGCTGAAGGAACCCCCGTGACACCCCTGAGCAGTCTCGGCGTCGAGACGCTGGCGGCGGGCGCGACCGAGCCGATCACCTCGGCGGGCAACGCGCATCTCGGTATGGCGGTCGTCGGCGGCATCGCCGTGATCGTCCTCCTCATCACCGTTTTCAAGCTGCACGCCTTTCTGGCCCTGACCCTGGGCTCGCTGGCGCTGGGCGCCTTCGCGGGCGCCCCGCTGGACAAGACCATCGCCAGTTTCACCGCCGGTCTCGGCTCGACGGTGGCGGGTGTGGGCGTGCTGATCGCGCTCGGCGCGGTCCTCGGCAAGCTGCTGGCGGACTCCGGCGGCGCCGACCAGATCGTCGACACGATCCTGGCGAAGGCGAGCGGCCGGGCGATGCCCTGGGCGATGGTGCTGATCGCCTCGGTGATCGGGCTGCCGCTCTTCTTCGAGGTCGGCATCGTGCTGCTGATCCCGGTGGTGCTGCTGGTCGCCAAGCGCGGCAACTACTCCCTGATGCGCATCGGTATCCCGGCGCTGGCCGGGCTCTCCGTGATGCACGGTCTGATCCCGCCGCACCCCGGCCCGCTGGTCGCGATCGACGCGGTCGGCGCCAACCTCGGGGTCACGCTGGCGCTGGGCATCCTGATCGCCATCCCGACGGTGGTCATCGCCGGTCCGCTCTTCTCCCGGTACGCCGCGCGCTGGGTGGACCTCCCGGTCCCCGAGAACATGGTCCCGGAGCGCACCTCCGACGAGCTGAAGACCCGGCCGAGCTTCGCCGCGACCGTCGCCACCGTGCTGCTGCCCGTCGTCATGATGCTGGGCAAGGCGCTGGTCGACATCATCGTGGACGATCCGACGCACACGGTCCAGCGGGTCGCCGATGTCGTGGGCTCGCCGCTGATCGCGCTGCTCTCCGCCGTCTTCGTCGGTATGTTCACGCTCGGCCGGGCGGCCGGGTTCAGCAAGGGCAAGCTCTCGGTGACCGTCGAGAAGTCGCTCGGCCCGATCGCGGGCGTGCTGCTGATCGTCGGCGCGGGCGGTGGCTTCAAGGGGACGCTGATCGACTCGGGCGTCGGCCAGATGGTGCTGGACATCTCCAAGAACTGGTCGATCCCGGCGCTGCTGCTGGCCTGGCTGATCGCCGTGGTGATCCGGCTGGCCACCGGCTCCTCGACGGTGGCGACGATCTCCGCGGCGGGTCTGGTGGCGCCGCTCGCGGCGGACATGTCCACGACGCACGCGGCGCTGCTGGTGCTGGCGATCGGTACGGGCTCGATCTTCTTCAGCCATGTGAACGACGCAGGGTTCTGGCTGGTGAAGGAGTACTTCGGGATGACCGTCGGCCAGACGATCAGGACCTGGTCGGTGATGGAGACGCTGATCTCGGTGACCGGGATCGTCTTCGTCCTGCTGGTGTCGCTGGTGTTGTAGCGCCCGCCCGTGAACCGCGGCACCCGCCCGTCCCCGGAGCACCGGGGGCGGGCGGGTGTCTGTGTGCCGTCCGTACGCTGTCAGGCCGGGCCGGGGGCCCGGTCGGACGGGGGTCCCGGTCAGACGGGGGTGCGCTCCGACTCGGCCTCGGCCACGGCCTTGTCCAGCTGGAACGCCTCGTTGCCCAGACCGATCCTGGCGTGCACCTCCGGCTTGACGGAGCGCAGCACCAGTCCGTAGACGAGTCCGCCGACGAGCGCGAGCCCCATCAGACCGGGCAGGATCCACCGGAGCACGGAGCCGGGGCCCGCGTCGATGAGCACACCGAAGTCCTTGACGGTGTAGAAGGCGATGGTCACGAGCGCGACGATCGCGAGCCCCGAGGAGATCAGCCGGGGGGCGTGGGTGCGGCCCGCTCCGCGCCGTACGAAGAAGACGATGACGGCGAGGGAAGCGAGCGCCATCAGGGTGATGACGCCGAGCGCGCCGACGCTGCCCATCCAGGTGAACTGCCGCAGCACCGGCACCGTCGGGTCGCCGTGCGGCTTGTCGTCGGTCAGCGCGAAGGCGGCGATGGCTGCCACCGAGATCAGGGTCTGGAGCACGGAACCGTAGGCGGGCGCCCCGCTCTTCCTCGTGGTACGGCCGAAGCTCTCGGGCAGCAGGCCCTCGCGGCCCATCGCGAAGGCGTAGCGCGCGACCACGTTGTGGAAGCTGAGCAGCGCGGCGAACATGCCCGTCACGAACAGGATGTGCAGGAGGTCGGTGAAGGTGCCGCCGAGCCGTGCCTCGGTGAGCCCGAAGAGCAGCCCGGGGCCCTGTTCCACCGACAGGTTGACGATCGAGCCGGGCCCGGCGGCCACGGTCAGCGCCCAGGCGCTCAGGGCGAGGAAGGCCGAGGCGTAGCCGACGGCGAGGAACATGACGCGGGAGACGACGATGTGCGGCCGGCTCGTCTCCTCCGCGTACACCGGGGCCTGCTCGCAGCCGACGAACGCGGCGACGCAGAAGCAGAGCGCGGTGCCGAGTCCCGCGCCCGTCAGACTGGCCGGGTCGAAGGCGGCCATGGACAGGCCCTCGGGGCCCGGTTCGGCGACGACCGCGATGTCGAAGATCACCACGAGGATGCACTCGATGGCCAGCAGGACGCCGAGGACCTTGGCGTTGAGGTCGATCTTCAGCCAGCCGAGGACCGCGATGCCCGCGCAGGCGGCGAACGCGGGCACCCACCACGGTACGACGAGCCCGAGGAACTGGTCGAAGATCGCGGAGACCTCGAAGCCCAGCAGGCCGTAGACGGCGAACTGCATGGAGCTGTAGGCGACGAGGGCGAGGATCGAGGCGCCCGCGCCGAAGGTCGGGCCCAGGCCGCGGGCGATGTAGGCGTAGAAGGCGCCCGCGTTGTGGATGTGCCGGCTCATCTCGGCGTAACCGAAGCTGAACAGCATCAGGATGGCACCGAGGATGAGATAGAGCAGCGGCTGCCCGACGATGCCCATCACACCGAAGACGCTGGGCATGAGACCGGCGACGACCAGCATCGGCGCGCTCGCCGCCATCACGGAGAGCAGCAGGCCCACGGTGCCGAGCCGGTTGGCGCGCAGCGCCCGTTCGTGCCCCTTGTACGTGTTGATCTCTCTCGTACTCGAACTCGTACTCGAACTGCCCGTCGACATGACAGGGATGTCCTTTCAGGAGGGTGCGGAGAAGAAGGAAGAAGAGGAGGCGGCCCTTCAGACCGAGCCGAGCGCTTCGTTGCGCGCGGCGACGAAGGCCTGGTGCGGGTCCCGGTCCGGGTAGGACCAGGGGGCCGGGGTGATGTGCCCGCCGATGCGCTGGAACAGCGCGGCGGCCTCGGCGACGCGCCCGTCGTGGAACTGGGCGTGGGCGAGGAAGTTGAGGTCGACGCGGTTGCGCGGATGCTCGGCGGTCTCCCACTCCAGCCACCAGTTGAACGCCACCTTCAGCACCTGCCGGGCGCGCCGCCCGGTCCAGTGCTCCGACGAGGCGGGGTCGGCGGGTTCGTGGCCGGCGGCGGCGAGCACGCGGTAGCGCTCGGCGTGGGCGACGACGGGCAGGATCGCGAGCGGCGAGTCCGCGGGGGCCTGTTCGGCGGCCCAGGACGCGAAGTCGTAGACCTCGTGGAGGGGGTCCTGTCCGGCGTGGGCGTGGCGCTCGGCGAGCCGCGCGGCCATCAGGTGATGGGCGTGGTGGTGATCCGGGTGGCGGGTCCTGACCTCGTCGAAGAACCGGGAGGTCTCCTCCTCCGTGCCGGCGGTACGGGCCAGCAGCAGCAGTCCGAGCCAGGGTGTGGGGTCGGCGGGCGCCAGCCGGACGGCGTCGAGGCACGCGGCCCTGGCCTTGCCCTCCTTCTCCTTGCCGTTCAGTACGCCGTAGACCTTGGCGCAGGCCAGCAGCGTGGTGGCGTCGGGGCTGCCGGGCTCGGCGAGCAGCCAGTCACCGCTCCAGACGGCGGCGCCGGACGCCTGGGCGAGCACGAGGACACGGTGGCCGCGGCGGTCCCAGTCCGATCCGGTCGAGGCGAGCAGGGTACGCGCCTCGGACCAGCGACCCTGGGCCAACTGGTCTCTTACGGCGGCGAGTTCGACGTCATCCAGAGCCGGGTCGAAGAAGTGCTCGGGGCGTGAGCCCCGTCTTCGCAAGCGGCCCAGGGGTGGCGGCGGAGGCGGGGACATCCGCGGGATTCCTCCAGGCACGTGAACGAGCGATGATCGCGGATAGCCAATCGGTAGCCAACACCTCACGTCAAGTGCTGACTTGACACGGAACGGCGTCAACTCGCCTTAATGCCAAGGCAATTACTCTGCGGTACGGACAGGGGCGTGTCCGCCTGGCGCCGGACACGGAGCGTGGCGGTCGCGGGACCGTCCCCGGGCGCCCCGCCACCGCCCTTCACACCTTTACGGCCATCACCGCACCGCCCGCGTCACCCCGCGGTCCGCGTCACCGACCCGCCCGCGTCACCGCACCGCCTGCGCCGCCGCGCGGCCCGCCGTACGGCCCGAGAAGACGCAGCCGCCGAGGAAGGTGCCCTCCAGCGAGCGGTATCCGTGCACCCCGCCGCCGCCGAAGCCGGCCGCCTCGCCCGCCGCGTACACCCCGGGCAGCGGGTCGCCGCCGTCGGTCAGGACGCGGGAGGACAGATCGGTCTCCAGGCCGCCGAGCGACTTGCGGGTCAGGATGTTCAGCCGTACGGCGATCAGCGGGCCCGCCTTCGGGTCGAGGATCCGGTGCGGGGTGGCCGTACGGATCAGCTTGTCGCCCAGGTACCTGCGGGCGCCGCGAATGGCCGTCACCTGAAGGTCCTTGGTGAACGGGTTGGCGATCTCCCGGTCCCGCGCGGTGATCTCGCGGCGCAGCTCGCTCTCGTCGATCAGCTGCTCGCCGGTGAGCTTGTTCATGCCGCGTACGAGCGCGCCCAGATCCTTCTCGACGACGAAGTCGACGCCGTTGTCCATGAACGCCTTCACCGGCCCCGGCACGTCCGCGCGCGCCCGCCCGAGCACGTCGCGGACCGACTTCCCGGTCAGGTCGGGGTTCTGCTCGGAGCCCGAGAGCGCGAACTCCTTGCCGATGATGCGCTGGTCGAGCACGAACCAGGTGTACTCGTGGCCGGAGCGCATGATGTGCTCCAGCGTGCCGAGCGTGTCGAAGCCGGGGAAGAGCGGTACGGGCAGCCGGCGCCCGCGCGCGTCCAGCCAGAGCGAGGACGGGCCCGGCAGGATCCGGATGCCGTGCCGCGCCCAGATGGGGTTCCAGTTCTCGATGCCCTCGGTGTAGTGCCACATCCGGTCGCGGTTGATGTGGTGGGCGCCGGCCGCCTCCGCGACGCCGAGCATCAGCCCGTCGACATGCGCGGGCACCCCGGAGAGCAGCTTGCGCGGCGGGGTGCCGAGGCGCTCGGGCCACTGCGCGCGGACGAGGTCGTGGTTGCCGCCGATGCCGCCCGAGGTGACGATCACGGCCTGCGCGCGGAGCGAGAAGTCCCCCGTGACCGTACGGCTGCTCGCGGTGCCGCGCGCGGCGTCGCTGGGCTCCAGGACCTCGCCGGTGACGGTGTCGACCGTACCGGCGGTGCTGGCCAGCCCGGTGACACGGTGCCGGAAGCGGAGGGTCACCCGGCCCCTGGCGACGCCCTCGCGCACCCGCCGCTCGAAGGGCTCGACCACGCCGGGTCCTGTCCCCCAGGTGATGTGGAAGCGCGGTACGGAGTTGCCGTGCCCGGTGGCGTCGTACCCGCCGCGCTCCGCCCAGCCGACCACCGGGAAGAAGCGCACGCCCTGCCCGTGCAGCCAGGCGCGCTTCTCGCCGGCCGCGAAGTCCACGTACGCCTCGGCCCACTTGCGCGGCCAGTGGTCCTCGGGCCGGTCGAAGCCGGCCGTACCGAGCCAGTCCTGGAGGGCGAGGTCCCGGCTGTCCTTGATGCGCAGCCGGCGCTGTTCGGGCGAGTCGACGAGGAAGAGCCCGCCGAACGACCAGTGCGCCTGCCCGCCGATCGAGCGCTCGGGCTCCTGGTCGAGGACGATGACGGAGCGGCCCGCGTCGGCCACTTCGGCGGCGGCGACCAGCCCCGCGAGCCCCGCCCCGATCACAATCACGTCAGCGTCGTACGCCATGGCATCCATCCTTCGCGGGCGGGGGCGGGTGAGTGGTCCGATCTTCCGTACGGGCGAGTAACGAGTCAACTGATTGGATGGATCGGATGGACGACATGAGCGATACACCGAACCCCGGCACACCGGATCCCGGTACACCGAGCCCCGGTACACCGAACCCCGCCGACGAGATCCTCGACTTCGTCGACGAGAACGACCGGGTCCTCGGGCAGGCGCCGCGCGGCGAGATGTACGCGAAGGGGCTGCGCCACCGCTGCGCCTTCGTGCTCGTCCGGGACCCGGCGGACCGGATCTTCGTCCACCGCAGGACGGCGGGGAAGCTGGCCTTCCCCTCGCTGTACGACATGTTCGTGGGCGGGGTCCTCGGCGCGGGCGAGAGCTACGACGAGGCGGCGCTGCGGGAGGCCGAGGAGGAGCTGGGGGTGTCGGGCCTTGAGCGGCCCGTACCGCTCTTCCCGTTCCGCTACGACTCCCCCGACGGGACGTTCCGGGAGCACGCGTACGTGTACGAGGTGCGCTGCGCGCTGCCGGTCCGCCCGCAGCCGGAGGAGATCGCCTGGCACGCCTTCCTGCCCGAGGAGGAGCTGGTGCGCCGGCTCGGCGAGTGGGAGTGGGTCCCTGACGGGCTGGCGGCGTACGGGCGGCTGCGGGCGCTCCGCGCCGGGGGCGGCGGCCCCGCGTAGGGTGCGACGTGTGATCGATTTCGTACGGAACCTGCGGCTGTGGTTCGCGCCCCAGCGTGTCGCCGAGGAGGGCGACACCCCGGACTACCGCTTCTCCCTCGCCAACGAGCGCACCTTCCTGGCCTGGATCCGTACGGCGCTCGCCCTGGTCGGTGGCGGTTTCGCGGTCGACCAGTTCCTGCCGGACCTGCGCTGGGGCGTCCGGGTCGGGCTCGCGGTGACGCTGCTCGCGGCGGGCGCGCTCTGCGCGCTGCGCGCGGTGAGCCACTGGATCCGCTGCGAGCGCGCGATGCGCCGGAAGGAGGACCTGCCGGTCTCCGCGTTCCCCACGCTGCTGAGTCTGGCGGTGGCGCTGGTGGCGGTGGCGATGCTGGCCTTCGTGGTGCTTGGCCGGGCGGGCTGATGACGGCGGGCGCGCCTCCTCCCTCCGCTCCCTCCGCTCCCTCCGCGCGCGACCGGGATCCCGGCCTTCAGCCGGAGCGGACGCGGCTCGCGTGGCGGCGTACGACGCTGTCGTGCACGGTGGTGCTGGTGCTCGCGGTGCGGCAGGTGGTACGGGCCGGGGCCACGGCGGCGGGGTTGACGGCGCTGGCGGTGGGCCTGCTGGTGTGGCTGGGGTTCCTGTGGGTGGCGCGGCGGCGGATGACGGAGCTGAGCGCGGCCCGACCGCGCGTCCTCGGAACGGGCGGCGCGGTCGCGCTGGTGGTCTGCACGCTGCTGCTGGCGGTGTGCGCGGCGGCGGTCACGGGGTGAGCGCGGCGCCTCCCCTCAGCCGGCCGGGCCGACCGTGACGACCACCTTGCCGCCGGCCCCGCCCGCCTCGGCGTGGCGGAAGGCGTCCGCCGCCCGCTCCAGTGGGTACGTACGCGCGACCCCGACCTCCAGCACGCCCTGTTCGGCGAGCGCGGCGAGTGTCGCGAGGTCGGTGGCGTCGGCACGCGCGAAGGCGTAACGGCCGCCCAGCTCCGTCACCCCGCCGTCCGCGATGGAGGCGAGCCGGCCGCCGGGCGCGAGCAGCGGCGGGGTGGCCCGCAGCAGGTCGCCGCCGATGATGTCGAACGCCGCGTCCACCCCGTCCGGCGCCAGCGCGCGCACCTGCGCGCCCAGTTCGTCCGGGCCCGCCCCGTACCGTACGGGCTCCCCGCCGAGCGCGCGGACGCGCTCCTGCCCGGACTCGCGGGCCGCGCCGATGACCCGGGCGCCGAGGTACCTGGCGAGCTGCACGGCCGTCGAGCCGACGGCGCCCGCCGCCGCGTGCACGAGCACGGTCTCACCGGCGCGCACCCGCAGCACCCGGTGCAGCACCTGGTACGCGGTGAGCCCCACCAGCGGCAGCGCGGCCGCCTCGGCGAAGCTCAGCGCGCTCGGCTTGCGGGCGAGCGTACGGACGGGGGCCGCCACGTACTGCGCGAAGGTCCCGCGCGACAGGAAGTCCTCCCGTACGTATCCGATGACCTCGTCCCCGGCGGCGAACTCGGTGACGGCCGCCCCGGGCCGCACCACCACTCCGGCGACGTCCCAGCCGGGGATCACCGGGAAGACGGTGTCGAGGATCCCGTCGAGGTAGCCCTCGCGGCACTTCCAGTCGACGGGATTCACCGCCGCCGCCCGCACCTCGACCAGGACGGAGTCGGGCCCGACCTTGGGCTCGGGGCGGTCACCGTACTCCAGGACGTCGGCACCGCCGTAGCGGCGGTACGTGATGGCCTTCATCGTCATGCCCCGACACTCCGACGCCCAGGCCCCGTCCGCAAGCCGGGGGAGCGGGGAGCGGCGTGCTGGGACGAGGAGGCCGCGGGCGGCCGGGAGCGGCCGGGAACGTGTACGGCCGGGGACCCGCTTTCGGTGGTGTGGCGTCAGCTGAAAGGGTCGGGGTGACCATTCGTACCGACCCCCGGGAGCCCCCATGCCCGCCACTGACCCGTACACCGTCCGTCTCGCGCCCGACGTGTACGCCTACGTCCAGCCGGACGGCGGCTGGTGTCTGAACAACGCCGGCTTCGTCAGCGACGGGGAGTCCACCCTGCTGATCGACACGGCGGCCACCGAGCGGCGGGCGCTGGCGCTCCGGGAGGCGGTGCGGGCGGCGGGAGCGCCGCTGCCGCGTACCGTCGTCAATACCCACCACCACGGTGATCACACGTACGGCAACGGCGTGTTCGTGCCGGAGGCGACCGTGGTCGGCCACGAGGCGTGCCGCAGTGAGCAGGACGCGGCCGGGCACCAGCTGCATCTGGTCTGGCCTGACACCGACTTCGGCGACATCACGATCACCACGCCGACCCTGACGTACGACGACCGGCTCACCCTCCACGCGGGCGGGACCGAGGTCAGGCTGATCCACCCGGGGCCCGCACACACCATCGGGGATTCGATCGTGCATCTGCCGGAGCGCGGGATCGTCTTCACCGGGGACCTGATCTTCCGGGGCGGCACGCCGTTCGTCCTCATGGGCTCGCTGCGCGGCTCCCTGCGGGCGCTCGACCTGCTGCGCTCGCTCGACGCGACCCATGTCGTACCGGGTCACGGGCCGGTCGGGGACGCGTCGGTGTACGACGCGACGGAGCGCTATCTGCGGTACGTCACCGAGCTGGCCGCCGAGACCCACGCCAAGGGCCTGACGCCGCTGGAGGCCGCGCGGGGCGCGGACCTCGGGGAGTTCGCCCAGTGGCGGGAGAGCGAGCGGCTGGTGGCCAATCTGCACCGGGCGTACGCGGAGCTGGACGGGCTGCCGGACGGCTCGCCGCTCGATCTGGCCGGGGCGTTCATCGACATGATGACGGTGAACGGCGGGGTGCCGGTGGCCTGTCACGCCTGACGGGCGTCGCGGGCCACACGCCGCGGAGGGGGTACACGTACACGTGCCCGTACGTGTACGCGTACACGTACGGGCACTGGACTACATACCGACTGGTCGGCATCATGGGGCCATTCGCCCGTCCGCACCCGCTACGGAGGTACGCCCGATGAGCGTTCCCGCCGACGCACCGCCCGGGCTCGACCCCGGGCGGCTCCGCGCCCACCTCGACGGCGCGCTGCCCGGCCTGGTGGGCGGCCCGCTCGACGCGCGGCTGATCGAGGGGGGCCGGTCGAATCTGACGTACACGGTCACGGACGGCACCGCCCGCTGGGTGGTGCGCCGGCCGCCGCTCGGCCATGTGCTCGCCACCGCCCACGACATGACGCGCGAGTACCGGGTGATCGAGGCCCTGCACCCGACCGCGGTCCCGGTGCCGCGACCGCTGCTGCTGTGCGCGGACACGTCGGTGCTCGGCGCGCCGTTCTACGTCATGGAGCACGTGGCGGGCACCCCGTACCGTACGGCCGGCCAGCTGGCCTCCCTCGGCCCCGCGCGCACCCGGGCCGCCGTCCTCGCGCTGGTGGACACGCTGGTCGAACTGCACTCCGTGGACCCCGGGGCGGTCGGCCTCGCCGGCTTCGGACGGCCGGACGGCTTCCTCGGCCGGCAGGTACGCCGCTGGGGCAAGCAGCTCGACGGTTCGCGCAGCCGCCCGCTGCCCCGCGTCGACGAACTGCACGCGGCGCTGGGCCGGTCGCTGCCCGGCTCCCCCGCGCCGACCGTGATCCACGGCGACTACCGGCTCGACAACGTACTCCTCGGCGACGACGACCGGATCAACGCCGTCCTCGACTGGGAGATGTCCACGCTCGGCGATCCGCTGACCGATCTCGGACTGCTGGCCATGTACAGCGTGCCGCTCAACGTGCCGGGCTCCCCGATCAGTACGACGGCGGACGCCGCCGGGCATCCGGCGCCCGCCGAGCTGGTCGAGCGGTACGCGGCGGGCTCGGGCCGGGACACCTCGGCCATCGGCTGGTACACGGCCTTCGCGTGGTTCAAGCTCGCCGTGATCCTGGAGGGCATCCACTACCGCTACACGCTCGGGCAGACGGTGGGTACCGGCTTCGACCGGATCGGCGATCTCGTCCCGGTCTTCATCGAGCACGGTCTGACCACCCTCAAGGAAGGCTGAGTACACCCATGGACTTCGCATTCGACGCCCGTACCGAGGAGTTGCGCGACCGGCTGCTCGCCTTCATGGACGAGCACGTGTATCCGGCCGAGCCGGTCGCGCACGAGCAGCGGCAGGCGCTGGCCGACCCCTGGGGCACGCCCGCGATCGTGCCGGAGCTGAAGGCCGAGGCGCGCAGCCGGGGCCTGTGGAACCTCTTCCTCCCCGACGCGGAGTACGGCGCCGGGCTGACCAACCTCCAGTACGCGCCGCTCGCCGAGATCACCGGCCGCTCCCCGCACCTGGCGCCGACCGCGCTGAACTGCGCGGCGCCGGACACCGGGAACATGGAGGTGCTCGCGCAGTTCGGCTCGGCGGCGCAGCGCAAGCAGTGGCTGGAACCGCTGTTGGCGGGCGAGATCCGGTCGGCGTTCGCCATGACCGAACCCGAGGTGGCGTCGTCGGACGCGACGAACATCCGGACGCTGATCAGGCGCGACGGCGGAGACTACGTCATCAACGGCCGCAAGTGGTACATCTCCGGGGCCATGAACCCGGAGTGCGCGGTCTTCATCGTGATGGGCAAGACCGACCCGGACGGCACGGACCCGCGCCGCCAGCAGTCGATGGTCCTGGTCCCGCGCGACACCCCCGGAGTCGAGATCCGCCGCGCGATGCGCGTGTACGGCTACGAGGACCACGCCCACGGCGGCCACGCCGAGGTGGCCTTCGACGAGGTGCGCGTCCCCGCCGACCACCTGATCGGCGAGGAGGGCGGCGGCTTCGCCATCGCCCAGGCCCGGCTGGGCCCCGGCCGGATCCACCACTGCATGCGGCTGATCGGCATGGCGGAGCGGGCCATCGAGCTGATGTGCCGGCGCGCCGTGTCCCGTACGGCGTTCGGCAAGCCGATCGCCCAGCAGGGCGTCGTACAGAACTGGATCGCGGACGCCCGGGTGAGCGTCGAGCAGCTGCGGCTGCTCGTGCTCAAGACGGCCTGGCTGATGGACACCGTCGGCAACCGCGGCGCGCACACGGAGATCCAGGCCATCAAGATCGCGACACCGCGCGCGGTGGTCGGCATCATCGACTCGGCGGTCCAGCTGCACGGCGCGGGCGGCGTCAGCCAGGACTTCCCGCTGGCCGAACTCTGGGCCGCCGCCCGTACGCTGCGCCTCGCGGACGGCCCGGACGAGGTGCACCAGCGGTCGCTGGCGCGCCGGGAGCTGAAGAAGTACGCCTGACGACAGCCGGGGCAGCCGTCCCTACGGCCGCAACGCCCGCAGCATCAGGTCCGCGAGGTGGTCGGCGACCTGCTGCGGGGTGAGGGGGCCGTCGGGGCGGTACCAGGTGGAGAGGTGGTGGACGGAGCCGAAGTGGTAGTCCACCACCAGGTCGGCGGGGGTCGCGGTGGAGAAGACTCCGGTGCGCTGCCCCTCCTCCACCAGGGCGCGGAAGCGCTCGTGGTAGCGGCGGCGTTCGGTCCGTACGTTCTGGTGCTTCTCCGGGCTCAGATGGTGCATCGAGCGGAAGAAGATCGCGGCGTCGTCGAGGTTCTCGATGGTCGTCACGACGACGTCGGCCGCCGCCGCGCGCAGCCGGTCGGCCACCGGGCCTTCGGCGTCGGCGAAGGCGTCCAGGCGCTCCTGCTGGAGCCGCAGGACGCGGGCGTAGACCTCCTGGAGGAGGTCCTCCTTGGAGCCGAAGTAGTGGTAGAGCGCGCCCTTGGTGACGCCCGCCGCCTCGACGATCTCCTGGACCGAGGTGCGGTCGTAGCCGCGTTCGGCGAAGAGCCGGGTGGCGGCGGCCAGCAGCCGCCGGGGTACGGGCGTGCCGTCCCCGTCCGTTGTCCTGGCCATATTCGGCCACCCGCCTTTCAACCCGCTGTGGAACCCTGAGACCGGTAACGCGGTTCCCACCCGAGGATCTTCCCATTCGTGGTCACGTCATGGTCACGCGTCCTTGCCCCCCCGCCCTCTCTCCACTCCGTCCACGCCCTCCCAGTGCTGCTGGACCTTGTTCATCGAGTCGAGCCAGCGATCGGGGTCAGCGGCGCGCGCCTGATGAAATCCGGCCACCTCGGGGTGCGGCAGTACGAGGAAACGGTCCTCCGCCATGGCCTTGAACAGGGCGTCGGCGACGGCCTCGGGCTCGATGGCGGTGGCCGCCAGCACGACTTCCCCGGCGGTGCCCGTCGCGGCGAGCATGTCTGTACGGACGCCCTGCGGGCAGATCGCGTGGACCTTGAGGCCGCGGTGCCGGTACGTCAGCGAGAGCCACTCCGCGTACGCCAGCGCGCCGTGCTTGGTGACGCTGTAGGCGGGCTCGCCGATCATGGTGAGCAGCCCGGCGGCCGAGACGGTGGAGACGAACCGCCCTTCCCCGCGCGCCAGCCAGCCGGGGATCAGCTCCCGGCTCGCCCGTACGTGCGCCATCACGTTGACGTCCCAGGCGGTCGCCCAGCTGTCGTCGCCGGGCAGCTCATGGCCGGGCGGGGAGCCGACCCCGGCGTTGGCGCAGTAGATGTCGACCACGCCGCCGAGCGCGTCGCGGGCGTCCCCGACGATCAGCGAGGCGTCCCCGGGGACCGCGACGGCCCCGATCTCAGCGGCGACAGCCGCGGCCTTGCCCGCGTCGAGGTCGTTGACCACCACCCGGGCCCCCTCGGCGGCGAACCGCCGCGCCAGCGCGGCCCCGATCCCGCCCCCGGCACCCGTCACTACGACCCCGGCTCCACGCATCGCATCCATCCGAGCAGACTAACCGGTCGGTATGGAGCGGGGAAGGCGGCCTGGAGGAACAAGCCCCTTGACCTGAAGCGCAGTTGAGGTCTCACGATGACACGGTGACTGACAATGGAATCACCTTGATCGACACATGGGAACTGCCCGAGGACCGGATCGACGAGTCCGTCGCGCACTGGCGCGAGCGCGTCGGGCTCATCCACACCGCCCCCGGTTTCCGGAACGCCAGGCTGCACCGCGGGCTGTCCCCGGAGTCCCGGTTCGGCCTGGTCAATGTGGCGCACTGGGACAGCGCCGAAGCCCGGGACAAGGCGCTGACGCATCCCGGCTTCACCGCGTCGGCGGCCACCACGACCGGCTACGCGACCGTGCGCGGCGGCTGGTACGAGGTGGCGGCCGAGTTCCGCGCGGCGGGAAGCGGCCCGGGCGACGGGCCGGGCATCACCGTCGTCACCGCCTACGAGCTGCCCGCCGAGCGGATCGACGAGTTCCTGCCGCACTGGCTCGACCACGCGGAGCCGATGACCAAGTCCCCCGGCTTCCGTGACAACCGACTGCACCGCGCGACAGCTCCGGACACCCGCTTCCAACTGGTCGCCGTCGCGCACTGGGAGACCCCCGACGCCTGGCGCGCGGCCGACAACGCCCCGAGCATCTCCCCCGACCTCGCCACCGCTCACCCCGCGCTCTTCCGGGTCGCCGCCGAGTTCTGAGCGGCGGCCTGACCCACGTGCTCACCGCACTGAGCGTTCCAATGCGGCCCGGTGGTCGGATACCCACTGATGGGCCGTCCGCACGTGCCGCACCACCCCCGCGTCACGGAGCCGGGCCATGGCGACGTCACCCGCATCGGCCCGGCTCCTGATGCCCCGCCAGCAACGGTCCTGCCACCACAGGATCGTGGACACGAGATGGTGCCTGTCGGACAGCTCATAGCTGTCGACGATCAGCCTCATGCGCCGGGCCGCCTCCTCGACGTCGGTAACCGCGGGGCCGAGATCGAGGTACTGCCAGCAGACATGAGCGACGTCGTGGATACGCGCGCCCGGCGCGGCAAGGTCCCAGTCGATGAACGCGGCCGGCCGAAGCTCGCCACCGTACAGCTGGTAGACGGTGTTCTTGGGCGACAGGTCGTTGTGACACACGACCTCCTGGTCTCCGGCCAACCGGGTGCCGGCCGTCAGGTCGTGGAACTCACGCACGAGCCGGGCGACCGCCACCAGGCTCTCGTCGGACGAGACAGCAGCGGGCTGCTCCGGCTCCCACGCCACATGGCCATCGAGATAACCGAGAACCTCACGTCCCTCGTCGTCCACACCGAGATACCGCGGAGCACCACTCCAGCCACTGACATCGAGCAGCCTCAGCAGCTCCCCCACGAACTCCGTGCGCGTCGACGCCGGACGGCGCACCGTGTCTCCGGCACGCACGACCGCGTTGACGAAACCTCCGGGCAGAAACTGTTCGGGCATCCGTACACGGGGCCGGTTGTTGTCGAAGTCCGGGCCCTGGTACCTCCTCTCGGGGAAGATACGGCAGAGCGTCGATCACGGAGGTGGCGGAGTGGGTCTGTCCAGACGGGATCTGCTGGGTGCGGGCGGAGTGGCGGGGGCGGGGGCCGCGCTGGGGGCCCTCGCTCCGGCCGTCGCCACCGGCGCGCCGGCGCCGGAGGCCGACCAGGCGCCGGAAGCCAGCCCGGCGCCGGCGCGGGTGCGGACCGGGTTCGAGCGGCTCGCCGACGACGGGTACCGGGCGCTGGCCGGGCAGCGGGTCGGCGTGGTGACCAATCCGACCGGCGTCACCGCCGACGTACGGCACATCGTGGATGTCATGCACGCCGACGACCGGGTGGACCTCGTCGCCGTCTTCGGCCCGGAGCACGGCTTCCGGGGTACGGCGCAGGCGGGCGGGTCCGAGGGGCGGTACGACGACCCGGCGACCGGGCTGCCGGTCCATGACACGTACCTCAAGAGCGGGCGGGCGCTGGCGGACGTCTTCGCCGCCGCCGGAGTCGACACCGTCGTCTTCGACATCCAGGACGTGGGCGCCCGCTTCTACACGTACATCTGGACGCTGTACGACGCGATGGAGGCGGCGGCCCTGGCGGGAAAGCGCTTCGTCGTGCTGGACCGGCCCAACCCGGTGGGCGGGCGCGCGGCGCTCGGGCCCGTCCTGCACCGCGAGTTCGCCACGTTCGTCGGGCGCGAGCCGATCGCCCAGGCGCACGGCATGACCGTCGCCGAGCTGGCCCGGCTGTTCAACGGCGAGTTCCTGGCGACGCCCGTACAGCTCGACACCGTCCCCATGTCGGGCTGGCGGCGCGGTGACCTCTTCGACGCGACGCGGCTGCCCTGGGTGCCGCCGAGCCCCAACATGCCCACCCCGGACACCGCGCTGGTCTACTCGGGCACCTGTCTCTTCGAGGGCACGAATCTGTCGGAAGGGCGCGGCACCACCCGTCCGTTCGAACTGCTCGGCGCGGAGGGGATCGACGGCGGCTGGGCCGAGGCGGCGAACGGTCAGGGGCCGGCCGGTGTGCGGCTGCGCGAGGCGTACTTCACCCCGACGTTCTCGAAGTTCGAGGGGCGCACCATCGGCGGCGTACAGCTCCATGTGCACGACCGGGCGGCCTTCGATCCCGTCCGGACCGCGATCGCCCTGCTGGTGACGGCGAAGCGGTCGTGGAGCGGCTTCGCGTGGCGCGCCGACCACTGGATCGACAGGCTGACGGGCTCCGCGTCGGTCCGTACCCTGATCGACGCGGGCGCGGACACGGACGAGGTCGTCGGAGCGTGGCAGGACGACCTGGCCGCGTTCCGCGCCGTACGGCAGGGGTATCTGCACTACCGCTGAGCACGTACGGGCCGGGCCCGGGGTCGCGCACCCCGGGCCCGGCCCGCCCTTCAGCGTGTCAGCGTGTCAGCGCCTGCGTGCCAGCGCCTGCGCGTCAGCGGTGTGACGGGAACTCCACCACCTGCTGGTACGTCGGCCTGTTCTGCCAGTTCACCGTCGGGTGCGTGATGCCGCCCAGCGCCCGGTGGATGATCGCGTCCGTGCACCACTGGTCGCCGGCCGAGCAGCTCTCGTCGCCCGGGTAGACCTCCTTGACCGGCACGGCCGCCGCCGTCTTGAGGGTGGCGAGGAGCGTGTCGCGGCAGGCGGTCAGCGAGCCGCCGCCGCAGTACGTCTCCGGGGTCCGTGCCTGGACGGGGTCGCCGAGGGCCTGTCGCAGGTCCTTGTCGACGTAGCCCCACCAGCCGTACTGGAAGGACGAACCGCTGTGCGCGCCCGTCGGGCCGTGGCTCGACGCCGGGGACTCGTCGATCGCGAGCGAGGCGGTGAGCGCGTTGTAGAGGCCGTCCCCGAGGCCCGGCCTGAACTGCGCCTCGACCAGCCGGGGCCACCACGCGTCCATGATCCGTACGGCGGCGGCATGGGTGTAGGTGCGCGAGCCCTGCTTGGTCTCCTTGCGCTGGGATCCGGCCGTGCGCCAGGTCTCCAGTTGCTGGACGACGGTGTTCAGCGCCGAGTCGGTGACCGGTGCCGAGCGGATCACCTTGAGCAGCGCGGGCAGCACCTGCTCGCCGCGCAGGTCGGTGACCGCCGCGTCGGCCATCGCGCGGGTGAGCGAGGCGCGGGTCACGCCGCCGCCGGCCACGAGCGCCTTGACCCGGTCGTCGAGCAGATCTCCGCGGTGCACGGCGCCGTAGCCGAAACCGGCCGCGTCGTAGTCCTTGGCCTGCCGGTTGTTCCAGGAGATGTAGTAGTCCTGCCCGATGGACTGCGGGTGCTGGGCGAAGGGGGTGTACGAGGCGGTGTTGGCCGCGGGGTCGAAGCCCTGCCACTCGTAGGCGCGTTCGGCCTTGACGGGGAGCGAGGCGTCGACGTCGGCCGCGCGCACCGGGTTCAGGCCGCTGTTGTAGTAGGCGGCGGTGCGGGAGTCCGCGTAGAACCAGTTGAAGGCGTAGCCGATGTGGTCGGCGGCCTGCTGGAAGGAGGCCGCGTCCTTGACGTACGAGGGGTCGTTGAACATCTGGAAACCGATGATCGAGTCGGCCTCGTGCCGGTAGGTGGTGCGCAGGGAGGTGTACGCGACGGGCTTGCCGCCGACGGTCGCGCGGTGGGTGACCATGCCGTACTTGGTGCGCCAGACCTGGAGCCGGTACGAGCCGGCCGCCGTGGAGTCCGCGGTGGTCGGCTTCCAGGAGTTCTTGCGCTCCATCTTCTCCATCGGGGTGCAGACGGAGCGGTAGAGGTACGACGTGGACGCCTTGGTCGGGGTGGCGCCGCTGGGCTCGCACAGCTCGACGGCGTACGTGTCGGTGATGTCCTGCATGGACGAGGTGGCGCTCCACGCGTAGTCCTGGCCCCGGCCCATCTGGACATACATGCCGACTCCGGCGAAGGAGACACCCCGGGCGCTGATGCCGGGGCCCTGGAGCTCCTGGAGCATCATCAGCTGTGGCGCGAAGTAGCCGGTTTGCGGGCCGAACACGGCGATCGGGTTGCCGCTTGCGGTGTGCTGCCCGGAGACGAGCAGCGCGTTGGACATCCCCTTCTTGGCCGAGAGGGTGCCCTCGGGGAGGACGCCGTCGTCGAAGATCCCCTGGGCCGGTTCGAGTTCTTCCGGGACGGTGACGGACGCCTTGGCGGCGGTGACGGCCGAGCCGGTCCGGTCGTACACGAGCGGTTCGGCGGCGACGGAGCCCGCGTCGGGCAGGGCCGTGCCGCGCGGGTTCGCCGGCTTCACCGCGTACGGGAAGCTGCTGCCGTCGTGGAGGGTGAGGACGGCCTCGGGGTCGTTGCGCTGGCGGAACGACTCCCAGACCTCGGTGCCCTTGACCACGCCGTACTTCTCCTGCGCGGCCAGCAGCGAGAGCGCGGCCTGCACCTCGCCGCCCCCGCCGCCGCCGAACTGGCCGCCGACGACGGACGCGATGGAGATCAGGTCGGTGAGCTTGAAGGGCTCGATCTCGCCGACGTTGGTGATCGAGTCGATCTTGCCGGTGAGTACGTACTCGCCGGGGAAGTAACGGCCGTCCTTGGCCTTCTGGCGGTAGTCGTTGATGCCGTCGATGTACGCCTGCGCGTCGGCCATGGCCTGCTCGCCGCGCGCGCCCTGGGTCGTCCGTATGTAGGCGATCTGGGCCTCGTACTCGGCTTCCGTGTACGGGGCGGCGGGCCAGAACTGCTGCTCAAGGCCCTGGTTGGCGAGCGCGCCGCCGGCGAAGGAGGTGAGTTCGCCGCGGCCGATGTGGCGGAAGAGGTCCATCATCCAGAGGCGGTCCTGGCCCGCCGCGTAGCCGGCGCCGAACTCGGTGCCGTAGCGGGTGGTGCCCTGGATGTGCGGGACGCCGGTCTTCTTGTCGCGGGTGATCGTGACGTCGGAGCGCGGGGAGACGACGGACTCGACCTGGTTCGCGGGGACGCCGAAGGACGAGTCGTTGAAGAAGTCGGTGATCTTGGCGTCGGTGAGTCCGCTCTGTCCGGCGACCAGCGAGTCGTACCGGCTGAGCTGGTCGGAGGCGTGGGCGGGGAACGTGCCGAAGATCTTGTTGCCGAGGATGTCGGCGAGGGTGGCGTTGCCGTTCTGGCCGGGCGGCAGGATGTCCGCGCACTTGCCCTGACAGTGGTCGGTGACGGGGTCGGCCGCCACGGCGGCGGTCTGCGCCCCGGCGCTGCTCTGGGCAACGGCGGGGAACTGCGGGGACAGCAGGGCCGCGCCGAGTGCGAACGCGGCGACGGCGGTGGCGGCTGCTCGGGCACGGGTGTGGGCGGTTCTTCCGACGCGGACGGCTCGTCCGACGGGTGTTCTCATGGGGGCTCCTCGGAAGGGCGGGTGGCCGGATGTTACCGCTGGTATGACTCGCGAGTAAGGTGAACATCAGTCACCTTTTCCCTGACTCCACACGTCGGTTCCTGTGAATCCGCCACGAAAATCGGTCGAAATCAACCGAATTGCCGGATTCCATGGGTGCCATCTGTTTTTTGATGGAGCCGAATGGGGCAGGCGTACGTCCATTCCTCAACGCAGAAGAAGCGACGGAGGTGGCATGCGATGGCCGGGTTCCGGAGTCTCGCGAGACAGGTGCGCGATCCGCGGTGCGATCTGGCCTTGCGACGGTATTCACTGCGCAAGTGCCTGGAACGATTCGCCCCTTACGGGCACCGGGCGACCTGGGACCATCTGTGCGCGAGGCACAGCATGGATCCGGAGGACAGGGCGCCCGACCCGGCGCGGCTGACGGCCGCGCTGGACGAACTGGAGGACGCGCGGGCCGTCTGGCTCGCGTACGAGCTGGAGTTCGCCGCGCGGCGCAGGCGCGAGAAGCACGACGGGCTGCGCCGGCCCGGGAGCTTCGACGACTGGCACCGGCGGACCTGGGGCGGGAACGGCGTCGCACGCTGCGACGACCCGGCCGTCCATCCGTCCGCCTCGCTCGGCGAGGTACTGCGCCGGCTGATCGCCGGACTGGAGACGGGTCCCGGCGCCGCCTGCCCGGTCTGCGCGGAGCGCGGGATCGTCTGGCGCCACGACCTGTCCTCGGCGCCGTGGTCGGGACCGGTCTGCCTGGGCTGCGGCATCGTCGTACCGCCGCCCGTACTCACCCGCGAGGCCCTCGCCCAGGCGAAGCGCGCCCTGCTGCGGGACCGGGGCACCGGCCTGGGCCTGGCGTCGGTGGCCTGACGCCTGCGGGGGCGGTCCCGTGATCCGGGCGGCCCCCGCGGTGTTGCGTACGGACGGCGGGTCAGCGCGCCCTCGGCTCCTTCGGTCCCGGCCGCTCCGGAAAGAGCCGCGAACCGGAGATGCTGTCGCCGGAGACATCGCCGGGGTTGGAGAGCACACAGGTCTCCAGCGAGAGACAGCCGCAGCCGATGCAGTCCGTCAGATGGTCCCGCAGCCGGCCGAGCTGCCGGATGCGCTCGTCGAGCTCCGCGCGCCAGGCCCCGGAGAGCCGCGCCCAGTCCTCACGGTTGGGGGTGCGCTCCTCGGGAAGTCCGGCCAGGGCGGCCCCGATCGTCGCGAGCGGGATACCGACCCGCTGGGCCGCGCGTACGAACGCGACCCGGCGCAGCGCGTCGCGGTGGTAGCGGCGCTGGTTGCCACTGGTCCTGCGGCTGCTGATCAGCCCCTTGGACTCGTAGAAGTGCAGGGCCGAGACGGCGGCGCCGCTGCGCGCCGACAGCTGGCCGACGGTGAGTTCTGAGACGTTCTCCGGAATCTGTGGCACTCCGGAACCCTAGTGCCCCTCCCGGCAAGCTTTGCCGGTCACGGCACTGGAACAGCGGGCCGCGCGACGTCGTTGACAGGAGCATCCCCGCCCCACATGCTGAACACGCGTTCTGAGCAAGCGCTTGGACACCCCCAGGGAACACGTCAGCCGGAGAGGCAGGAGAGCGGAGACATGGCCGAGCCAAGGATCTTCACATCGGCGGACGAGCTGCGCGCCGGAATCGGCGAGCCGCTCGGGCCCGGCGACTGGCTGGAGATCGACCAGAAGCGGATCGACCTCTTCGCCGAGGCGACCGGCGACCACCAGTGGATCCATGTCGACCCGGAACGCGCGGCGGCCGGCCCGTTCGGCACGACGATCGCGCACGGCTATCTGACGCTGTCGCTGCTGCCGGCGTTCGTCCCGCAGCTCCTGCGCGTGGAGAACGTGCGGATGGGCGTCAACTACGGCACCAACAAGGTCCGTTTCCCCTCCCCCGTGCCCGTCGGCTCGCGCCTGCGCGCGTCGGCCGTCCTGACGGAGGTCACCGAGATCTCGACGGGCGGCGACACGGCCGTGCAGCTCACGACCCGGGTCACGGTCGAGCGCGAGGGCGGCGACAAGCCGGTCTGTGTGGCGGAGTCGGTGTCCCGCTACTACTTCTGACCTGCCTCGGCCTACCGCCGGCTCCCGTCCGGGGGCCGGACGGAGACCATCCGCAGGACGAGGTCGGCGTAGAGCGTGCCGACCTCGTCGGGGGTGCGCGGGCCCGCCGCGTTGAACCAGCGCGCCACGTCGATGCAGAGGGACAGCACCGCGAGCGTGGTGCCCGGCACATCGGGTACGTCGAACTCGCCGTCCCGTACGCCGTCGAGCAGGATCCGCCGCACCGCCGCACCGCTGCCGCGCCGCAGCTCCACGATCTCCGCGCGGTGCTCGGCGCCGAGCGCGTCCAGTTCGTACTGCACGACGCGCGCGGTGTCGTGCCGCCCCGCGTGCCAGCGGACGAAGGACCGTACGGCCTCGGCCAGCCGCTCGGCCGCCGTGCCCTCGCCGTCGGCGGCGGCCGTCAGCAGCTCCAGCGCCCGCTCGTGGCCGATGCGGCTGATCCGGTGGAGCAGCTCTTCCTTGGTCTTGTAGTGGATGTAGAGCGCCGCCGGGCTCATCCCGGCGCGCCCGGCGATGTCTCGTGTGGTGGTGGCGTGGTAGCCGCGCTCGGCGAACGCTTCGACGGCGGCGACCAGCAGCTTTCTGGCCGCCTCCGGGGTGACCTCACCCCACGGCGTGTCCTCGCCGTCCGCCGTGTGCTCCGCCGTACGCATCGCACGCCCCTCTCGTTCGGCCGTCCATTCGACGGTTCGACAGGCGCACACCCTACCCCGAGGGTGAGCAAGCGCTTAGCGCTCTGCGCGCGGATCCGCTCGGAACGCTCCGATCCGCTCAGGGCTTCTGGAACGGGTCGTGCTCGGCGAGCATCTTCTCCAGCCGGGCCTGGTCGACCCTGCTGACGATCTGCCCGGCCTCCTGGCGGTCCCTGACCACCTTGGCCAGGGTGAACGCCGAGGTCGTCAGATAGAGGACGGCGACCGCGAGGAACCCGCGCACCCACGCGCTGGCTTCGAGTTTGGCGATGCCGACGGCCAGAGCGGTCAGGGCGAGTCCGAAGGAGGCGACCGCCTGGGCGTAGTAGGCCGCGGTGTTCTGCTGCTTGACCGGTGTTTCGTTCATGTGTGCCAGCATCGGCGGCGCGGGCGCGGGCCACATCCGTACGGCTACTCAGTACGGCTACTCACCGCCGCCACGGCCAGCGCCACCGCCACCACCACCACCCGGAAGAATATTGCGGTGAGAACCGAAGTGTTCCCCGCGTACGTTCTCGCTATGACGCAATCGACCAGCTCGGCCGGGGTCCCGGGAACGGCGCCGGAGGCCGCCCCGAGAACCGCTTCCTGGCTACCGCCCGCCGCCGCCGGAGTAACGGTTCTGCTCTGGGCCTCGGCCTTCGTTTCCATCCGCAGCGCGGGCGCCGTCTACTCGCCGGGGGCGCTGGCCCTCGGGCGGCTGCTCGCGGGCACGCTCGTGCTCGGCGCGGTCTGTGCCGTCCGGCGCGTGGGTCTGCCGCCGCGCGCCGCCTGGCCGGGGATCCTGGTCTCCGGGGTGCTCTGGTTCGGCGGGTACATGGTCGTGCTCAACTGGGCCGAGCGGGAGGTGGACGCGGGGACGGCCGCGATGCTGGTGAACATCGGCCCGATCCTGATCGCCCTGCTCGGCGCGGGGCTGCTGGGCGAGAAGCTGCCGCCCCGGCTGCTGGCGGGTATGGCGGTGTCCTTCGCGGGCGCGGTGGCGGTGGGCCTGTCCATGTCGGGCGAGGGCCACGCCTCCGTGCTCGGCGTACTGCTGTGCCTGCTGGCGGCGGTCGCGTACGCGGGTGGCGTGGTGGCGCAGAAGCCCGCCCTGGCGCACGCCGGGGCGCTCCAGGTGACGTCCTTCGGGTGCCTGGTCGGTACGGTCGCGTGTCTGCCGTTCGCGGGACAGCTGGTCCACGAGGCGTCGAGCGCCCCCGTGGGAGCCACCCTCAACATGGTCTACCTCGGGATCTTCCCGACCGCGCTGGCCTTCACCACCTGGGCGTACGCCCTGGCGCGCACGACGGCGGGCCGGATGGGGGCGACGACGTACGCCGTTCCCGCGCTGGTCGTGCTGATGTCCTGGCTCCTCCTCGACGAGATCCCCGCCCTGCTCACACTCGGCGGCGGCGCGCTGTGCCTGGCGGGCGTGGCGGTGTCCCGGTCCCGGCCGCGCTCCCGGGCGCGCTAGTCGTACGCGCTAGTTGTATGACCGCGCTACTCGTCCAGCCCCGGCACCTCCCTCGGCGCCGGGCAGATTCTGCGGCCCTGGTGGTCGAAGACGTAGAGGTGCGCCAGGTCCACCAGGAGCGGCACCTGCGCGCCCGTCCGCAGCCGCATGTCGGGGCCGGTACGGACGACCAGGTCGCTCGCGGCGAGGGTGGCCCGGTCCGGCATGGGCTCCGCCGGCGCCTCCCTCCCGTACCGGTCCCGGTTCCGGTTCCGCTCCCTCTCCTCGCCGTCCAGCACCACCACCGGACCCACCGGACCCGCCGGACCCGCCGGGGACCCCGCACGGCCGGGACCGCGCCCGGCCGGCCGGCCCGTGAGCCGCCGCAGCAGCCCGGGTCCCCGGCGTCCGCGCGAACCCGATCGCGGCCGGGGCGATTCGAGATCGGTCACCACGGCGGGCCGGGAGCCGGTGTTGAGATGCACCAGCGCCTCGTGTCCCTGGTACTCCATGTGCTCGACGATGCCGCTCAGCGCCACCTCACCGGCGCGCGCCTGGCTCGGCGGCGCGATCCTGGCCGCCTCCGACCGCAGCCCGACGATGATCCGGCGGCCCTGCTGGATACGGAGCAACTGGTGGTCGGAGCTGAGGGGTTCGGGCAGGGGCAGCCGCTGCCGGCCGAGGTCGATCGCCATCCGGCCGTCCAGCGGCGCGTACACCACCGCCTCCAGCAGATTGATGCGCGGTGTCCCGATGAACGCGGCGACGAACACGTTCTCCGGCAGCGCGTACACCTCGCGCGGCGCGCTGACCTGCTGGAGCACTCCGCCGCGCATCACCGCGACCCGGTCGCCGAGCGACATCGCCTCGGCCTGGTCGTGCGTCACGTACACCGTGGTGACACCGAGTTCGGCCGTCAGCCGGGCTATCTCGGCGCGCAGATGGCTGCGGAGCTTCGCGTCGAGGTTGGAGAGCGGTTCGTCCATCAGGAAGGCCGAGGGCCGCCGGGAGATGGCCCGGCCCATCGCGACCCGCTGGCGCTCGCCGCCGGACAGCTGGCTCGGATAGCGGTCGAGGACGCTCTCGATGCCGAGCATGCGCGCGGTGGCGTCGACCCGCGCGGTGCGGTCCTCGCGCGGGTTCTCCAGACGGAGGGGGAAGCCGATGTTGTCGCGGTTGGTCATGTTCGGATAGAGAGCGAAGTTCTGGAACACCATGGCCATACGGCGTTCCCTGGGCGGCATGAGGTTGGCGTACTCGCCGTCGAGGAGCAGTTCGCCCTCGGTGATGTCCTCCAGCCCCGCGATCATGCGCAGGACGGTCGACTTGCCGCATCCCGAGGGGCCGAGCAGCACCAGGAACTCGCCCGGCTCGATATCGAGCGAGAAGCGGTCGACGGCCCGGGAGGAACGTCCGTACGTCTTGCTGACACTGTGCAGAGAGATGGCGCGAGTCATGGATGGGTTCCGCCCGTGAGCCGTGATCCGTACGCGTATGCCGTGTGGACGCATGAAGGTAGCCGAATACGGACGGCCGGGGAATGACCCGGGCGAACCTCTCACGGTGTATCGCACACGCTTCCCGCCCGGGGACCGGGCCGGGCGGCGCCGGTTGGCGTGCCGCCACCCGGGCCGGCTCAGTCGAGCGTCCGCCCGAGATACGCGCGCAGCAGGAGCCTCGTTTCGAGGACGATCCCGGGGTCGCCGGCCGGGTCCGTGTGGAACGCCAGCTGGAGCAGCGCGTCGGTGGCCTCGACGGCGACCAGGACGGTGCGGTGCAGCGCCGCGTCGGGCGTACGGCCGAGGTGGGCGGCGAGCAGCGCGGTGAGCCGGTGGGCGACCTGGCGGTTGGGGTCGACGGGCGGTCCCGCGACCGGACCGGCGACCGGACCGGAAGCCAGGCCGGCAGCCTGACCGGCCGTCTGCCCCGCGGCCGGCGCCGGATCGCGCTCGGACACCGGTACCCGCGTGCCCAGCGGGAGTTGCGCGCCGAAGTCGACGAGCGCGAAGCCCGGCACGCTGCGCTTCATCGCGAGGTACTCGTCGAGTACGGCGTCGACGGCGCCCCGCCAGTCCCGCGCGCCCAGCTCCCCGAACCGGACCCCGACGCGCTCCGCGTACCGGTCCAGATTGCGGTGGGCGAGCGCGTCCGCCATGGCGCGCTTGTCGCCGAAGAACCGGTAGACGGAGCCGATGGGCACGCCCGCGCGCGCGGCGACGGCCCGGGTGGTCAGCCGCTCGTACCCCGTCTCGTCCAGCAGCGCCGCGCAGGCGTCGAGGATCCGCGACAGCCGCTCGGCGCTGCGCCGCTGCACGGGCACCCGGCGCAGCGCTGCGCCGGGGACGGGCGGTGGCGGGTTCGCGTTCGTACGGTCGCGTGACACGGGGACCATCATGCCGCGCCGCCTCGTTGACGTACCGCCCGCCCAATCCTACGGTGATCCATAGGATTGACCGGGACGCCATGACCACCGGGATTCCAGGGCCACGGGGATTCCAGGGCGACCGGGACGCCACAACCAGGGAGCGACACGGACGATGAGCGGCATTGAGCAGACGCGCGGGACGGCCGGGGCGCTGGAGTACTCCCCCGGCTTCGGCAATGAACACAGCTCGGAGGCGGTGCCCGGCGCCCTGCCGCACGGCCGCAACTCGCCCCAGCGCGCCCCGCTCGGGCTCTACGCGGAGCAGCTGAGCGGCAGCGCCTTCACCGAGCCGCGCGCGCAGGGCCGCCGGTCCTGGCTCTACCGGATCCGCCCGTCGGCCGCGCATCCGCCGTTCGTCCGGATCGGCAACGGCGGGCTCAGGGGCGCGCCCTTCACCGAGACCGTCCCCGACCCCAACCGGCTGCGCTGGGACCCGCTCCCGGCGCCCGCCCCCGGCACCGACTTCCTGGCCGGGCTCTGGACGCTCGGCGGCAATGGCGACGCGACCCGCCGCGAGGGCATGGCGGTGCATCTCTACCACGCCGACTCCTCCATGACCGACCGGGTGTTCAGCGACGCGGACGGCGAGCTGCTGATCGTTCCGGAGCACGGCGGGCTGCTGATCCGGACCGAGCTGGGGCTGCTGGCCGCGCGGCCCGGCCAGGTCGCGCTGATCCCGCGCGGGGTGCGCTTCCGGGTCGAGCTGCTGGACGCGACGGCGCGCGGTTACGTCTGCGAGAACTACGGACGGCCCTTCACCCTGCCCGACCTGGGCCCGATCGGCGCCAACGGCCTGGCGAACGCCCGGGACTTCCTCGCGCCGGTCGCCGCGTACGAGGATGTCGAGCGGCCGGTCGAGGTGGTCGGCAAGTTCTGCGGCAATCTCTGGTCCGCCACCTACGACCACTCGCCGCTCGATGTGGTCGCCTGGCACGGCAACCATGTGCCGTACGTCTACGACCTGCGCCGCTTCAACGTCCTCGGGTCCATCAGCTTCGACCACCCCGATCCGTCGATCTTCACCGTGCTGACCTCGCCGTCCGACACCCCGGGACTGGCGGGGGTCGACTTCGTCGTCTTCGCGCCGCGCTGGCTGGTCGGCGAGGACACCTTCCGGCCGCCGTACTTCCACCGCAATGTGATGAGCGAGTACATGGGGCTGATCGAGGGGGCGTACGACGCGAAGGCGGCCGGCAAGGGCGGGTTCGTGCCCGGCGGCGGTTCGCTGCACAACATGATGTCGGCGCACGGCCCCGACCGGGAGACCTTCGACCGGGCGAGCGCCGCCGAGCTGCGCCCGCAGCGGATCGACGACGGCCTGGCCTTCATGTTCGAGACCCGCTGGCCGGTCACGGCGACCGCACAGGCGGCGGGGGCGGAGCATCTCCAGCGGGGGTACGACGAGGTGTGGCAGGGTCTGGAACGCCACTTCGGGCGCTGATCCGCCACTTCGCGGGCACTGACCCGCCACTTCGGGCACTGCCCCGGCCCCAGGAAGACGGGAAGGAACCGCCAGTGACCGCCTTCGCCCCCGACTCGCTGGTCCTGAACCGCAAGCTGCCGCTCTGGTACCAGGTCTCGCAGTCGCTGCGCGCCTCGATACTGGGCCGCCGCCCCGACGACCCGCTGCGGCTGCCCACGGAGGAGCGGCTGGCCGCGCACTACGGCGTCAGTGTGCTGACGATGCGGCAGGCGCTGAAGGAGCTGGAGGAGGAGGGGCTGATCAGCCGGCACCGGCGGCGCGGCACCTTCATCGAGCCGGGCGCGCGGCGCGGCGCCCCGCGCCGGCTGCTCGGTTCGATCGATACGGTCGTGGCGCAGCAGTCCGGTGAGCCGACGACGGTTCTCGGCCACGGCCCGGCCCCGGTCCCCGCCGAACTCGCCGAGTACTTCCCGGGGCTGGACACCATCGTGTCGTACCGGCGGCTGCGTGCCGACGGCGAGAGCGGGGAGCCGGTCAACTGGGCCCAGAACGCGGTGCGTCCGGAGATCGCGGCCCGGATCGACGTGGCGGATCTGGAGCGGTGGCCGATGACGAAGGTGCTGCGCGATCTCGCCGGTGTGCGGATCGGCCGGATCACGGACACGGTGGAGGCGCGGCTCGCGGACCCGGAGACGGCCGCGCTGCTGCGGGTGCCGCTGCTGAGCCCGATCCTGCACCACACGGGGGTGACGTACGACGGGGACGGCCGGGTGGTGGATGTGGCGAGGATCTGTTACCGGGGCGACCGGTTCGCCTTCTCGGTCACGGTCGAGGCGGACCCGATGGGCGAACCGCCACCGCGCTGAAGGAGGTCGGCAGGCTCAGCGGCGGCCACCGAAGAGCGAGCGGCTCAGCCGGCGCAGCGGTGCGAAGAGCGCGACCCGCGCGCCCTTGTTCCGATGCGTCTCCGAGCGGTCGCGCGCGGTCAGTTCGCGCATCAGCAAAGTCGCCTCGACCGTCTCGCGCTGGGGCACGGCGGGACCGCCGAGCACCGAGAGATGGCGGTCGAGGCGCGAACTGGACGCGCTGCTTCCGCAGGTGATCGCAGGGACTCGCGCCCTGCTGTGTACCGTTATCCGATTCATGTCACTCCCCACCCGTACGAGGGCACCCGGCCCGGGCAGGTTAACCCTATCGCCCCTTACGGACCCTCGTGTATCCCGCCTCGGGGATTGACCACACTCGTACGGGAAAGAACAGCCGGCGTCGATCCATCTTTTTTCAGGGCGAGTTGGACACTTCACCCATTACGGTACGGAGGTGGCCCGCGGCGCCCGGCGGGACGCCGCCAACCTCTCCCCGTTACGCGGCCGACGCGAAGACCGGCAGATAGCCGCCCGACTGGCCGGCGGCGGTGGGGTGGTAGGACTCGGAGACGCTGAGCACATTGAGGCTGTGCAGCCACGCGGAGCCCGAGCAGATCTCGTGGCCGGTGAACGCGCCGGCCACTTCCGCGAAGGTGAAGCCGTGGTCGGCGGCGCGCTTGGCGGTCGCCGCGTTCAGATAGTCGGAGGCGCCGTTGATCGCCGTACGCACGGTGTCGCTCAGTCCGGCGAGGCAGCTGCCGCCGATCTTGTAGAAGCGGGGGTAGCCGAGGACGACGACCCGGGCCGCGGGCGCCTTGGCCTTGATCGCCGTGTACACGGAGTCGAGCCGTCCCGGCAGGGTCGAGTCGACGTAGGAGCGGGCGGTGGCGATCCTGGCGAGGCAGGTCGCCTGGGACTGGAGCACGCAGGTGGTCATGACATCGGAGAAGCCCGCGTCATTGCCGCCGACGGTGATGCTGACGAGGTCGGTGCCGGAGTTCAGCGGCGTCAGCTGACCGGCGGTCACATCACTCGTACGAGCGCCCGAGCACGCGGTGGACGCGAAGGTCGCGGGCTTGTTCGCGGTCGCCCAGAGGGCCGGATAGGCCCTGGGCGTGCGCTTGCAGTCGCCGCTGGCACTGTCGTAGCCGCCGGATCCGACACCGGAGGAGTACGAGTCCCCCAGCGCCACGTAGTCGACGGCGGCGACGGTCGGGGCCGCGTGGGCCGAGGCCGCTCCGGTGAGAGCGAGGACGGCGCCGAGGAGGAGCGATGCGGAGAATGCCGTGATTCGGGACAGTTTCATGGGACCTCTCCTTAGCAGGGTTTCTGCCCCCAATTTCGTACCAGCCAGTTCACTAATCTGGAAGTGTTCATGCCAAGTGCATTCGGTGAAATTCCCGCCACGGCAGTCGAGTTGAGCGGATTTGATCAGGGAGGTTACGGAACTGACCGTCGAAGTACGGCCAAAGAATCAGAAAAGCACGCCCACGTTCCAGCCCTTGCCATACAGTCCCAATCATCAATACCGTCGTACATCCACCCGCATCGGTCCATCATGCAAGCGGCTCCTGGGGAGGGCTCGAAGGTCGCGATGGCTCCCGGGGCGGGGCGCGGTAGGGGGGTGTCGCGCTCGGCGTTCTTACGTGGTGCCGAGTCGCGTGCCGCGCGGCATGTACCACAGCTCACCCATCCAGTACGGCAGCACGGAGTTCCGGCACGGAGCTCCCTTTCGTCATGGGCGGGGTGAGAACCCCCCTTTCGAACCGGAAACACAGCCGGACCGCCCGGGGGCGGGCGGTCCACCGGACGAGAGGGAAAGAGACTCGTGAGCGCTTCGCTGCGCCCGGCGGTATCGGGCGAAGATCCGTTAGTGGTTCCCACGACCGTGGTTGCCACGACCGTGGTTCCCACGACCGCACCGACCGGCGGTCATCCGCAGTACCGGCCCATCTCCTCGCACCTCGCGATCACCCCGCCCGTCAGCGTCGTGATCCCCGCGATGAACGAGGCCGAGAACCTTCCGTACGTCTTCAGCACCCTGCCCGGCTGGATCCATGAAGTCGTCCTGGTGGACGGCGATTCGACCGACGACACGATCCGGGTGGCCCGCGAGCTGTGGCCGGACGTCAAGGTCGTCGAACAGCGCGGCAAGGGCAAGGGCGACGCCCTGATCAGCGGATTCGCCGCCTGCACGGGCGACATCATCGTGATGGTCGACGCGGACGGCTCGGCCGACGGCCAGGAGATCGTCTCCTATGTGTCGGCCCTGGTCTCCGGCGCCGACTTCGCCAAGGGCTCGCGCTTCGCCAACGGCGGCGGCACGGACGACATGACGGTGATCCGCAAGCTCGGCAACCGGGTGCTCTGCGCCGCCGTCAACGCCAAGTTCGGCGCCCGGTACACCGATCTCTGCTACGGCTACAACGCCTTCTGGCGCCACTGCCTGGACGAGATCACGCTGGACTGCACCGGCTTCGAGGTGGAGACCCTGATGAACATCCGGGTCGTCAAGGCGGGGCTGAAGGTGCAGGAGATACCGAGCCACGAGTACGACCGGATCCACGGGGTCAGCAATCTGAGAGCCGTCAGAGACGGGCTGCGGGTCCTCGGGGTGATCCTCCGCGAGCGCGGTGTCCCGAGGTCGACCCGGCGTCGCCGCCCGCTCGCGGCCGGAGTCACGGTCCCCCGGGGGAGGGCGACATGACGGCGCGGCACCGGCCCTTCTCCGTGGTGATCTGCGTGTACACCGAGGACCGCTGGGACGACATCCGCGCGGCGGTCGGCTCCGTACGGCGGCAGTCGCTGCCCGCCCTGGAGACGCTGCTCGTGGTCGACCACCACCCGGCCCTGCTGGCACGGCTGGTCCGGGAGTACGAGAAGGAGGCGGCGCGCGGCGAGGTGCGTGTGCTGCCCAACGCGGGGCCGCGCGGGCTGTCCGCCGGCCGCAACACCGGGATCGCCGTCGCCCGCGGGGAGATCGTGGCGTTCCTCGACGACGACGCGGTGGCCGAGCGCGACTGGCTGCGCGTCTTCGACGAGGCGTACGACGGGCCCGGGGCCGGGGGGCGGGTGGTGGACGACCGCCGCGTGCTGGCCGTCGGCGGCAGGACCGTGCCCGCCTGGGCGTCGGGCGCCCGGCCCGCCTGGTTCCCCGAGGAGTTCGACTGGGTCGTCGGCTGTACGTACCGGGGGCTGCCCGAGGGCCGGGTACGGGTCCGTAACGTCCTCGGCGGGAACGCGTCCTTCCGGCGGACCGTGTTCGACACCGTGGGCGGCTTCGCGACGGGCATCGGGCGGGACGGCGACAAACGTCCGCTGGGCGGCGAGGAGACGGAGCTGTGCATCCGGCTCACCGACGCCGTCCCTGACGCGACGCTGCTGATCGACGACCGCGCGGTCATCCACCACCGGGTGCCGCACGCGCGGGAACGGTTCGGCTACTTCTGCTCGCGCACGTACGCGGAAGGGCTCTCCAAGGCGCTGGTCGCCAGAAGCGTGGGGGCGGACAAGGGGCTCGCGTCCGAGCGCCGCTACACCACCCGCGTACTCCCGGCCGGTATCGCGCGCGGTCTGCGCGACGGGGTACGGGGGCGGCCCGGCGGCTTCGGCCGGGCCGGGGCGATCGTGGCCGGGGTGGCCCTCGCGGCGGCCGGCTATCTGGTGGGCCGCTACCGGACGCGCGGCGGGGGCGGGTCGTTCACGTCGGGACCGATAACCTCCGGCCCGGCGGTGACGAGCGCGACGGTGACAGGCGCGACGGTGAGCGGTTCGACGGTGACCGGTTCGACGGCGGTGGGCTCGTCGGCACCGGGCGTGGTCGCGTCCCCGTCCGCCGCATCCCCGTCCGCCGCATCCCCGTCCGCCGCATCCCCGTCCGCCGCATCCCCGTCCGCCGCATCCCCGTCCGCCGCGGGCCGGACCGCACTCCGCCGGGGAGCCGCCGCATGACGACCCGTCCGACGAGCCCGACGAGCCCGGCGCCGTACGCGCCGGGCCCGCCGGCCGCCGTCCCGATCCTCATGTACCACGCGATCGGGCACCGGCCGCCGGCGGCCACGTACGGACTGTCCGTATCGCCCGAGGCGTTCGCCGACCAGATGGAGCTGCTCCACACGCGCGGCTTCACCCCGGTCACACCGGCCCGGCTCGCCGGCGCCTGGCGAGCGGGCGACCCGCTGCCCGAGCGGCCCGTACTGATCACCTTCGACGACGGTTACGCGGGCGTGCGCCGGCACGCCCTGCCGGTGCTCGCCTCGTACTCCTTCGCCGCCGGCCTGTTCGTCTCGACGGGCTGGCTGCGCGGGCGGTACGACACGGGCGGCGCCCCCGACACCATGCTCGACTGGGACGAGGTCCGTGAACTGGCCGCGGCCGGCGTGGAGATCGGCGGTCACAGCCACACCCATCCGCAGCTCGACCAGCTCGACGACGCGCGGCTCACGTTCGAGATCCGCCGCTGCCGCGAGATCCTCGCCACCGAACTGGGCACGCCGCCCGCCTCGTTCGCCTACCCGTTCGGCTACTCCAGCCGGCGCGTGCGCCACACGGTCCGCACGGCCGGTTTCGCCCAGTCCCTGGCCGTCGGCAACGGCCTGGCGCGCCGCGCCCAGGGCCCCTACGCCCTGCACCGGGTGACCGTACGGCGCACCACGGGCCTCGCCGGCTTCGCCCACCTGGTCGAGGGCCGCGCCCTGACCCGCGCCTTCGCCCTGGACCGGACGCTCACCAAGGGCTACGCCCTCGTACGACGCGCCCGCCGGGCGGGAACGGTGGTGAGGGGGCGCCCGACCGCGGCGGCCGAGCGCCCCGGACACTGAGCCGCGCGCTCTGAGCCGGGCGTACGGAGCCGGGCGTACGGAGCCGGGCGGCGGCGGTAGGCGGCGGTGGGCAAAACACGGTGCGCAGGCCGCCGCCGTGCCGGATCATGTGCGGCATGTCTGCCGAACCTCAGGACGCGCTGCCGATCCGGCTCACCGTCGATGACAGCGACTCGCCGTCGGACGTGGTCGACGCGCTGTTCCTCGGCCGTTTCACGACGGGCGAGCAGCCGTACTCCCACAGCACCACCATCGACCGGGTCAAGCCCGGCTCGACCCTGCTGCCGCCGGGCGCCGAGGTGCTGCGCCGCGCCGTGGACGACGACCGGGGCGCGACGCTCGCCGAGGGCGCGGGCTGGACCCTGCTGGTGTCGCGGTGGAACCACCGGGCCGATGTGACGGTCACGGCTCTCACCGCCGAACTCGCCGAAAAGATCCTCCGGCAGGCCACCGACGGCGCCAAGGACCAGCCGGAGACGCAGCCGGACGCGGTGCCGATGGGATTCTGGTACTACTCGCCGAAGCAGGGCCCGCACCGCTCCACCCGGCAGATCACCGCGGGCACCTGGGCCGATGTCAGGACCAACTACCGCGCGCCGGTGGCCGACGCGATGGACGGGCTGATGAAGCTGGCGCCGGACGACATCGCGGGCCGGCTGCTTCTGCTGCACGGTCCGCCGGGCACCGGCAAGACGTCCGCGCTGCGCACGCTGGCCCGTTCCTGGCGGGACTGGTGCCAGGTCGACTGCGTACTCGACCCGGAGCGGCTCTTCAACGACGTCGGCTATCTGATGGACATCGCGATCGGCGAGGACGACGGCACGGCCGAGGGCCGTTGGCGGCTGCTTCTGCTGGAGGACTGCGACGAGCTGATCCGGGGCGAGGCGAAGCACGCGGCGGGTCAGGCGCTGTCGCGGCTGCTGAACCTCACCGACGGGCTGCTCGGCCAGGGCAGGAACGTGCTGGTGGGGGTGACGACCAACGAGGACCTGGAGCGGCTGCACCCCGCGGTGGTGAGGCCCGGCCGCTGTCTGGCCAGGATCGAGGTGGGCGCGCTGAGTCGTGCGGAGGCGCTGTCCTGGATGAAGGAGCAGGACCGCAAGGGCGAGGGCGATGACACCGCCCACCGCGACTGGGAGTCGTTGGTCGGCCGGGAGGGCGCCACGCTGGCGGAGCTGTACGCGCTGCGGCGGGGAACGGGCCCCGCGTCGGTGCCGGCCCAGCAGTCGAACCGGGACGCGGGCCTCTACCTCTGACACTCCGGCAGAAGTGCGTCCCCCGCTCCCCTACTTCGCATAAACGGCCCGCACGGCCTCCTCCGCCGCCGCCAGCGCCGCCGCCCTGCCGAGCCCCAGCCGTCGTGCGCGCTCGGCGTAGGTCCGCGCCGCGGTGGCGGCCTCGCGGTCGGCGGCCTCGCCGGCCGCGGCGACGAACGTACCGTTCCGGCCGCGCGTCTCGATCACCCCGTCGGTCTCCAGCGCGCGGTATGCCTTGGCGACCGTGTTGGCGGCCAGCCCCAGCTCCCCGGCGAGCCCCCGTACGGTCGGGAGCTTGTACCCCACCGGCAGGGCGCCGGAGCGGGCCTTCGCCGAGATCTGGGTGCGCAGTTGCTCGTACGGAGCGGTCGCCGCCGCCGAGTCGATCACGATCTTCAAGGTCACGCGGCGATTCTCCCCCACGACCCGCCGCCGACGGGCGCGCTGCGGCACAGCTGGCCGGAACACGCCGAAGGTTGAGCAATGGACGACACCGGGGCCCTCATCAAACACCACGGGGTCCTGGCCGGGTGGCGGCCAGCACGACGGCGCGGCCGGGCGCGTCCGGGGTGTGGGCGATCGGGTCGCCGTCCTCGTGCCAGTGGATGACGAACCGTTCGCCCGCGCGGTACGCGTCGAGCCCGGCTCGGCAGTAGGCGACCATGTCGTCCGGGAGCGCGGCCAGCGGGTGCCAGGACAGCCCGGAGCATTTGTGCGGCTCGCGGTTGACGGGCTCGCCTCCCGCGCCGTACGCCGCCTCGAAGAACCAGCCGATCCGGGGCTCGCCCGCCGGGCCCCGGTGCTGCATGACCAGGGCGACGCGCAGGTCGTCGGGGGTGAGCGAGACGCCGATCTCCTCGGCCGCCTCCCTGATCATGGCCGCACGGACGTCCTCGCCCGATTCCACGTGTCCGGAGGGGCCGTTGAGCAGGCCGTCCGCGTATCCGGTGCCCGAGCGGCGGGCGAGCAGCACCTCGTCGCCCCGGCGCAGGATCAGATGGACGTCGACCACCTCGGTGTGGCGCCGGGGCGGCGCGAGGGCCGCGACCAGCGCGTACCGCTCGTCGTCGACCGGGCGGCCCCAGAGCGCCGGGTCCGCCGAGAGCCGTTCGTGGTGGACGCGTTCGGTGAACGGGGCGAGGGCGGCGGTGAGCCGGGCGGCGGGCAGGCCCGTACCGGAGGCGGGCAGTCCGTCACCGGTCCAGACGCCTTCGATCAGGACGAGCCGGCCGCCGGGGCGCAGCAGCGTGGCCCAGTGCCGCAGGGCCGCCTCGGGGTCGGGCAGCGCCCACAGCACATGCCGGGCCAGCACGACATCGAACGCCCCCGCCGCCACCGGCGGGCACGCCGCGTCGCCGACCAGCACCCGGGCCCCGGCCGCCGCCCCGGCCCCCGCCAGCTTCGCCCGGGCCAGCGCGGCCATCCGCGGCGACCGGTCGACGGCCGTCACCCGGTGCCCCGCCTCGGCGGCGAGCAGCGCGAGGCTCCCCGTACCGCACCCGAGATCCAGCACGGCCCCGGCCGCCTCCGGCAGCCAACCGGCCAGCCGCCCGGCCCAGGCCGCCCGGACCACGGGGTCCCGCAGGCCGTGGTCGGGCTCCTCGTCGAAGGTGTCGGCGGACACGTCCCAGTCGATCGTGGTCATCCCCCGATGCTGCCATCCACCACTGACAACGCGGGGCGGGTCGCGGTGACGACCGTGGCGTACAGCTCCTCGGAGCGGGACACCCGGGGGGTCAGTCCGGCCGCGGTGACGATGGCGGCGGCCCGGGAGGTCTGGCGGTCGCTCGTCTCGAAGAGGAGGTGGCCGCCCGGCGCCAGCCAGTCGCGGGCCCCGGCGGTGACGCGGCGCAGCACGTCGAGGCCGTCGGCGCCGCCGTCCAGGGCTACCCGGGCCTCGTGGACGCGGGCTTCCGGGGGCAGCAGGCCCATCTCCTCGGTGGGTACGTACGGGACGTTGGCGAGCAGGACGCCGACGCGCCCGCGCAGCGCGGCGGGCAGGGGCGTGTAGAGGTCGCCCTCGTACACCTCGCCGCCCCCGGCGGCGGCGACATTGCGCCGGGCGCACCGTACCGCCGCGGGGTCGATGTCGGCGGCGTGCAGTTCGACGCCCGCGCACACGGTGGCCAGCGCCGCGCCCAGCGCGCCTGAGCCGCAGCAGAGGTCGACGACGACGGTGCCGGGGCGGGCGAGGAGCGCCGCCCGCTCGACGAGGAACTCGGTACGGCGGCGGGGCACGAAGACCCCCGGGTCCACGGCCATCCGCAGCCCGCGGAACTCCGCCCAGCCCAGGACGTGTTCCAGCGGCAGCCCCCCGGCGCGCCGCTCCACCAGGCCGTCGAGGGCGGCCGGTGTCGTCGCGGCGGCGAGCAGCAGCCGTGCCTCGTCCTCGGCGAAGACGCAGCCGGCGGCGCGGAGCCTGGCGACGACACCGGGAAACGGCGCGGCGGAGAAGGAAGAGGAGGAAGGGGAAGACGAAGGAGAAGAAGAGGAGGGCGAATGCGGAACTGACATGCGGTGTGCCTTTCGGAATGCCCAGGGCACTCCCGGCGACCACTCGTGTCCCTTATGTCCCAGGGATCGCGCGGCCGTTCGGAGGGAGCACCCGACCTGATACAGCGGTGATGGGTCTCGCCTCCTTCGGCCGGTACGTGTGCGGTGCGCCTGCGTGGCACACGGCTGGGTGGTACGTAAACGCACCCTACCTGAGCGGCCTCTTAGCCTCACCTTAAGCCGACCATAAGGATCGCCCTCACCCCCTCCCAACAGGCGATTCGGGGGTTCGGAGCGGCTAGCTTGCTGATCGCCGGAGCGGCACGGGGGCGGGGAGGCCGCCGGTCGCTCCGGCGGATTCCCCGCCGTCCGCTCCGAAGGAGAACCTCTTCATGTCCGCTCGCCGTACGGCAACCGGGATCGTCGTCCTCGGTCTCGTCCCGCTCTCGCTGACCGGCCTGACCGCCGCGCCCGCCGCCGCCCACGGGTCGATGACGGACCCGGTCAGCCGGGTCGCCGCGTGCTTCGCCGAGGGGCCGGAGAACCCGCGCTCGGAGGCGTGCAAGGCCGCCGTCGCGGCGAGCGGTACGCAGGCGTTCTACGACTGGAACGAGGTCAACATCGCCGACGCCGCCGGGAACCACCGGCAGCTGATCCCGGACGGCAAGCTGTGCGGCGCGGGCCGGGACAAGTACAAGGGGCTCGATCTGGCGCGCGCCGACTGGCCGTCGTCCCCCATGGCGCCGGGCGACCGCACCTTCCGCTACAAGGCCACCGCGCCGCACCGGGGCTCGTTCGAGCTGTACCTCACCAAGGACGGGTACGACCCGACGCAGCCGCTGAAGTGGTCGGATCTGGAGGAGCAGCCGTTCCTCAAGGTCGCCGACCCGAAGCTGGAGGACGGCGCGTACGTGTTCAACGGCGTCGTCCCGAACCGGTCGGGCCGCCACCTCCTCTACTCGATCTGGCAGCGCTCCGACAGCCCCGAGGCCTTCTACACCTGCTCCGACGTGGTCTTCGGCCAGGACAACGGCGGTGCGGGCGGCGCCGGTTCGGCCCCCTCCGCGCCAGCCGCCACCGCGCCGGCCGCTTCCGCCCCCACCGACCGGACGATCGAGGAGGGGGCGGAGAAGTCCACCGTCGACCACAACGGACACGGCGGGGAGCACGGGGAGAGCGGGGAGCACGGCCACGGCGGGAACGGTACGGAGGCGGCGCAGGCCCCGGCGAAGACCTCCACGCCCACCCCCACATCCGCCGCTCCCGGCACCGACGCCACCCCCGCTGACGCTGCCGCTGACGCCAAGCCCAACGCCCCCGAGGCCAAGGCCGCCGGCGCCCCGGTGGAGCAGGCGGCCGACGGCCGGGAGAACCTCGCCGAGACCGGTGGCGGCGACAGCACCTCGTACTACGCGATCGGCGGCGCGGCAGCTCTCGCCCTCGGCGCGGCGGTGATGTTCGGCACGGCCCGCCGCCGTACGGTCCGTACGGTCCGCCACCGCGGCTGACCGTTCGGCTGACCGTTCGGCCGGCAGCGCGTCAGCCGAGCACCGACAGGCAGGTCGTCGGTGTGGCCCGTGCCGGGTCGAGCGCGTTGGCGACCTCGTGGAAGGCGATCCGGTCGATCAGCCCGATCGCCGCGTGCTCGGACAGATCGACCGCACACAGGTCCTGGAGCAGCACATTGCGCACCTCGGAGCCGGTCAGGAACTGTGTGCGGTACGGCGTGACCACCTCGTCGTACCGCGTCGCGATCACCGTGTAGCGCACCCCGGGGACGGTGTCTCCGCCCGCGTTGAGCTTGGTCAGGAAGGCGGACCCGGCTATCTGGTCGGCCAGCGCCGGGGTCTTCTCGCTCAGCAGGTCCTTGGCGCCGGGGAAGTAGGCCAGCAGCTTGGTCAGCCCGAGCAGGGTGGTGCCGTGGCTGCTGGGCGCGATGCCCACCAGCGCGTTCACCTTGGCCGCCCCGCCGAGGAACTTCAGGTAGTAGCGGGGCATCATGCCGCCCTGGGAGTGGCCGACGATGTCGACTTTCGCGGCGCCGGTGGCCGCGAGGACCCTGTCGACGTACGTGGCGAGCTGGGCGGCCGAGGCGTCGATGGGACCGAGCCCGTAGAAGACCGGCACGCCGGGGAGCTGACCGTGGTCGAGCGCGAAGACGCAGTAGCCGCGCTTCACCAGGTACGGCGCGAGACCGAGCCAGTTGTCGACGGAGTTCGCGAACGTGCCGTGGACGAGCACGACGGGGCGGGGATGGGCGGCCGAGGGCTTGCAGGAGAAGTCGTTCCACCCGCTGCTCGGCGCGGCGGCGGCGGTGACGGCGGATATGGAATCGGATATGGAAGCGGAGGGGGATTCCGCGGGGGATGCGGAAGCGGTCGCGGCCACGGCGGGGGTGACGGTGACCGTGGCGGCCAGCAGCAGTGCGGACAGCGTGCCGAGCGCGCGTTTCCAGGGCAGCATCGGGCGATCTCCTTGCGGCTCAAGGGTGAAAGCGATGACTGTCAGCCCTGTGGTCCGGACCACATTTTCTGGCTGTACTCAGCCAAGTTACGCACGGGTAGAGCGACGAAGGGAAGTTACGCGCCGGTAAAACCCGTGCGGATAACCGCCGTTGCCCGGCGTCCCGCCTCACGCGGCCCAGCGGCTCAGCGACCCCGGCACGATCGCCCGCGGCCCGAACCTCGCCCGCGCGCGGTCCGCCACCTCCTCGATCCGCCGCGCCCGCTCGTCCACCGGGTCGAACGTCAGCTGCCGCGCGGCCCGTCCAGCCGGGGTCAGCCCCTCCGCGCGGACCGCGAAGGCCCGGACCCGCGCCCGTTGCAGCCCGAGCGACTCATGGATCCGGTACGCGGCGGCGGCGAGCGCGGCCGAGTGCGCGGTCGGCTCGCGCAGCGCGCGCGTACGGGTGGTCACGGACCGGTCCGCGTACCGCGCGGTGAGCGTCAGCGAGCGGCACACCTGGTCCGTGCCGCGCATCAGGGAGCCCAGCTCCTCGGTGATCGAGAGCAGTGCGCGCCGGTGCAGCTCATGGTCCAACTCGTCGTGCGGGAAGCTCCGTTCGGCGGCCACCGAGCGGGCGGCGGCGTCCGGGACCACCCTCGTACGGTCGATACCGCGCGCCTTCTCGTACAGCTCGCGCCCCAGCCGTACCCCCGTGATCCGCTGGAGCGTCGACAGCGGTACGGCCGCCGTCCGCCCGACGGTGTCGAGTCCGTACGAGCGCAGCGCGCGGGCCGTCGCGGCGCCGATCCCGGGCAGGGCGTCGACCGGGCGCGGCGCCAGGAACTCCCGTACCGCGCGCTCGTCGTCCGCCACCGCGCACGTCGTCCCGGGCGTGGCCGCCCGCGCGGCCATCCGCGCCAGTACGGGGGTGGCTGCCACCCCGATCGCGCAGCCGGCGCCGAGGTGCGCGAGCGCCCGTACCCGCAGGACGGCGGCGATCCCGGCGGCGTCCTGCCCGAAGTACCGCCGCGCGCCGCGCACATCGAGGAGCGCGGCATCGGGTGGCAGCGCCTGGACCACGGGGCTGATGTCCTCGGCCAGCGCGAGGAGCGCGGGCAGCGCGGACGGCGCGGCTTCGGCGCCGCCCCTCCCTTCGAGCCGTATACAGAGGATCATCCCGCGCTCCCCGGGCTGGAGTGCCACAGCTTCCGGCCGGTCGGGACGCCTTCGCCGGGCGGTTTGAGGTCCGCCCACGGGTTCAGCTCGTAGCCCGTGGACAGCCTGATCCGCCGGCCACCGTCGCCTGAACCGGAATCCGGACCGGAGGCGGAACCGGAATCGGAACTGGAACCAGAACTGGAACCGGAACCGGAATCCGGACCCAGCGCCGCCGCCACCGCCTCCAGACCGCCCGTCTTCCGCAGCTCCACCAGCTCCGCCAGATTCCAGGCCGCCGCGCCCACCACGCTCAGGCTGCGCGGCCCCCGCCGCTGCACCACCCCGCGCACCAGCAGCAGCCACGAGTGGAAGACCGTGTGCGCGCACGCCTCGTGGCTGTCGTCGAAGAAGGCGAGGTCGACCAGGCCCGTACCGTCGTCCAGCGTGGTGAAGATGACCCGCTTGCCGGAGCGGATCGGCGGGGTCTGGGTCGCCACCTTGGCGCCGGCGACCAGGACCGTACGGCCGTGTGCCGTCTCCCCCAGCCGCTTGGCCGAAATCGCACCCAGCTCGGACAGGAAGTCATGGTGGTCCGCCATCAAGTGCCGGGAGGCGTCCATGCCGAGGACGCCCAGCTCGGCGCTGAGCCGTTCCGCGTCACCCAGATCGGGCAGTCCAGCGGGGGCCGTCCGCCGCCCGCCCTCCAACGGAAGCTGATCGCCGTACCCGCCCGCGCCGCGCCCCGTACCCCGCCCCGCGCCGTACCCGCCCGCGCCGCGCCGGACCACCCGCTGAGCGCCGTGCAGCTCGGACAGATGCAGCAGCAGATCCCGCCGGTTCGCGCCGAACATGTCCAACGCGCCGACCTGCGCGAGCCGTTCGGCGACGGGACGGCCCGGGGCCGCCCGCTGCCAGAAGTCGCGCAGCGAGGAGTAGGGCTGTCCTGCCTCGATCCGCGCCGCCTCGGCCCCGCTGATGCCGTGGACATCGAGGAGCGCCAGCCGCACTCCCCACACACCATCAGATACCAGTTCGATTTGATGAGCGGTGCGTGACCGGTTCACATCCAGCGGCAGCACCGGCACCCCCCGCCGCCGCGCGTCCGCCAGCAGCAGCCGCTTCGGGTACATCCCCGGATCGTGGGTGAGCAGCCCGGCGTAGAAGGCCGCCGGATGGTGTGCTTTCAGCCACGCGGACTGGTAGGTCGGCACGGCGAACGCGACGGCGTGCGCCTTGCAGAAGCCGTACGAGCCGAACGCCTCGACGATCTCCCACGCGCGCGCCACCACCTCGGGCGCGTATCCGCGCTGCCTGGTCAGCCGCTCGAACCAGACCCGGATCCGCCCCTGCGACTCCGGGTCGGAGAGCCCGCGCCGTACCCGGTCGGCCTCCTCCCGGCCGCAGCCCGTCATGATGTCGACCATCCGGATGATCTGCTCGTGGAAGACGACCACGCCGTAGGTCTCGCGCAGCGGCCCCTCCAGGTCGGGGTGCGGATAGCGGACCGGCGCCCTGCCGTGCCTGGCCTCGATGAACGGCCGCACCATGTCCGCCGCCACCGGCCCCGGCCGGAAGAGCGAGATGTCGACCACCAGATCGTGGAAGGTGGCGGGCTGGAGCCGGCCGACGAGATCGCGCTGGCCGGGCGACTCGATCTGGAAGCAGCCCAGCGTCTGCGCCGATCCAATCAGCCGGTAGGTCGCGGGGTCGCCCTCCGGCACCTGCGCCGGATCGTCGATGTCCACCCGCTCCCCGGTGGCGCGGGCGATCTCGGCGACGGCGTGCGCCATCGCCGACTGCATCCGCACACCCAGCACATCGAGTTTGAGCAGCCCCAGCTCCTCGACGTCCTCCTTGTCGAACTGGGACATCGGGAAGTGCTCGCCGCTGGTCGGAACCACCGGGGTGTAGGGTCCGCGGTTTCATACGCAGCGTACGTAAACTATATTCAACGTGTGCGCATTCCCGTACTGCTTACGCAATGCTGACTGTGCGTAAGGACGGCTGCCGAGGTAAGCGGCACGGCCGCCACGCCCGGCCGTGAGTAGACAGGGCAGCCGTGAGGCATTGGCCTGCGCGCGCAAGCTTGCCCAAGCGCACCTATCGGTTTCCGGACACCCAGCGGGCGCTGATCGAGTTGCTGGGGCGTGGGGCTGACGAGCGACCAACACCAAGCGCCGTATGGCGCTGCGGCTCTCCCAGCAGCGGCTGCGTCTGGCTTCGGCCCGATCGACGCGCCGCAGCTGCTGACACGCGGGCTAATCCTCACCGAGATTGAGGAACGGCTGGTCAAAGGCACGGCAAGGGCGCCGTGGCGCTGTCGGCCAGCACGATGGGCTACGAGCCGCTGCGGCAACTCTCCGAGGGAAGCAATGCGTTCCGATATCAACCGGCACGTGAGACCCGTCCTGAGCCAGTCGCCCTCGGCGCGGACGGATTGTCTGATCGTTCCAGATTTATGCGATCACTCGGTTACGTCACGCATCCGGACTGTGATACGCCTAAGGATCTTCGGCTCACCGACCCCCTTCAGGGCTCGCGGTGCGCGTACGGCTTGGGGGTGGCTGTGGTCGACATGACAGCGGACACGGTGGATGACGCGGACGACTTCGTGCATCCGATCTTTCGGCGGGCGCCCGGCGAGGATGGTGGAACCGACACCTCACGGCTGTATCGGTACCAAGCCGAAGTGGCGGCTCAGGCATGCCTGGCCATGCTTACACGGGACGAGATCGAGTACGTCGTCTGCGAGTGGCACGAGGACTTCGCCATCGCCTTCAAGGACGGCACCGTCGAGCTGGTGTCGGTGAAGCACCGCCAGTACCACCGGACCCTGTGGAATGTGGGCGATCTGTGCAAGGACGGGGGCCTGGCACACCTGTTCAACAGCTGGCGCGCGTGCGGTTGCGCGGACAACGTTCGGTTGCGCCTCACCACGAACGGCGCCTTGAACACCAGCAAGGGCAATGCCGCTATGCTCGCGAGAATGTGCGGCCCAGACCCAGAGGTCACTGCGGACGTCGACACGATGGCAACGACCATCGCGCGGTACTTCCTGAAGATCCGCTGGAAGCAACCGTACCCGCACATCCCCGAGGTGCCGGAGACCAAGGCGATGGCTGACATCGCCATACCCGACGGCTTCGTCGCCACGATCAAGCAGTTCCTGACCGTGCTGCACATCGACTACAAGAGCGTGCCCTCGTCCAGGTTCATCACCGACCACAACCTGCAGCAGCTCCTCCGGCCGGCCATCCTGGCTCTGGAGCTGGACCACGTGGACGACGAAGCCACCTACCGCCGGATCGTCGAGCGCATCGAGCAGGCCAACCGCGGCGAGGGCGAGCGTGGCCAGCTGGCCGAGTACATCGCAACGCCGAGCAGGGTCCTCCAGAACGTGCAGATGCAGCAGCGCATCGCCCGCCGGACGCTGTACGCCCGCACGGTGCGCGAGCAGTTCGTCTACCGCGAACTCACCGTTCCGACCTTCGCTCCTGGTCGACTCCCCATGGTCGCTCCCGGAGGAGTGAACCTCCGGAAGAAGCTGGTGCAGGGGCAGGTGCCCGATGATGAGGTCATGCACGCGGAGAGTTTGCGCTCGGCGTGGTACGTCGCCTGGAAACAGCACCAATCGGGGTTGCCTGGAGACAGTTCAGACCTCGCCAATATGCGCTTGGAGGTCTTGGATACCGCCTTCGACTGCCGTGCGGACGCGCAGTGCGAGACGGCGGAGAGCAAGCCGTACGGGGCGCGGATGAACCGGCTCTTGAGGCAGCGGCTGACGCCTGAGGCGATGTCGGCGACCCTGCCGTTCAAGATCAACAGTAAGCATCTTCGCGGCCTGGCGTATCAGCTGTGTGACGACTGCGACTACTACTTCTCCGACGTCTTCATGATCTCCGACGAGGAGGCATCGTGAGCAACGCCTCCGAGCGTTTGGCTTCCGAGGCGCGCATCAAGGTGCAGGCTCGTAGCGAGGAGCGCCGTGAGGCTCACTATCACGAGGCGAGAGTCCTGCTGCTGATCGGACGCTTCACCACGGCACGCATGGGCCTTGTGGGACTCACCAAACTGGCCAAGCTCGACTTCCTACTTCGCTATCCGGCGATGCTGGAGCGGCTGCTCGACGAGAACGGCGACAGCTGGCCACGCGGCACCGAGCCCACAGCCGCCGAGCGACGGGCGGTCGAGAGTCGTATGACCCGCTACAAGTACGGGCCATGGGATCAGCGCTACTACAGCATCCTCGGCTCGCTGGCAGCCCGTGACCTCATTACGTACGCGGGTGGCGACCGGACTGAGTTCCGTGTCACGGCCAGTGGCGCTGAGGCCGTGGCGGTTCTGTCGGAGACGGCTGGCTGGGTGCTCGTCTCGCAACGTACGGCGCTTTTGAAGAAGCACTTCGACAAGTCGGGGTCAGCCCTGAAGAACCTCATCTATGAGCGCCTGCCCGACGCGGTGGACAGGCCCTGGCGGACGGAAATCTGATGGCGGTCAACCTGAAGTTCCTCGCCCTGACTCTCACCACCGCCGATGCGGAGAAGACGTACCGGTTCGACCAGCCGGCCACCGTGATCAGCGGACCGAGCGGCAGCGGCAAGTCCAGCCTTCTCATGCTGCTCAAGCACGCTGCCGGCGGTGACGCCATCCTCACGCCTGCCGTGCGCGATCACGTCCATTCAGTGTGTGCGGAGGTCCTTGTCGGCGACGAGCATCTGGCGCTTCGGAGGCTGATCGGCGAAGCCGGCAGCAACCGGGTGGACGTGCTCGACCCCGTCACGCTGGAACTCCGAGAGAGCTTCATCATCCGCGCCGAGGCCGGTCAGACAACTCTGTCCGACCGGCTGCTGAGCGCCTTGAGGTTCCCTCGTGCGTCGATTCCCGTGCGTCGGGAAGGCAAAGCAGCCAAGGCCAACGTGACCTTCCAGGCCCTGTTCGCCTACGTCTACCTCGAAGCGATCTACATCGACACCCAGATCGTTCGCCACCAGCAGACCTACTTCGACGGGATGCGCCGAGCCCTTTTCGAGATCATCTTCGGGCTGACGGACAGCGTGCTCTTGGATCTGAAGCAGCGATCAGCGCAGCTTTTGACGGACATGAAGACGAAAACCTCTGAGCACGACAACGTCAGCAACTTCCTCCGAGAGTCGGACTCGCGAAGTGATGACGTGCTTCGCGCGGAACTCGTTCAGCTACGCGAGATGCTGTCCCTCGCCGAACGCGCCCTCAGCGATCTGCGCTCGGAGCTGGAGGAGAGCAGCGCGGCCGATGCCGTTCTCCGGCAGCAGCTCCGTCGGGCCGTCGCCGGCGCGAGGGACGCCACCCAAGAGGCCGAAGCCGCACGCGAGCTGCTCGAAGCCCGTGAATCAGTCGTCGCTCAGGTCGAACTCGATCTCCTGCGCCTGGAGCGCTCAGCGTCCGCGATCGAGAAGCTGTCTCCCTTCGACTTCGTCATCTGCCCTCGCTGCATGCAGCGGCTGGAAGGGCGGCCGGTCCAAGAGGACCACTGCATTGTCTGCCTGCAACACGATCCCCCGGACGAGTCCATCGACCCTGCGGCCATCCAGCAGACCCGGGAGGCCCTTGAGAGGCAGCTCCAGGACGCACACGCTGTTCGCGAAGCTGATGCGCAGGTTCTTGCAGCCGCGCGTGACCGCGTCCAGCAAGCTGACTTCCTCACCGCCACCCTGCGGCGGGAGCTGGACGTGCAGACCCGGGACATCGTCGCGCCCCGGTTCGACGCGATCGCCGGTTCCAGCGCCCGCGTAGCCTCTCTCGGAGCGAGCATCGACGCCGTCACCCAGCTGCGTGATGCTTGGGCTCGCGCGCGGTCCATCAACCAAGAGGTCAAGGACCTCAAGGCGACCCGCACACGCGTCCAGGCCGACGTCAAGAGCCGTACCCTGGCCCTCGCAGCCCGCGGCCAACTCGTAGACGACCTGAGCCAGGAGTTCTTCACCCTGCTCGCCGAGCTGCACCTGCCTTGGGTACAAACGGCGGTCATCGACCCGAAGACCTACCTGCCGGTGATCGACGGCAGCCCCTTCGAGAGCCTGCAGGCTTCCGGCGGCGGCATCACGACATGCGTGAGCATCGCCTACAGCCTCGCCCTACTGGAATTCGGACTCACCCACCCTGATGTCCTCGTCCCCTCCCTGCTGATCATCGACTCCCCGCGCAAGGCACTGGGCAACAACCCAGACGACCAGGAACGCGGAAACCGCATCTACGACCGCTTCAAAGCACTCGCAGACGCCTACGGCGACCAGGTACAGCTGATCATCGCTGACAACGACACCGCTCCCATCCCCAGCGACACTTTCAGCACCATCCCCCTCGACTACAACCGCCCCATGGTCCCCGGTGTAGCGCACCCTGGGCCTGAGCATGTCCACCGTGCCGAAGACGGGTATGAGTCATAGGCCTGCGGCCAGTCATCGGCCGTTCCTAATGGTCGGGCTGATAGCAGTGCTCCCGGACACGACCCTCTTGGACGTGCCGCGTCGCTTGTCAAACGCGGATGCGGACTGGTTCTCACTGCATGTCACTGAGGCGCGGCAGCAACCGGGACAGCGCCCCTCTTCAGGTTGAGGATCTCAGCGGGAAGGCCCAGGTTGTTCATAATCTTCTCAATGGTCTTCTTCATCGGGTGGCCCTCGATATAGGGGCTGATCGCGTTCGCAGCCTGCAGAAGTGCAACCGGGATCCACAGTCGCTCGACGATCACCTCCGCGCCCTGCGGCTCCGTCGCGAAGTACAGCTTGTCGTCCTTCTCGACCACGAACGGGTTCGCCGTGTACGCCGTCGTGTGGGACAAGGCAGAGTGATGCCGGTACACCGGATATATCTCCGGAGTCCCGTACGCCTTGGCGAGGTTGTCGAAGTTCGACAGTTCGCCGAGTAGCCGCTTGTGCAGCTTCTCGTCGGCCTCGTCCGCAAACTCGAGTGGCGCTGTCTCGACCGATACGGGGTCGGGCAGGTTCCATGTCTCATTTACGTTGTTGGCTAGCTTGGTGCGGTGTTCGTCGGAGTACGCGCGGATAGCCCTCAGCGCCGGCCACCCGTTGTCGACGAGCCAGTTCATCGCGTACGCGTGACCGATCAGGTTCCTCATCAGGGGCGCGGCTTCCACGCTGAAGCTGTCGTCGTAGAGCCGGACGACCGCCTTCGCCGTGCGGTTGGTGAACTGCCACCAGCCCATCAGCATCGGCATCATCGGCATGTCGCGGACAGCGACGGTCACGCCGGTACCGACAACCTTGTCCGCTTCGGCGAGCAACAGCGGGACGACTGCACGGCAGCGCCTGAGGCATTGCTCATTCGGTCCGAACTTGTAGGTCATGATCCTGAATGTAGCTTGCGAGCCAGCCCCGTGGCCTGCGCGCTTGCGTCTGCTGATGCTCTGTCGGCCGTCCGCCGCGGGGCGGCCGCGAGGTCCGGCGCAGTTCCCTTTGGAACATGGGCGAAGCCGTCCCACGACTCGTGGTTTTTCGGCGTCTGTGTCTCTCACACGGCTCCGGTGCCGTGATCGACTCGGTCAACGTCAGCGAGGCGCTTCCACAGCGAGGGCAAATCCCCGCCAACGATCTGTCCGCCGCGCCCTCCGGTCCGATCGACGGCATGCCACCCATGCCGCTGCGCGGTTTCCTCATCGGCGAAGACGATTGAATGGAGCTTTCCCTATGAGTTCATGGAGGCGGAGGAGCACGTCCGAGGCCGGGGAGCGGTCACATTCCGGCTGTGCTGGCCGGCCGGACGGTGCCGGGTCCGAAGCGGGCCCGGGCACGGTCGGCCGCGGCCTCGATGCGGCGCGCTTTGTCGTCGTCGGGCCCGAAGGAGAGCTGCCGGGACACGGAACCCGCCTCGCACAGCTTTTCGGCCTGCAGGGTGAGGCAGCGGACCCGGGCCCGTTGGAGGCCAAGCGTCGTGTGCAACGCGTGTGCAGCCGCGCGTAGTTGAGGGCTGTGTGCAGTGGCCTCGGCCAGGGCGCGGGCACGCGCTGTCGTCGAGCGGTCGGCGTACTGGACGGTCAGGGTCAGTGATCGGCACGCCTGCCGCTCTCCACGGAGGCGGGTGCCGAGGCGTTCGGCGAGGTGGGTCAGGGCGCTGCGCTGTTGGTCGGGGTCGAGTTCGTCGCGTACGAAACGGTGCTCGGCGCTGAAGGTGCGGGGCGGGGCGCCGGGCGCTACTCGGGTGGGGTCGTTGCCGGCCGCCCGCTGATGGAGCTGCCGGCCGGCGGCCGTTCCCAGGATGCGCTGGAGTGTGAGCAGCGGAGTGGCGGCTATCTGGTCGGCGGTGGCCAGACCGTAGGAGGCCAGGGTACGCACCGTCGCCGGGCCGATCCCGGGCAGCGCGGCAGCGGGCAGGCCGGTCAGGAACGCGGCAACGGCCTCGGGGTCGTCGGGAATGGTGCGAATCGCGCCGGGTGCTCCGCGGTGGGCGGTCAGCCGGGCGAGCAGGGGGTTGGGGCCGATGCCGATCGTCGTGTCGACGTCGAACCGTGCGGCCACCCGCATCCGGATCAGCGCCGCGAGGGAGGCGGCGTCACGGTCGAAGTACCGCACGCTCCCGGACACGTCGGCGAGCGCCGCGTCGGGCGGGAGGGCCTGGCAGACGGGCGTGAATTCGCCGATCATATCGATGAATTGGCGGTACACCGGGTCGGGTTGCGGGTCACCGAAGTGCAGGTAGAGGATCATCGCCGGTCACCCTGCGCTTCCGGGGCTCGCATGGTAGAAGGTCCTTCCGTCGAGGGCGGTGTGGGCGGCCGGGGTGCCGGGAGGTCTCAGGTCGGCCCAGGGGTGCAGGGTGTAGCCGGTCGGCTGCGTGATGGTGCGCCGCGTACCCGATCGGCGCGCGGCGGTCGCGGGGCGGGCGAGCCGGTCGGCGACCGCGGCCGGGCCTCCCTCGTAGTGCAGCTCGATCAGCTCGGCGAGATCCCAGGCGGCCGTACCGGTGATGCTGAAGGCGCGCGGTGGCCGTCGGGTCACCGTCCCGCGCACGAGCAACAGGCGGCTATGGAAGACCGTATGGGCGCAGCGCGCATGGCTGTCTTCGAAGAACGCCAGGTCGGACAGGCCCGTCGGGTCGTCGAGGGTGGCGAAGATGACGCGCTTGCCCGAGCGGATCGGCGGGGTCTGGGTGGCAACCTTGACGCCGGCGACCAGCACCGTGGCGCCGTGCCGCAGGCCGGACAGATCGGCGGCCGGGATCGCCCCGATGTCGGCCAGCAAGGACCGGTGCTCCTCCAGGAGATGACGCGAGACGTCAATGCCGAGCACGTCCAGCTCCGCAGCGAGTTGTTCGGAGCCGCTCATGACCGGGAGGCCGGTGACCGCGACGGCGTCGTCCGGCCCAGTGTCGGTCGCGGGCATGGGCAGTTGTCCTGCGGAGGAGCCCCGGCCGCGTCCAGACCGGTGCAACTCGGTCGTCTTCAGGAGGATTTCGCGCCGCGCACCAAAAGAGTCGAGGGCCCCGACCTGGACCAGGCGCTCGGCCAGCGGGCGGCTGGGGCGGGCGCGCTGCCAGAAGTCCTCGACCGAGGTATACGGCTGTCCGTCCGTGATGCGCTTGCTCTCGGCCTCGGTGATCCCGCGGACCTGGGACAATCCGATCCGAACTCCCCACTTACCGGACACCAGTTCGATTATATGTGCGGATTGAGAGTGATTGACGTCGGGCAGCAGCAGCGGCACCCCGTGACGCCGGGCGTCCGCGACCAGGACCCGCTTGTGGTACATCCCCGGATCGTGCGTGAGCAGCCCCGCGAGCAGGGCCGCCATCCGGTGCGCCTTGAGCCAGCTCGACTGGTAGGCGGGCTGCGCGAAGGCCGCGGCATGCGCCTTGGCGAAACCGAAACTGCCGAAGCCCTCCAGGACCTCCCACACGTCCCGGGCGGCCCGGATCGAATAGCCGCGCGCACGCGACCGGTCGGCGAACCAGGCCCGCACCCTGCCCTGCCGTTCGGGATCGGACAGGGCGCGGCGTGCCTCGTCGGCCATGCCCCGGTCGCAGCCGGTCATCGTCGCCATGATCTGGATGACCTGCTCGTGGAAGACCACCTGCCCCTCGGTCTCCGCCAGGATCAGCTGCAGGTCCGGGTGCGGAGTGCGGATCCGCTTTCGGCTGTCCCGGGCCTCGATCAGGGGCGCCACCATGTTCGCGGCGACCGGCCCGGGACGGAACAGGCTGATGTCGAGGGCTAGGTCGCCGAAGGACCGCGGCCGCAGATTCTGGACGAGTTCGCGCTGCCCGGGACTCTCCAGCTGGAAGGTGCCCATGGTGTCCCCGGACACGATCATGTCGTACGTGGCCGGGTCGTCCGGCGGCACCTGCGACGGGTCGTCCAGGTCGAGACGCTCGCCGCTGACCCGCTCGATCTCCGAGACAGCGTGGGCGAGTGCGGACTGCATGCGCACGCCGATGAGGTCCACCTTCGGGTGACCGGTGTCCTCGATATCCTCCTTGTCGAACTGGGACATGGTGATGTTCTCGACGGTGGTGGGCGCGACCGGGGTGCGCCGCAACAGCCCGGCGTTGGAGACGAGCAGACCGCAAGGGTGCATCGCCGCCTCATGCGGCAGCCCGTCCAGGGCCTCCACCAGCTCCCACAGCCGACCGTGCTCCTCGGCCGCGACCTCGCGCAGCTCCGGCAGCTCGGCGAGCGCCGCCCGCACGTCCTTCGCCCTGATGTGCGGGAACGCCTTGGCGAGGCGAGCCGCGTCGTCAGGGGCCATGCCCCGGGCGCGCGCCACGACCTCGATCGCGCCGCGCGCCCGGTACGTCTTGTACACGGCGAGCGTCGCCACCCGGTCGGCCCCGAACCGTTCCCGGACGGCCCGGTAGACCTCCAGGCGTCGCGCCGACTCCACGTCCAGGTCGATGTCGGGCAGCGCCGAGCGTCGCGCGGAGAGGAACCGTTCCATCAGCAGTCCGTGCGCCACCGGGTCGACCGGACTGATCCCCAGCAGATGCGTGACCAGCGAGCCCACGGCCGAACCGCGCGCCGCGACCCGGATGCCGAGCCGCTGGGTCTGGGCCGCCACTTCGGCGACGGTCAGGAAGTACCCGGCGAAACCGTGCCCGGCGATGATGCGCAGCTCGTCCTCGAGGCGGTCCCAGCGGTCGACCTCACGGTGGTAGCCGCGGCTCATCATGCCCGCTGCGCACCGGTCGGCGAGGACTCGGTCAGCCAACTCCTCCTGCACACCGACCAGTTCGGGTTCGGGAAGGTTCAGCCTGCCGAGCCCGAACGCCTCACCCGGGTCAACCGCGCAGACCGCTGCCGTCTCCTCGGTCGCCGCAAGCAGCCGCCGCGCGTCCGCGTCCCGGCCGCCCGCCGCCTCGGCGATGCGGCCCGCGATCCGTTCCATCTCGCCGGCGTCCTTCAGCCACCGCTGTCCGCTGTCGAGGCGGGACGCGTCCCGGTCGTCGACCGGCACGAGAAGCCGGGCGGAGTCCAGGATGTCGACGACCTCGCCCTGCTGCGGGTCGGCGTAGCGCACGGCATTGCTCACCACGGCCGTCACCTGCTGCTCGGCGGCGAATCCCGCCATCCGCGTGGCGAGCCGCAACGATCCCGGCCCGGTACCGGACCGCCCGTACCAGGACGCCTCCATGCGCAACGACGACCCGAACCGCTCACGCCACGGACTGAGCAGCGCCGCCGCCCGGTCCGGCCGCCCCGCCGCCAGCGCCTGCCCCACCTCGGAATCCGCTCCGAGAAGTACAAACACATCGTCCTGCGGGCAGGCGAGGTCCTCCCAGCCGACGCCCTGGCCAGACGCCGCCGACACGAGCCGGCAAAGCTCGGCCCAACCGCGCGGGGTCCGGGCCAGGAACACCGCACGCAGCGATGCCTCCGTCACGAACGCGCCGCCCCGAGCGGGGGTCCGCCGCCTACCCGGCGCCGCTCCCGACGCCGGGCTGCCACCGGGCACCGCCAGGTCCACCCCGAACAGCGGTCGGACCCCCACCCGGGCGCATGCCTTAGCGAAGCGCACCGCGCCCGCGAGCGAATCCCGGTCGGTCAGCGCCAAGGCATCGAGACCCCGCTCCGCGGCCCGCTCCGCCAGAGCGTGCGGGTGGCTGGCCCCATAGCGCAGCGAGTAGCCACTCGCTGCGCGGAGATGCGTAAACGACATACACACCTCCTGGTTCCCATGACCCCCCTTTGCGTCGCCTGTGCTGCCCCCGACCGGGAGAAGCACCCTAACTCAATAGTCGCACATTCGTTCGATCGGCAAGATGGCGGAAGCTCCCCCTGCCCCGCCTGTCGTCTCGGGCGGCATCCTGCCAGTCGACTGGGGCCCGAAGTCGTGACTGAGACCGTGTACCGGGCGGCGACCGACGGCACCGCCCAGCTGCGCTGCCCCGCCGGGCCGAGCGCGGCGCTGATCGCCCAGCGTGCCGCTACCGACGACGCCACCTTCATCGGCGACATCAGGGCCCAGTCGGCATCTGAACCGGGCCACCCAGCCCGGCCACGCCTTCGACGCCGTAATGCACCGCCCTGCGGGATCCCGCTCACCCCGCAACGGCCCGCCAGGAGCGATACCCGCCCATATCCCCGCCTCACCCTTCCCTGCCAGGAGAAATCGTGCGCGTCATCGCCTTTGGAACCTCCGGAATGATCGGGCGCGACGCCCTGCGGGACGACACCGTCGCCGAGGTCTCGCGGTCGTCCGACCGCCCTTGGATACGACCCACCCCAAGCTCCGGCAGATCGTCCACGCCGATTTCACCGACTACACGGCGATCCAGGACCACCTCACCGGCGTGGACGCCTGCTTCTGCCGCCTCGGCGTCTCCGCCGCGGGCCGCACCGAAGCCGACTACACCCGCATCACCTACGACTACACGCATGTGGGCCCGAGTCCAGGACCGCACAGAGAACAATCTGCGGGTGCCGCCCATGGCCGCTCACATGTTCCGTCCCGGATTCGCCCAGCCTTCGGCGGCGCCGTCTCTTGCCATTCGCGGCCGGCTTACGTGGACCCAGCGCCGAGCTCAGGTGGTCTAGACCAGCTGGGTTGACTTCTCGTCCCGGACGAGCTTCACGGGAGGTAATGCGGTTCAGCCCCCAGAGGACGGCGAGGCGGTCACGAATCAGTACGCGCGTGTCGGGAACGCCCCAGGTGGCGGCGTCTTCGGCCGGGCCCAGGCCCTGTCGGCGCGCCTCGTGCGCCTGGTCGCGTTCAGGTACTGCAAGAGGGGCGTCGTGCTCCTAGGAGACGATGTTGTCGGCTGTGTGCCGCATCAGCCCTTCCAGGTCCTTGGCCTCTATGCGTTCGAACGAGTGGTCGTGCACGGCGCGGACCTACGTCGCCTTGATTCTGGAGATCGGGGACACTCAGGTCGGGGAAGGAGTGGTGCTCGTGCGCAACCACCCAGCGGTCCGCTTCCTTGCGCAGCCCCAGGGTGAGCCGCAGCCAGAAGCCGGGTCGGGCCGCGAGCTCCTCCTCCGTCCCGCACCGTACGAGCGCATGGGCGAAGGCGACGTCCTGCCCGGCGGTGACCTCCAGTTCCTCAACGTCGAAGACGGCCCCCTGGGCCTGCCACTCGAAGAACCCCGGCCAGACCTCCCGGTAGGCGTCGGCACCCCGCACACCCTCGTAGGGCGGCGGAACGTCGAACATCACGATGTCCTCGGCATGATCCTTGACCACCATATCGATACGGCCCTGATGCACGGCCTGAGCCCATCGCTCGATGAGCGCTCGGATCTGCGCGCTGTCGTTCTCCATGAGTCTTCGCTCCTCCAGCTCGGCGCTTCGGTGACACGACTCGTCACGCGCTCCCGTGACGCCGCCCGGGACCATGACGTCGCTCCGCGCCTGGGCCGCTCGGTGCCGCAAGGCACGCCGTACAGGAATGAGACCCTCACCGTCCGGGAAACTCATCGGAACGTCACCGCGGCACGAAATCTCGTACGGGCTCACGGACCTCACGAGTGACCATGGTCATCGACGAGCACCCTGGTCGCGATCGGTGCCCAGATGCCCGCCTTGTCCGGAGGCCAGGGTGAGTCAGGCCCGGCGGTCCTTGCCGATCCGGTACGCCCATATCTAGGTGAGGCTCTGGGCTCCTGGCTGGAGGCCGTGACCGCCCGGCTGAACTGCTCCTTCACCGACGTCCTCAGCGCGCTCGGTCTACCCAAACGCGATTCGCCGACTGCCGCGCTGGACGACCCTGGCCAACCTCGACGAACTGGACGCGATCACTGAGGTAACCGGAGTACCTGCCGAAGTCCTCATGGCCATGCCCCTACTGCCGTACGACGGGCACGCCGTGGTTCTCGTGCCAGACCGACGCCGCGCGCACCGGCAGCTGCTGTGGGGGCAAGCGAGATCGCGGTGCCCCCGCCTGCTTGGAGGAGACCGGTGGCCGCTGGCAGGTGACCTGGCGGCTGAGCTGGTCCCTCGCCTGCGCCCTCCATCATGTCCTTCTCGCCGATCGCTGCCCGGCTTGTCACCGCGTCCCTCGCCTTCGCTCCCATCCCCACCGGGAAGTCCCGCGCCCGGGGCGATGCGCAAGCCCGGCTCTAACGGCGGCCCACGCCCACGGCGCTGCCACCACTCCCTCACCGACACCCCGCATATCTACCTCCCGCCCGCCGGAGAGCTGGAGAAGGCACGCTCCCCGACGAGCACTGCATCGACGAACCGCTCCAGTGGACGCCCCGGCTCCCCGCCCGCACCCTGCGTCACCTTGCTTTGCCAGGGCCTGAATCGGACAGCATCACCATCGTCCGGCTCAACCAGGCCGTGCCGGCAGCGACTTCTCCATCGCCCAGCTCGTCCGCGCTCTGAAACACCACCACGGCCCACGTCATCTGCCTGCTCGCCCAGCACCTCGTCGACTGGAGCCCGCCCCAGTTTCGCCGCACCCAGCACACCGCCACCCTCTTGGGACAGTGGCACACCGGGTACGAACGCCACCACCTCTCGCTGCGGAGCAACGCCGAACTCGCAGGAGCCAGCCTTGCCACGTGCGGCTGGCACTCCTCAAGAACAGCATCCCGCTCAGCCCTGCTGGGGCCTATCCGGGGCTCCCTCGACGGGAGTGATCGATCCAGAGCGAGGGTCAGGCATCCGGGCCTCGGTAGATGAGAGGCTGGCTACGCTCTGCTCATGACCCACCGTGATGCCACCTACTCATGGCTTCCTGACCACCAACTCTACGTCACCCACACCCTGGCCCACGTGGACCACACCATCGACCAGGCTATCCGCCTTACACGCGTACTCCGAGCAAGGCCCGCTCACCTTGGGAGAAGTCGCGGATGGAGATCGGTTGAACATGGTGGTTAGGGCAATCGCGCCTCTACCCGCGGCTATCCCACGGCTGGTGGCCGACGCCCTCACACAGCTTCGCGCCGCGTTGGAGCACACCCTGTACGCCGAAGTCCAGTCTCTTCTTGCCAGGCCCTTGACCAGGGAGGAGGCGCCTCGGATCGAGGTCCCAGCGACTACGACTGAGCTCGACTTCGAGAAGTGGCTTCGAGGGCGGCGGCGACCGGACATCCCTCCGCTCGTAGCCGGTCAACCGCTGGCTGAACGCCTCCGCCAATTGCAGCCCTTCCAGCAGACGGACAGCGATGAACATCCACTAAGAGTGTGTCTCACGTGGCAAGTTTCGCGAGCTTCTTGTAGCAGGTCAGGGCGGCGGCCAGGCCGAGGAAGGCGAGAAAGTGCGAGCCCTTTCGTTCGTATCGGACGGTGAGGCGGCGGTAGCCAAAGAGCCAAGCGATCGACCGTTCGATCTTCCAGCGGTGCCGACCGAGGCGTTCGCCGGACTCGATGCCGGGCCGCGCGATGCGCGCGACGAGCCCGCGCTCACGCAGCCAGGCCAGGTGGTCGGCGGAGAAGTACGCCTTGTCCGCGCGGAGTTTGACGGGTCGGCGCCGTCGTGGTCCCCGGCGGGACCGGACGGC